>NZ_JBEZYF010000009.1:0-181672 GCF_040638415.1 Kribbella sp. NPDC026596 | reverse complement strand
GGGCCCTGGCTCCCGGCCTTCCCTCGTCGCTCCGGTCGCTGCGCTCCCTGCGCTCCTCAGTCCAGGCCGGGAGGCCCCATGACCGAACGTGTGGTGATCATCGGTGGTGGGATGGCGGGCCGGCGGCTCGCTCAGCTGCTGCCGAACGCGGTTGTGCTCGGTGACGAGCCGTCGTACAACCGCAGTCGGCTGACCGAGTACGTCGCCGGCCGTGCGGCAGCCCCCGTGGTCGGGGACGAGGCGGTGGCTACCGCGGTTGCCGTCGACCGGGATCGCCGGGTGGTGACCGATGCCGGTGGTCGCGAATGGGAGTACGACCGGCTGGTGTTCGCCACTGGGGCGGTGCCGGTGGTGCCGGCCGGGGTGGTCGAGGCGGCCGGGATTCACACGTTGCGATCCACAGCCGACGCGGAGGCGGTCGTTGGTCTCTCGCACGTGCGGCGGGCCGTGGTTCTTGGTGGTGGCGTGCTTGGTGTGGAAACCGCGTGTGCGCTGCGAGAGCGGGGTGTCGCGGTCACGTTGGTTCATGACGGGGAAAGCCTGCTGGACAAGACGGTTCGGCTCTCCGCCGGGCGGCGGGTCACGCGGGCCGTGCGGGAGTTGGGTATCGAGGTGCTGCTCAACACGCACCTGGACGGGACCGAGCTGAAGGACGGGAGCTTTCGGGCGCTGCGGCTGCAGAGTGGGCGGCAGGTGTTCGGTGAGTTGCTGGTGGTCGCGTGTGGGGTGAAGCCCCGGACCGAGTTGGCGACCGGGCTGACCGTCCGGACCGGGATTGTTGTCGACCGCACGCTGACGAGCCCGGATGACCCGCGAGTGCACGCGATCGGCGACTGCGCCGAGGTGGACGGCCGGATTACAGGCACTGTTGCTTCTGCCTGGTCTCAGGCCGAGGCACTGGCCCAGCAGTTGTCGGGTGCGCCGGCTGAGGTGCCTGACCTTGACGTGGTTCGGCTGACGGCCGGCGGGCTCGACGTGCTTGTGCTGGGTGGCAAGGACGAGGGCGGGGAAGTTGTCCGGCTGGAGGACGGCGGCCGGTATGTGCGGGCCGTTCTGCGGGACGGCGTGGTGCGGTCGGCGGTCGCGGTGGGGGCGCCGGACGTAGCCGCGGAACTGGTTTTGCTGGCGGACCGTGGGACGCCGGTGGTGGCGGACGGGTTGCTGGCGGAACCCGTCGTACCGAAGAAGAAGGTGGCGACCGTCTGCAGGTGCAACGGCGTCACCCGGGCCGCGATCGAGGCGGCCTGGCGTGGGGGTGCCGACAGTGTCGCCGGCATCGCCGCCACGACGCGGGCGACGACCGGGTGCGGCAGTTGCACCGGCGCCGTCGGCGAACTGCTCGACCGCTTCCGTCGCGGCGAGACCGAACCAGTCCCGAGCAGGAGGGCGACGATGGCAGAGCTGAACAAGGCCCGGCAGGTTGTGGTGGTGGGCGGCGGCATGGTCGCGCACCGGCTCGTGGAGGCACTGCGCTCCCGCGACACCGGTGTCAACTACCGCGTCACCGTGCTGGCCGAGGAGCCGCGGCTCCCGTACGACCGAGTCGCGCTGACCAGCTACTTCTCCGGCCGCGACCCGCACGACCTCTCGCTCGGCGACCCGGAGCTCTGGGACGACCCCGCCGTGACCCTGCGCAAGGGCGTGCAGGTCACCGAGATCGACACCGCCGGCAAGACCGTGAAGACCGCGCGCGGCGAGGAGATCGGGTACGACGAACTGGTCCTGGCGACCGGCTCGTCGGCCTTCGTCCCGCCGGTGAAGAACAGCGACGCCCAAGGCTGCTTCGTCTACCGCACCATCGACGACGTGGCCGCGCTGCGGGTGTACGTCGAACGGCTCAAGAGCGAAGGCAAGGACGTCCACGGCGTCGTCGTCGGCGGCGGTCTGCTCGGCCTCGAGGCAGCCGGTGCACTCCGGGCCTTGGGTGCGGCAACCAAGGTGGTCGAGTTCGCGCCCCGGCTGATGCCGCTGCAGGTCGACGAGGGCGGCGGCAGCGCGCTCGCCCGGCTGATCCGGGACCTCGACGTGGACGTGATGACCTCGACGGCGACAACCCGGGTCAAGCTCACCTCGCAAGGTGCGGCCCGCGCGATGGCCGTTGCCGAAGGCCCTGATCTCCCGGCTGACGTGGTCGTCTTCGCGACCGGCGTACGCCCGCGGGACGAGCTCGGTCGGGCCGCCGGCCTGGAGATCGGTGAGCGCGGCGGCGTGGTCGTCGACGAGGCCTGCCGTACGTCGGTGCCCGGTGTCTGGGCGATCGGCGAAGTCGCTTGTATCGAAGGCCGTGTGTGGGGATTGGTTGCCCCCGGCTACACCATGGCCGAGATCGTCGCCGACCGGCTGCTCGGTGGCGAGGCGACGTTCCCGGGTGCGGACACCTCCACCAAGCTGAAGCTGCTCGGCGTCGACGTGGCCAGCTTCGGTGACGCGTTCGGCGCGACCGAGGGCGCGCTCGACATCGTGTACGCCGACCCCGTGGCCGGTGTCTACAAGAAGCTCGTGCTGTCCGATGACGCTCGTACGCTGCTCGGCGGCATCCTGGTCGGCGACGCGTCGGCGTACTCCGGTCTGCGCCCGATGGTCGGCCGTGAGCTCGGCGCGGATCCAGCCGCGTTCCTGCTGCCAGAGGGTGCGGGACCGGTGCAGCTCGAGCTGCCCGACGACGCGCCGGTGTGTTCGTGCAACAACGTGTCCGCGGGCACGATCCGGTGCGCCGTACGGGACGAAGGCTGCAGCGACATCAAGTCGGTGTGTGGCAAGACCAAGGCCGGGACGAGCTGTGGTTCCTGCCTGCCGATCGTGAAGAACCTGCTCAACACCGAGCTCACCAAGGCCGGCGTCGAGGTCAGCAAGGCCCTGTGTGAGCACTTCGCGTTGAGCCGGGCCGAGCTGTTCGACGTCGTCCGGATCACCGAGCTGCGCACGTTCAGCGAGATCGTCGAGCGGCACGGGACCGGCCGCGGCTGCGACATCTGCAAGCCGGTGGTGGGCTCGATCCTGGCCAGCCTGGACCCCAGCGGGCACGTGCTCGACGGCGAACGGGCGACGCTGCAGGACACCAACGACCACGTGATGGCCAACATGCAGAAGGACGGCACGTACTCCGTCGTCCCGCGGATCCCGGGTGGCGAGATCACCCCGGAAGGCCTGATCACGATCGGCGAGGTGGCCCGCGACTTCGGCCTCTACACCAAGATCACCGGCGGCCAGCGGGTCGACCTGTTCGGCGCCCGGATCGAGCAGCTGCCGGCGATCTGGCAGCGGTTGGTCGACGCCGGCTTCGAGTCCGGGCACGCCTACGGCAAGGCGTTGCGGACGGTGAAGTCGTGTGTCGGGTCCACTTGGTGCCGGTACGGCGTACAGGACTCGGTGGGCATGGCGATCGCGCTGGAGCTGCGGTACCGCGGGCTGCGGTCGCCGCACAAGCTCAAGCTCGGGGTGTCCGGCTGCGCCCGGGAGTGCGCCGAGGCCCGCGGCAAGGACGTCGGCGTGATCGCGACCGAGAAGGGCTGGAACCTGTACGTCGGCGGCAACGGCGGCATGACGCCCCGGCATGCCGAGCTGCTCGCGTCCGATCTGACCGACGAGGAGCTGTTCCAGGCGATCGACCGGTTCCTGATGTACTACATCCGCACCGGCGACCGGCTGCAGCGGACCGCCGTGTGGATGCGTGAGCTCGACGGCGGCCTGGATCACGTGCGGGACGTCGTACTGAACGACAGCCTCGGCATCGCCGCCGACCTGGACGCCGCGATGGCCAAGCACGTCGACTCCTACGTGGACGAGTGGCAGGCGACCCTGAACGACCCCGACAAGCTGGCCCGGTTCGTCTCGTTCGTGAACGCACCGGACCAGCCCGACGCCGACCTGCGGTACGTGGTCGAGCGCAACCAGCCGCGGCCGGCCACCCCGGCCGAACGCGGACAGCTGGAGCCGGTGCTGCTCGCCGGCCCCCGATTGGAGGTACGCCAGTGAAGGAGCGAAGCGAGTTCACAATCAAGCACAGCGTGCCCGGTGCCTCATCCGCGCCCGGAGCGAAGCGAGGACGCGGATGAGTGTGACGGCCATGAGTCAAACGGTGGTCTGCCGGTACGACGTACTGTTGCCGGAGCGTGGTGTCGCGGCCCTGATCGGGGACGTGCAGATCGCCTTGTTCCGCACGCACGACGGCGAGGTGTTTGCCATCGGCAACCAAGATCCGTTCAGCGGCGCGAATGTGATGTCCCGCGGCATCGTCGGCAGCCGGGGCGACGTACCGACGGTGGCGTCGCCGATGTTCAAGCAGGTCTTCGACCTTCGCACCGGCCAGTGCCTGGACGATCCGTCGGCGTCACTTCCGGTGTATCTGGTCGAAGTGGTCGACGGACAGGTAGTGGTGAACCTCGGTGACTAGGACCGGGCCACTCAGTGGCTGCACGATCGCGATCAGCGCGCACCGCCGCGCCGAGGACCTGATCGCCTCGTTCGAGCGGCGCGGCGCGAAGGTGATGCACGCGCCGACGCTGCAGATCGTGCCGGTCGCCGACGACCATGCGCTACTCGAGGCGACCCGGCGGGTGATCGCGAACCCGCCGGACGATGTCGTCGTCACCACCGCCGTCGGTTTCCGCGGCTGGATCGAGGCGGCCGACACCGCCGGCCTGGCCGCGGATCTCCTCGGCACGCTGGAGCAGTCGCGCATCCTCGCCCGCGGTCCGAAGGCTCGGGGTGCGATCCGGGCTGCTGGACTGGTCGAGCACTGGTCGGCTCGGTCGGAGACGACCGCCGAGGTGGTGGAGTGGCTCCGTGACCAAGGGGTGCACGGGCGGAAGATCGTCGTACAGCTGCATGGATTGTCGGACCCGGCGCTGCAGGACGCACTGCGGTCGGCTGGGGCGTCGGTGCGCGGGCTGGAGGTGTACCGCTGGGGCCCGGCGCCTGACCCGGCGATGGTCGAGCGGATGATCGGTCAGGTCTGCACAGGGATCGTGGACGCGGTGGTGCACACCTCTGCACCCGGTGCGCAGGCCATGCTGGACGCTGCGGCGCTGACCGGGCAGTACGACGCTCTCGTGTCGGCACTGCGGACAGGTCGGGTGCTAAACGCCTGTGTCGGCCCGGTCACCGCTGGACCCTTTGTGGCGTTGGGCTTGGAGCCGCTCGTGCCGGATCGCTACCGATTGGGTGCCCTGATCCGGATCGTGACCGACCGGCTGACGGATGACAACGCCCGGTCGATCGAGACGGAATTCGGGCAGTTGGTGATCCGCGGTGGTGCTGCGGTGCTGGACGGTGTGGTCCTACCGCTCGGCCCGGGTCCCCGCGCCGTACTGGCCGCCCTTGTCGCGGCCGGCGGTGATGTGGTCTCGCGACCCGCGTTGCTCGCCGTACTCCCCGGAGCCGAGGACGTCCACGCGGTGGAGGTAACGGTCAACAGACTGCGTACGGCGGTGGGCCGTCCCGAGCTCGTGCGGACAGTCGTCCGCCGCGGCTACCGCCTCGCAGTCGAACCAGCCGGAGTGCCAACGTGACCGATCTGATCGCGGCGGCTCACGGTACGGCGGACCCGCGCGGGATCCGGACGGTGCACGAGCTGGTCCGGATGATGGCCCGACAGCGTCCCGACGTACCGGTCTCCCTCGGCTTCGTCGACGTCGATGTCCCCGCGCTCCCCGGGCTCGTGCGTCGTGTCGTTGCTGACAGCAACCAAGCTGTGGTGGTGCCGCTGCTGCTGTCCGGCGGCTACCACGTGTATGTCGATGTGGCTGCGGAGGCGGATCGGTACCCCGGCCGGGTCCACGCCGCCGACGCGCTCGGCCCGGACCCGGTGCTGGCCGAGATTCTCGCCGACCGCCTCGGGAGCCTGAGCCGCGTCGACCACGTGGTCCTGGCCGCGGCGGGTTCCTCGGACCCCCGAGCTCTCGCCGACTGCGCCGGGACAGCCGAGCTGCTCTCCGCGCGGATCGACCGCCCGGTGTCGGTCGGCCACGTCTCCGGCGCGGGTGAACGCCTCGCCTCCGTCCTGTCCCGAACGCCGGGCCGGGTGGCCGTGGCGACGTACCTGCTGGCCCCTGGCTTCTTCGCCGACCGCGTCCGTCGCCTGTCGGTCGGTCGCCCGGTGAGCCGGCCGCTCGGTGCCGATCCCCGGCTGGCCGCGCTGGCCGTTCAGAGGTACGACGAAGCGCTGGCGCCGATCTACGCCGCAGCCGGCCGGTAGGTGTTGATCACCACGCCGGTCGTGGTGGGCTCGAAGTGCTCGAGGGTGAGTGGTTGGTGCAGGTCGCCGAACAGGCGGCGGCCGGTGCCGAGGACAAGCGGGTGGATCAGCAGGATGTACTCGTCGATCAGGTCCGGAATCGATCGGATCAACTCACCGCTGCCGAGGACGATGAGGTCCTGCTCGGCCTTCAGCTTCGCGATGTCGTCCACGCCGATCACGTGGCTGTTGACCCATTCGGGGTCCGTCAGCGTCGACGAGACGACGTACTTCTGCTGGCGGTTGAGCGCCTCGGTGTACGGGTTGTCCGGCTGCTTCGGCCAGAAGTCCGCGAAGTCGTCGTACGTACGCCGCCCGAGCAGCATCCCGCCGTACCTGCCGGCCCGCTGACCCAGCACGCGCCCCATCGCGTCCTGGCTGTACGGCGTCGCCCAGCCGCCGTACTCGAAGCCGTCGCGCACATCCTCATCCACCCGCCCCGGCGCCTGCATCACACCGTCCAGCGTCAGGTTGCACACCACCGTGATCATGACTATCTCCTCGCGTAGGCGTTCTCTCACCCCGTACACGAATGCCCCGACCACGGATCGACAGTCACGCCTTGGTTTCCGGCCTACGCCAGGTTGCGCCCGTCTGCCGCACGTACTCCTCGACGGCCTCGTCCAGCGTCGGGAGGAAGTGCTGCGGATCGATCGTGCGGGTCAGTTCGTACCGCTCGATCTTCTCGCGCACCGGATCCTTCATCTCCGCGAAGACCAGCGAAACCCCACGCTCGTTGAGCCAGGCGTCCAGCTCGTGCAGCATGTCGGAGGCGGTGGTGTCGACGTCGGTGATGGGCTCGGCGGCGACGATGATCCATCGCAGGTCCGGGTCGTCCTCGGCGAGCTCCCGCACCTTCTCACCGAACATCCGCGCGTTCGCGAAGATCAGCGGTGCGTCGAAGCGGTAGACGACCAGACCGGGCAGCAGATCGGCGTCGGGGTAGCTCTCGGTGTCGTGCAGGCCGTCGATCCCCTCCACCCGGCCGAGCTCGGCCTGGTGCGGCCACCAGGCGCGGCGGAAGACGTTGAGAATGGACAGGCCCACGGCGATGAGAATGCCGGGCAGTACACCGAGGAGGGCCACGCCGAGCAGCGCGATGATGGACAGCCAGAACTCCGTCCGCCGTTGCCGCCACAGCCTGCGCGTCCCGGCGATGTCGGCCAGCGACAGCGCGGCGGCGATGACGATCGCGCCCAGGGTCGGCTGCGGCACGTACTGCATCAGGCCGGTGGCGAAGACCAGCACCACCGTGATCGTCACAGCGCCGACGACACCGGTCACCTGGGATTTGGAGCCGGCCTGCTCGGCGACGGCGGTACGGGACCCGCTGGTGCTGACCGGAAAACCCTGGAAGAACCCGGCCGCGATGTTGGCCGCACCGATACCGACCATCTCCTGGTTCCCGCGCACCCGGTCGCCTCTGCGAGCGGCGAACGCCGACGCCGTGGACATCGTGTCGGCGAGCGCGACGACGGCGATGGCGAACGCCCCGACGACCAGTGGTGGCAGGTCGCCCCAGGTGACATCCGGGATCGTGAACGGCGGGAAGCCTTCCGGGAGCACGCCGACCGTGTCGACGTCGTGGGACGTCAGGTCGAACGCGCCGACCAGAACGGAGGTCAGCACCACGATGATGAGGACGCTCGGCAGCTTGGGCATGAACCTGTTCAGCAGCAGGATGCCGGCCAATGAACCCACGCCGAGGATCGCAGCGGTCAGGTTGGCCTGCCCGTTCGCGAGCCCCGACGCCACCTCCCGCACCTCCTCCACCAGCCCCTCGGCATCGACCGAGAACCCGAACAGCTTGGCCAGTTGGCCGATCACGATGGTCAGCGCGAGCCCGTTCATGTAGCCGATCTGGGTCGGCTTCGACAGCAGGTCGGCCACGAACCCGAACCGGGCCAGCCCGGCGACCGTCATCACCACGCCGACCATCAGCGCCAGCATCGACGCGAGTGCGATGGCTCGGGCGGGGTCACCATTGGCGAGCAGGAGTGGGGCGATCGTTGCCGCGATCATCGGGCCGAGCGAGGAGTCGGGGCCGAGCACCAGGACCTTGGACGGCCCGAAGACCGCATAACCGAGCAGGCACAGGATCGAGGTGTAGAGGCCGGTCACCGGCGGCAGGCCGGCCAGTTGGGCGTACGCCATCCCTTGCGGCACCAGCAGCGCCGACAGGACGAGGCCGGCGACGATGTCCTTGGGCAACCAAGCTCGCTGGTACGTCCTGGCCAGCTCCACGCCAGGCACATACTCCCGCCACCAAGGCGGTTTGACGTCAGGACGGTCGGCGGGCGCAGCCATCGGGATCGTGGCCTACCCTGCGAGGAACGGATCGGCCGCCGCCCCTTTCGGCGACTGTGCCTCGAGGGTCTTCTTGATCTCCAGGAGCGCTTGCCGTGCGTCGCTGTCGATTGTGGGGAAGCGCGGATCGAGCTCCATGAGCGCGTGGGCGATCACGGCGCCCGAAGCGATCCGTGCGTACCACTTGCGGTCGGCCGGAATCACGTACCACGGCGCCCACTCGGTGCTCGTGTTGGACAGCATCTTCGAGAACGCCCGCTGGTAGTCGTCCCAGTACTCACGCTCGCGGACGTCGGCCGAGGAGAACTTCCAGTTGTGGTCGGGCAGATCGATCCGCCGCAGGAAGCGGGTCCGCTGCTCCTCCTTGGACAGGTTCAGGAAGAGCTTGACGATCTTGAACCCGTTGCGGCTGAGGGTTCGCTCCCACTCGTTGATCTCGTGGAAACGGCGCTTCCAGAGCCCGTGCCCGCGGGCGTTCCCGGGCAGGTTCTGACGTTCGAGGAGCTCCGGGTGCACGCGGACGACGAGCACCTCCTCGTAGTGTGAGCGATTGAAGATGCCGATCTCGCCGCGACGGGGCAGTTGCAGCCCGTAGCGCCACAGATAGTCGTGATCCAGCTCCGCGCTGGAGGGAACCTTGAAGCCGTGCACGGCGACGCCCTGGGGATTGACCCCGGTCATGACATGGCGGATGGTGCCGTCCTTTCCACCGGCGTCGAGCGCCTGGAGAACCACGAGAACGCCGTGGGTGTGCTGTGCGTACAGCCGGCTCTGGTACTCGGCCAGCAGTTCGATGCCCCCGGCCAGCAGTCGACGGCCCTCCTTCTTGGACTTGATCGTCCCCCGGAAGGCCGGATCGAAGTCCCTGCCCAGCTTGACCTTCGAACCTGGCTCGACCCGGAACGCCTCGATGAAGTCGGCGATCCGCTGCTCGCGAGATGTCATCCACAACCCCCTACCGGCCCGATCCGGCTCCACCCTCCAAGCGATCATTCGACTACCCCGGGCACCCGTCCTGCATCACCCTGCCCGGATGAAGCCGGATCAGCGACGGCCCCGTCCCGCGCGTGGGAGAATTCGCCATGGTGGCCGACGGCGGGTGGGTTACGGAGTACGTACGCGTCGAGGGCAGGTCAGTCCACGTCCAGCGCAGTGTGAGTGGCGGCGGGATCCCCCTCGTCCACATCCACGGCTTCGCCATCTCCGGCGCGTACATGATGCCTACGGCACGTGTCCTTGCCGGCCGCCGGCTCAACGTCGTCCCGGACCTGCCGGGCTACGGCCGCAGCGAACGGCGCGACCACGTCCTGGACATTCGCGCGCTGGCCGGCGCCCTGCTGGCGATCCTGGATGCCCTCGATATCGACCAGGCCGTGCTGCTCGGGAACTCGATGGGCTGTCCGATCGGACTCGAGGTGGCGCACGAGGCGCCTGAGCGGGTCCACAGCCTGGTCCTGGTCTCGCCGGCTGGAGGTCTGCAGAACCAGCCGCTGCGCCGCGGGCTCGGCCAACTGGCGCTGGACGTGAGTCGTGAGAGCCCGAGGATGGTTCCCGTCGCGCTGCCGGACTACCTGCGGTTCGGGCCGGTCAACGGCCTGCGCCTGTTCCACCAGCTGACCCTCTTCCCGTCCCTGGAGCGATTGCTGCACACGCCCGTCCCGACGTTGGCCGTCCTGGGTGGCCGGGACCCGCTCATGCCGTCTCCGTCGCGGGTCGACGAGGTGGTCCGGCTCGCTTCCGGGCACCTGTCGGTCGCGCTCGTCGAACGGGCGGCGCACGCGGTGAACTTCAGCCACCCGGAGGAGTTGGCGAAGGTGGTCGAGGCCTGGCTGGACGGGGCGCTGCTTGCCGGCGGCGCTCAACTACCTGCCGGGGTCCGTGTGGTCCACCTCCCCGGAGACACCGTCTGACGTGGTCGCCGGCCGTCGAGCGCGTGCCGGGGCGACGGCGTACTCGGGGGTCAGGGTTGGTGGTCGGGGGTGGCGGCGGCGTCTGATCAGCTTGCCTACCTCGACGACGATCGGGAGGATCGCGGCCAGGCCGGCGCAGGTGAACCACTGGCGCGGACTCAGTTGGGTGGTGAGCAGCCCGCCCTGGAGTGTCGGGAGCTGCGTGCCGAGGAAGAGCAGGACGAAGGAGATCAGCCCGATCGCCACGGCCTTCACGATCGGTGGGGTGAGGCCGCTGGTCGGGTCACGCCGGTTGACCACTGCGTTGAAGACGGTCCCCAGACCCATCACCACGAACGTCATGGTCATCGACACGCTGGCCTGGGTGGGACTCGGCTCGTCCGGCCCCAGGATCAGGGGCCCCAGCGCGGCCAGGAACAGCGCGAAAGCGTAGACGAGCCACATGATCACGGCGCCCCGGTTCGTGATCGGTACGCCGGGGTCACGCGGTGGCCGGTGCATCACGTCGGGGTCACCGGGATCGACGGCGATGATGACGACGCCGGCCACGGTGGCGACGAACAGCAGGTACAGCACCATGGAGGGCGTCATCGCCACACCCTCGTTGATGTTGAACACCGTCGCGGCGAGGTAGAGCAGGACCAGCGACAGCAGTTGCGTCATCTGGTACCGGACGTACGACACGACCTTGTCGTAGACGCGCCGGCCGATCTCGACGGCGTGTACGAGCGTGCCGAAGTTGTCGTCGGTGAGCACCATCCGCGCGGCCTGCTTGGTCACCTCGCTCCCGCTGCCCATCGCCACTCCGATGTCGGCCTGTTTGAGGGCAGCCGCATCGTTGACGGCGTCACCGGTCATCGCGACGATCAGGCCCAGCTCCTGCATGGTGCGGGCGAGCCTCAGCTTGTCCTGGGGCGTGACGCGGCCGAACACGTGCAGCTGGGGCAACCGCTCCTTCAGCTCTTCGTCGGTGAGCGCCTTCAACTCCGCCCCGCTGACTGCCCCCGGACCAAGGCCCAGCTCGCCGCCGATCGCCTGCGCGGTGATCGCGTGGTCACCGGTGATCATGCGTACGTCGATGCCGGCCGTGAGCGCCGTCCGGACCGCGTCCTTGGCCTCCGCGCGCAGTGGGTCGATGATTCCCGCCATCCCCACGAACGACAGCCCCTGGGTCAACGCCATCGGGTCGGCGGTCATCGTGGGCAGTTCGTCGTCGGCGATCAGGCGGGCGGCGAACGCGAGGACCCGCAGGCCCTTCTGTCCCATCCGCAGGTTGGCGTCGTCGATACCGGCCCGCGACTCGGCGATCGGCAGCTGCGAGCCGCTGAGCGGACCGCCGGCCTGGGTGCAACGCGCGACGACCACGTCGGGTGCGCCCTTGACCAGTTCGATGACGTGCTCGACATCGTCGACGGTCACCCGGTGGAACGTCGCCATGAACTTGTACTCGGAGTCGAACGGAACCTCGGCCAGCCGCGGGTAGGCCTGCCGGGTCTCCTCCGCGTCGATGCCGAGCTTCGCGGCCAGCACCACCAGCGCCGCCTCGGTCGGGTCGCCGATCACCGATCCGTCGTCACCGACCACCGCGTCGCTGTCGAGGGCCAGGCCGAGGGCGAGGCGGGTGAAGTCCGGCACGGGCTTGCCGGCCACCGAGCGGATCGCGCCGCTCTTGCGGTAACCCTCACCGTCGACGGTGAACCACAATCCGCTCGCGTACAACGTCGAGACCATCATCTGGTTGAGCGTCAGGGTCCCGGTCTTGTCGGTGTTGATCGCGCTGGTGGCGCCGAGGGTCTCGACATCGGTGAGGTTCTTCACCACCGCCTTCGCCGCGGCCAGCTGCTTCGCGCCGAGCGAGAGCAGGCCGGAGACGAACGCCGGCATGCCGGTGGGGATCGCCGAGATCGCCATCGCGGTGCCGAGCAGCAGCACGTCCTTGCCCGGCACCCCGCGGATCAGGCCGGCGACCACGATGATCGCGACCGCGCCCCAGGCGATGGTCCCGAGGATCTTCGTCAGCGAGTCCAGCTCCCGCTGCAACGGCGACCGCGTCCGCTTCACCGAGGTGAGCATCGTCGCGATCTGGCCCATCTGCGTCTGCATCCCGGTCGCGGTGACCAGGATCGTGCCGGTGCCCCGGGTCACCGAGGTGTTCTGGAACAGCATGTCGGTCTGGTCGCCCAGCGCGACATCTGCCTCGATCAGCGTGCCGGAGTCCTTGGCGATCGGCGCGCTCTCCCCGGTGAGCGCGGCCTCCTGCGCCTCCAGCGTCGCGGACCGGATGATGCGCCCGTCGGCGGGCACGATGTCGCCCGCCTCGACCTCGACCAGGTCGCCCGGAACCACCTCGGTCGCCGCGATCATCGTCACCTCGCCGTCGCGGATCACCCGGGCCTGCGGGATCTGCATCTTGGCCAGGGCATCGACGCTCGCCCGCGCCGTCAGCTCCTGGCGGGTGCCGAGTCCGATGTTCAGCAGGATGAGCAGGGCGACCAGGATCCCGGTCGAGAGCTCCCCGATCAGCAGGCTCACGACCACGACGGCGATCAGCATCAGGTTCATCGGGTCGCGGACCTGGGCCAGCGCGACGGCCAAGATCGAGGGCGGCTTCTCCGCCGCGATCTCGTTCGGGCCGTACGACGCGAGCCGGCTCGCCGCTTCGGTCCCGGTCAGCCCGGCGACCGCGTCGGATCCGGCCGCGGCGACCGCTTCGTCCGTCCCCAGCGAGTAGGGCGGCCCCCCGGTGCCGGTCGATCCGGTGCCGGTTGCTGCTTTCCCGGTCGATCCGGTACCGGTTGATGCGGACGCTGTCATGCCGGTCTCGCTCACGGTTTCTCCCCTCCGCCTCGTGTACGGCGGCCCCGCTTTCACGGTAGACCGAGCGTCGCCGTACGCCTACGGCTCCGCGTCGTGGGGATCTACCGGGTGTTCAGCGACTCGAGGTCGGCCTGGCAGCGGCGCTCGACCTCCGCCAGTTCCTGCAAGGTCTCGTCGATGTCGCGGCGGCGCTGTTCGAGGTCGGCGCGGCGGTGGGTGATCTGGGCGAGGAGGTATTCGAGCTGGCCTGCCTCACCCGGCTCGGCGTCGTACATGTCGACGATGGTGGCGATCTCGTCGAGGGAGAAGCCGAGGCGCTTGCCGCGCAGGATCAGGCCGAGGCGGACCTTGTCGCGGGAGTGGTACACGCGGACCGTGCCGCGGCGCTCGGGCGTGAGCAGGCCGCGGTCCTCGTAGAACCGGATCGTTCGCAGCGTGACGTCGTACTCGGCTGCCAGTTCGGCTATCGACCAGGTAGGCACCGGGATATTGTGCACGCACCCCAGCGTGCTTTACGTTTACGTAAGCGTCAAGCACAGAGGAGTGCGTCATGTTCGAGCTGTCCGAGGAGCACCGCGAGTTCCGCCACAGCGTCCGCGACTTCGCCGAGGCGGAGATCGCGCCATACGCCGCCGAGTGGGACCGCAAGCACTACTTCCCGGTGGAGGTCGTGCAGAAGATGGGCCGGCTCGGCCTGTTCGGACTGACCGCACCGGAGGAGTACGGCGGTGCGGGCGGTGACTTCACGAGTCTGTGCGTGGCGATCGAGGAGATCTCCCGGGTCGACCAGTCGATGGGCATCACGCTCGAGGCGGCGGTCGGGCTCGGGATCAACCCGATCCTCACCTTCGGCACCGACGAGCAGAAGGCCACCTGGCTGCCCGACCTGGTGGCGGGCCAGAAGCTGGCCGGGTTCGGGCTGACCGAGCCGGAGTCCGGGTCGGACGCGGGTGCGACCAAGACGCGCGCGGTGCTCGACGGCGGCGAGTGGGTGATCGACGGCGCGAAGCAGTTCATCACCAACTCCGGCTCCACGATCACCTCGTGCGTGACCGTGACCGCGCGGACCGGTGAGAAGGCCGACGGCAAACCGGAGATCTCCACGATCATCGTCCCGAGTGGTACGCCGGGCTTCGTGGCCGAGGCGGCGTACGACAAGCTCGGCTGGCATGCGTCTGACACGCATCCGCTGGCGTTCACCGGCTGCCGGGTGCCGGAGGCGAACCTGCTCGGCACGCGCGGCAAGGGGTTCGCGCAGTTCCTCGCGACGCTCGACGACGGGCGGGTGGCGATCGCAGCTGTCGCGCTCGGATGCATCCGGGCCTGCCTGGAGATGTCGGTCAAGTACGCCGGGGAGCGGCAGACGTTCGGTGGTCCGATCGGGCGCAAGCAGGGCGTCGCGTTCCAGATCGCGGACCTGAAGGTGATGGCCGACGCGGCGGAGCTGCTCGTCTACCGGGCCGCGGCCCTGAAGGACGCCGGGGCGTCGATGGCCGAGTTCAAGCAGGCCGCATCGGTGGCGAAGCTGTACGCGACCGAGTCCGCGGTGACCGCGACCCGGATCGCGACCCAGGTCTTCGGCGGCTACGGCTTCATGGAGGAGTACCCGGTGACGCGCTTCTACCGCGACGCCAAGATCCTCGAGATCGGCGAGGGTACGTCGGAGGTCCAGCGGATGCTGATCGCGCGGGGCCTCGGCCTCCCAGTGGAATGATGGCTGAATGACTGTATTGATGCCACGCCTCCGGCGCGGCGGGTCATGGGGCTTTGGCTCCCGGCCTTCCCTCGTCGCTCCAGTCGCTGCGCTCCCTGCGCTCCTCAGTCCAGGCCGGGAGGCCCCATGACCCACGATCACTGGACCGAGGTCAAGGTCGCCCGCGAGGCGACGCTGGGGCCGCCGGAGAAGGCCGCGGCCAAGCTCGCGAGTCAGAACAAGCTGTACGTGCGTGACCGGATCGCCCTGCTCGTCGACGAGGGCAGCTTCGTCGAGGACGCCCAGCTGGCCAACGCGCTCAACCCCGGGCTGCCCGCCGACGGCGTGGTCACCGGCCGGGCGCTGGTCGACGGCCGCCCGGCCCTGCTGGTCGCCAACGACCCGACCGTGAAGGCCGGGTCGTGGGGCGCCCGGACGGTGGAGAAGATCGTCCGGATGACCGAGGTCGCGATCCGCGACGAGCTGCCGATCTTCTGGCTGATCGACTCCGCCGGCGCCCGGATCACCGACCAGGTCGACCTGTTCCCCGGCCGGCGCGGTGCCGGGCGGATCTTCCACAACCAGGTCGCGCTGTCCGGCAAGGTGCCACAGATCTGCTGCCTGTTCGGTCCGTCCGCCGCCGGTGGCGCGTACATCCCGGCGTTCTGCGACATCGTGATCATGGTCGACGGCAACGCCTCGATGTACCTCGGCTCACCGCGGATGGCCGAGATGGTGGTCGGCGAGAAGGTGACGCTCGAGGAGATGGGCGGCGCCCGGATGCACACCAGCGTCTCCGGCTGCGGTGACCTGCTCGCGTCCGACGACACCGAGGCGATCGAGCTCGCCAAGCAGTACTTCTCCTACCTGCCAGGTTCGTGGCAGTCGCGGCCGCCGTCGTACGACGCTTCGCCGCCGGCGCGCGATTTCACCCGGGACCTGGTGCCGGCCGAGGAGAGCGTCGGGTTCGACATCCACGACGTGATCGAGGCGGTCGTCGACGCGGACACGTTCTTCGAGGTCAAGCCGGCGTACGCGCCGGAGCTCGTCACCGGGTTCGGCCTGCTGGCCGGCCAGGTGGTCGGGATCGTCGCGAATCAGCCGGCCGTGAAGGGCGGCGTACTGTTCGTCGACTCCGCGGACAAGGCGGCCCGGTTCATCTGGTTGTGCGACGCGTTCAATGTGCCGCTGGTGTACCTGTGCGACGTACCGGGCTTCATGATCGGCAGTGAGGTGGAGCGGGCCGGGATCATCCGGCATGGCGCGAAGATGATCACCGCGGTGTCGGAGGCGACCGTGCCGACCGTGTCGGTGATCGTCCGGAAGGCGTACGGCGCCGGCCTCTACGCGATGTGCGGACCCGGGTTCGCGCCGGACGCGTGTATCGCGTTGCCGACCGCGAAGATCGCCGTTATGGGGCCGGAGGCGGCGATCAACGCCGTGTACTACAACAAGATCCAGGAGATCGCCGACGTGGGTGAGCGGGTCGAGTACGTGTCGAAGCTCCGCGAGGAGTACGAGACCGATATCGACATCCTCCGGCTGGCCGCCGACCTGGTCATCGACGCCATCGTCGAGCCGGAGAACCTGCGCGACGACCTGATCGCCCGGCTGGCCGCCGCCCAGTCCAAGGACCGGACTTTCTCGCACCGCCGCCACGGCGTCCCGCCGGTGTAGTTAGCCTCGTCCGTATGACTGACTTCGCCAACCGGATCCGTTCGCGCGAAAAGCTGGTCGGCTACTGGGTGACGCTGGATGCGCCACCGGCGACCGAGCGGATCGCGCGGCTCGGCTACGACTACGTGGTGCTCGACGGGCAGCACGGGCTGATCGGATCCACCGGCCTGCTGAACGGGCTGCTGGCGATCGACGCGGGCGCGGCGCTCGGCGAGGTCAGGTCGGTCGGGCTGGTCCGCGTCGAGGCGAACGACCCGACGCCGATCGGGCGCGCGCTGGACTCCGGAGCGGCCGGTGTGATCGTGCCGTTGATCGACACCGCGGACGACGTGGCGCGGGCGGTCCAGGCGGCGAAGTACCCGCCGCTCGGTGGGCGCTCGTTCGGCCCGATCCGAGCGTCCCTGCGGATCGGCCCGGTCCCGGCCGACGCCAACGCGGCGACCGTCGTACTCGCGATGATCGAGACCCCACTCGGCCTGAAGAACGTGGCGGAAATCTGTGCGACGCCCGGCCTCGACGGCGTGTATGTCGGCCCGTCGGACCTCGGGCTGGCGCTGGGGGCTCGGTTCCCCGGCGACCCGGAGATCGACGGCCCGTTCGAGGAGGCGGTCGAGCTGATCGCGCGGACCGCCCAGGAAGCCGGGATCGCGGCCGGCATCCACACCTTCGACGGCGAGTCCGCCAAGCGCCGCCTGGACCAGGGCTACACCTTCGCCACCGTCTCCTCCGACCTCAGCCACCTCGAGGCCATCGCCGCCGCACACCTCGACACCGCGCGCGCGTAGGAACACCTCGGCACCGTCTCGGGTTAGGTTCGAAGAGGACCACACCGAGGAGGCCGGGAATGAAGGCACCCGAGCGAGCGGCGCTGCCGCTGGGACTGGCGGCGACGCTGGGGCGGACGTATGGGCGCCTGACCGAGACCGTGCAGGGGTTGAGCGACGCGGACTTCGAGCGCGAGACCAGATGCGCCGGTATGCCGGTCGGTCCGCTGCTGGTCCATCTCCTGTACGACGCTCAGCGCGCTCTGATCGCGTTCGCCAGCCCGGCCACCGCGGATCCGGACCGCGATTTCGTCACCTACTGGCAGGACTTCCCGGCCCGGACCAAGGGTGACCCTGAGCCGGACACGAGTTTCGTCCGCGGGGTCGCGGCGGCGTACCGGAAGCCCGGCGTACTCGTCCAGCACTGGCGCGAGGTGTCCGAGGCGGCGGTGCGTGCGGCCGCGGTCGGCCTGGCCGACAAGACCCGCCGGGTCGAGACACAGGGACATGTGCTGCGGGCGAAGGACTTCGTCGCGACCTTGGTGCTCGAAGCAACCGTCCACCACCTCGACTTGGTCGTCGGCTTCCCGGACGCGCCCGAGCCGGACCCGGAGGGGCTGCAGGTGGTGGCCCGGACGCTGGACGGCCTGTTCGGCCCGGAGGCGTGGGACGAGATTGGCTGGGACACCACGACGTACGTGCTCAAGGCGACCGGCCGGATCCCGCTCGACGAGGACGATCTCGACATGCTCGGCCCGCACGCAGACCGCTTGCCGCTTCTCGCCTAGAGCACCCCGGCGAACGGGTCGTCGAGGTCCTGCCAATTCAGGCTGGCGAGCTCGGACTCGGTCAGCAGGCACGCGTCGAGGACCGACTGCAGGCGGGCCGGATCCAGGCCCATGCCGGTCGCCACGACCGTGCACTCCGCGAGGTGCTCGGTCTCGGACCACTCGCCGAGCATGCCGAGCGACGCGCTGTACCCGGCCGACTCCCAGCGGACCCGTTGGGTCGGACGGTTCGCCAGCCAGACCACACCGCGGCTGCGGACCACGCCGTTCACGATGTCCTCGAGTGCGTCGTTCAGCCTGGCCGGATGCAGCGGCCGAGTCGATCGCCACAGCACAGTCGTGACGCCGTCCCCGCTGGGTTGGACCCGGTCCGACGACGCGAGCTCACCGGCCCACGCCTCGGCCGCGTCGAAGTCGAACAACCCGGTACGCGCGACCGCGCCGATCGGCACGCCTCCCGGGTCGGTGGCAACAACCGTCGTCCGCGGGTTCAGGTGCCCGAGGAGGTTGTGCAGTCGCCCGGGCGCCGCGTTGCGATGGGCGTTCGCGAGTACGCAGACATCGGCGTACTCGATCTGTCGTGCGGTGAGCTCCGCGACGTTGCGTCGGTCCGGCAGGCCGAGCGCGAGCCCTCGCTCTGCCAGCAGTTCGTCGCCGGACAGTTGCGCGACGAGCAGTACGGCGTCGACCACGCAGGTGACCGTGTCGACGACGAGCTCGGGCAACGCCGCGACAAGTGTGGTCACGAGCGGCCGCGCCTCCATCGCCGGGGGAGTGGCCAGTACGACGTGATCCCAGTGCGCCCGCGCGACCAGAGTCTCGAGTAGGGGCACCAGCGACGCGATCAGCTGGCACGCACCGCAGTCGTCCCCGACCGTGAACTCGCCGGCGTCGATCGGCCCGGACGCATCCTGCACTCGCCAGGTCAGCACGTCGCGCTCGGGCAGCTCGTCCTGATCGATCACCACGACCACTGTGGTCGCGTCCGTCATCGCAGCGAGCACCGGCTCCCGCAGCGTCGTGGAGAGCCCCACCAACAGGGACAACGGCGTCTTCACTTGGGCGGTCATGCCCCGAGTATATGAAAACGATTTTCATCAGTCCAGACCTGAGCTGATCTCTTGCTCAGCCTCGTCGGCAACGGATGCCCAAGGCAACAAGAGCCTTCGCACGCCCGGTCCCGGGGGTACTACCGGCTGTCGTCGGGACGGGAATTCGGTGGGCGAGGGTCCGGGGGTCTGGTAGGCAGGGGGCATGGCGATCGAGACCGGGCGGTTCAAGGGTGGGTGGGACGAGCTCGTCGAGCTCCTGGACCTGGCGTTCGCGGCGCCGTGGACCGACGCGCAGTACGAGACGGAGCGCAAGGTCTGGGAGGCGGACCGGAGCATCGTCGCGATCGACGACGGACAGCTGGTCGGTCATACCGGGGCGTTCTCGCTGCGGATGGCTGTGCCGGGTGCCGCCCGGGTGCCGGTGGCCGGGGTCACCATGGTCGGGGTCCGGCCGACGCATCGGCGGCGTGGCATCCTGCGGGACCTGATGCGCGAGCAACTGACCGAGATCCACGAGACCGGGACCGAGCCGCTGGCCGCCCTGACCGCGAGCGAGCCGGTCATCTACGGCCGCTTCGGCTATGGGTTCGCGTCGGACGTCCAGGAGATCGTCGTACCCAAGGCCGCGCGCGGACTGCGACCGGTGGCCGGCATCGACGACGTACGGATCCGGTACGTCGACGTGCGGGAGACCCTCGCGACCTGCGCGGCACTGCGCAACCGGCTCGCGGCAGAGCGGCCGGGGATGTTCCAGCATGACGAGCGCTGGCACGAGTACGTGATCGCCGACAACGGGACGGGCGATCCGGCCAGCGGGTCGAAGCGGCGGTGTGTGCTGGCCGAGCGCGACGGCGAGGTGACCGGGTTCGCGTACTACCGGACGAAGCGGGCCGAGAAGGGTTTCGTCGAGGTCAACCGGGTGCACGCCGTGGACGTCGCGTCGCACGCTGCGCTGTGGCGCTACCTGCTGGAGCCAGACCTGCTGAGTGAGACCCGCTGCGAGATGCTGGCCTCGGACGACCCGCTGCTCGATCTGCTGCTCGACCAGCGAGCTCCGTCGCCGATCACCCGGGACGGCCTGTGGGTGCGTACGGTCGACGTCGGCCGCGCGCTCGCCGCCCGGACGTACGGGCGGGATCTCGACGTCGTCCTCGCGGTCACCGACAACTTCCTGCCCTGGAACGCCGGGACGTGGCACCTCACCGGTGGGCTGGACGGCGCCACCTGTGAGCCCAGCACGCGGACGCCCGATCTGACCGTCGACGTCCGCGAACTCGGGGCCGTCTACCTCGGCAAGCCGTCGCTCGCGCGGCTCGGCCGGGCCGGACTGGTCGAGGAGCACACGGCCGGTGCGCTGGCCGCGACCTCGCAAGCGTTTTCCACATCTCGCCTACCGTTCCTCGATACCGGCTTCTGATCGGTTAGCCTTCCCAGATGCAGACGCAGCGTCGGGGTGCGCTCGCGCTGGCCGCCGTCCTGCTCGTGGGGGTCGTGGCGGCCGGATTCGTGGTGCTCGCGTCGGCCGGTGGTTCGGTCCGGCCGGTCAGTGAGAGCACGTTGCGGTCCAGCCCGCGCACGCTGCCGACCTTCACGCCGACCCAGTCCGTGAACGTGCCGACACCGGTCGGGCCGCCGCCGCAGCGCAACGTGAAGCCCCGGCCGGTGCCGGACTGGTTGAAGGCCTTGTGGCAGGCGCTGGTCTACCTCCTGATCGCGGTGATCGCGCTGTTCCTGGGCCGGCTGATCTACCGCATCATCCGCAAGGTCGAGCTTCCGCAGGCAGAGACGACGGACGCCGAGTGGGAGCGGATCAAGGCCGATCGGTTGGCTGAGGCCGTCGACACCGGCTTGGCGCGGATCGACTCCGGTACGGCGACCGACGCGGTGATCGCGTGCTGGGTCGCGCTCGAGGAGGCGGCCGCGTCCGCGGGCGTGGCGCGTGATGCGTCGGAGACGCCGGCCGAGTTCACCGTTCGGGTCCTGGGCGTCGGGGGTATCTCCGAGCCGCAACTGGATCGGCTCGGTGAGCTGTACCGCGAGGCCCGCTACTCCACGCACGGCTCGACCGAGGAGGCGCGCACCGAGGCCCGGGCCGCGCTCCTTCGTCTCCGCGACGAGCTGGCTGTTGCCGACACCGCAGGAGCCGTGTCATGACGTCGTACCGATGGTCGCCGTTGGAGGAGAAGGGACCGCCGCCGGATCCGAAGGAGCGGAAGAAGGTCCGGTCGCTGCGGCCGAACAAGGTGCTTCTGCAGCATGTCGGGCTCACCGTGCTGGCGAGCCTGCTGCTGGTGGCTACGTTCGCGGCGGCCGGGATGGCGCCTCGGCCGTTGTGGTTCGTGACCGCGGCGCTGGCGATCGGGTTCGGGTCGCTGGCGATCCGGCTGATCGGCCCGCAGGTGCTGGAGACCAACTGGCCCGGTCGGCAGGACGAGCTGGCCGTGCTGCGGGCCCGGAGCAACGACAACCGGACCCAGTTCATCGCCACCTGGTTGCAGGAGTCCAGCCGGGAACGCCGGGCCGGCGAAGGCTCGCAGACGTTCATCCGCCGGATCCGCCCGCTGCTGCTGGAGCTGACCACCGATCGCCTGGTGCACCGCCACGGCATCGATCCCGAGCGCGAGCCGGACCGGGCCCGCGCGCTCACCGGCGATCGGCTCTGGGGTCTGATCACCGGCGACGACAAACGCACCGCGTCCCTCGACGAGATCGAGTACGCGATCCACACCATCGAGAACCTGTGAGGAACTGTGACTGATCACGACCTAACGCTCGGTGAGGTCTCTGAGCTGAGCCGCCGGGTGCTTGAGCGGGTGAGCCAGGCAGTGGTCGGAAAGTCCGAGGCGTTGGAGCTGGTGCTGGCCGGGATCCTCGCGGGCGGGCACGTGCTGCTGGAGGATTACCCGGGCCTGGCGAAGACGCTGGCGGCCCGGTCGTTCGCGCAGGCGCTCGGGCTGGAGTTCCGCAGGGTGCAGTTCACGCCCGACCTGCTGCCGTCGGATGTGACGGGCGCGTTCGTGTACGACCAGAAGGAGTCGGAGTTCGTCTTCCGGCCCGGGCCGATCTTCACCGGCCTGCTGCTGGCCGACGAGATCAACCGGACCCCGCCGAAGACCCAGGCCGCGCTGCTCGAGTCGATGCAGGAGCACCAGGTCACCGTCGAGGGCCAGACCTTCCCGCTGCCCAACCCGTTCCACGTGCTCGCGACCGCGAACCCGGTCGAGTACGAAGGCACCTACCCGCTGCCCGAGGCCCAGCTCGACCGCTTCATGTTGCGCATCGGCTTCGGCTACCCGAGCGCCGAGGAGGAGTGGGAGGTACTGCGTCGCCGGATGAGCCGCCGCCAGGAGGACCAGACGGTCGACGCCGTCACCGATGCCGCCGGACTGCGTGCCGCCCAACGGGCCGTCGAAACGGTCACCGTCGACAACACGGTCGGCCAGTACTGCGTGGAGCTCGCTGCCGCGACCCGTCGGGACTCGCAGGTCCTCGTCGGCGCATCACCTCGTGGCTCGCTCGCGCTGCTCCTGACGGCCCGTGCGTACGCCGTGATCCAAGGCCGGGACTACGTCGTACCAGAGGATGTGAAGGCGGTCGCCGTACCTGCTCTGGCGCACCGGATCACCGTGCGGCCGGAGCTGTGGCTGCATGAGGTCACCGGCGCGACCGTGGTCCGCACAGTGCTCGGTACGGTCGCGACACCTCCGACCGTGGTCAGCGCTTCCCGCTGATGAGATGGCAACCGACCCATGCGCAGATCCGGGCGGTCTGCGCGGCCGCTGTGCTGCTTGGCATCGCGGTGCTCGCGCGGCGGCCGGATGCTGCGGTGTTCGGGCTGCCACTGGCGTTCGTCGCGGTCTGGGGACGGTACTTCCGGCCGCGTGAACGGCCCGACGTGCATACCGAGCTCGACACGGACGTGTTGTTCGAGGGACAAGCGACGACGTACCGGCTGCGGGTGTCCGGGACCATTGACCCGGACATCGACCTGATCGTGGCAGCCTTGCCGAGGTCGCAATGGTTCCAGTACGACCCACCGCAGGCGGCGATCGCGGAGCCGGTGTCGGACGGTGCCGTCACGCTCGAAGTCGGGTTGCGGTCCAAGCGGTGGGGTCAGCGGGCGTTGGAGCGACCAACGGTTGCGGCGACCTCGACGCTCGGCGCTTATCGGGTCCAGGTGACGTCGGCGGAGCCGCTGTCCGTGACCACGTTGCCGTTGCGGGAGGGCTTCGAGGCGGTCGACGCCGTACCGCGGCCGGCCGGATTGGTGGGGCTGCACCGCTCGCGGCGACCGGGTGAGGGGACCGAGCTGGCCGGCGTACGGCCGTTCCGTACCGGGGACCGGCTGCGGCGGATCAACTGGTCCGTGTCCGCGCGGACCCGCGAGCTGCACGTCACGTCGACCTGGTCCGATCGCGACACCGAAGTGGTGATCCTGCTCGACACCGGCGGCGAGATCGGGATCAGCGAAGGCATCGACGGGCGCTCGAGCAGCCTGGACACCGCCGTACGAGCGGCCGCGTCGATCGCCGAGCACTACCTGCGGCACGGCGACCGCGTCCGGCTGATCGACACCGGGAACCTGGTCCGCGGCGTCCGCTCCGGCAGCGGCCGGGGCCATCTGCGCCGGATCCTCGACACCCTCGTGCACGCCGATCGCCGGGGCCGCCAGCAGGACGAAGAACAACTGGCCCGGCGGAACCGGATCAGGTCCGACAGCCTGGTGCTGGTGCTCAGCCCGCTGCTCCGGCAAGCAATGCTCGGGTACGTCGTGACGCTCGTGCACTCGGGTTGCACGGTGATCGCCGTGGACACCTTGCCACCGGACATCGCGTCGATCATCGACCTCGAAGAGCACGACGCCCGGACCTGGCCGCTCGCCTGGCGCCTGCGGCTGCTGGAACGACGCCGAGACCTCGACCGCCTCAGCGACCTGGGCGTACCGACCGTGCGCTGGCGAGGCGCCGGCACCCTGGACGAGGTCCTACGAGACGCGTCCCGGCTATCCGCGGCCCCAAGGATGCGCTCATGACAGCCGCCGAGAGGATCACGCTGTGGCTGGCCCAACTGCGGGCATCCGGACGAGCCGTACTACTGGCAAGGCTGGTGATCGCCGTCGCGGGAACCGTCGCCCTCGTGGTCCCGGCGCTGCAGTCCTGGGACCAGATGGACCTGATCCCACTGCTCGGGGTCCCGATGCTCCTCGCGACGGTGGTCCTACCGGATTCGCTGGCCGGGTTGGTCTTCCTCCTGATAGTCACCTTTGGCTGGCTGATGCGAGCCCCGGGCAAGCCGACCTGGGGCCTGGCCATCACCGCGATCGCCTTACTCCTGGTCCACCTGGCCACCGCGTTCACCGCCCAACTCCCGTCGTACGCCCGAATCCACCGAGACGCCGTCCGCCGGTGGCTGTTGCCGGGGGCAATTGCCACCCTCCTCGTCCCAGTAGTCGCCATAGCCGCCGCCCTGGTCCAAGGCGCCGACATCCCGGGATCCCTCCTAGTCACCGTCGGCGCCCTCCTCCTCGCCACCGCTACCATCTGGTTCGCCGCCGGCCAAAAACTCACCCGCGACTAGCAGCCAGGAACTCCCGCCACCTTGTGCACCGGTCGACCACCGAACTGGCCCGACAATGGTCGGTGGATGCACAAGGTCGATTCAGATGCGGCGACGGAGGAACCCGTCAGCCTGCCGCGCCGACCCAATGGTGGTAGGCGTTGAGGTCGACGTTGCTGCCGCACACGATGGTGACCACGTGTCGGCCGGCGAAGCGGTCACGGTCTTCGAGGATCGCCGCGATGCCGAGCGCGGCTGACGGTTCGACGACCAGGCCGGCGCGGTCGAGGAGTAGCCGCATTCCGGCGATGATCGACGCTTCCTGGACCAGGACGGCGTCGTCAGCGACCTTGAGGAGGTCGTCCAGGACGGCCGGGATGGGATAGCGGCCGGCGACGCCGTCGGCGATCGTGTTGGTGGAGTCGGTGGTGACGACGCGTCGTTGGTGCCAGGAGTGGGTCATCGCCGGTGCGCCGAGCGGCTGGACGCAGATCACCTCGATCTCGGGTGCCAGGGCCTTCAGTACGTGACCCACGCCGGTGGCCAGCGCCCCGCCGCCGAGCGCGATGAGCACGGTGTCGAACGATGGCGCGGTGTCCACGAGTTCCAGGCCGATGGTCGCGGCGCCCTCGCAGGTTTCGATGTCCAGGCTGTCTTCGAGCAGCCGGATGCCGTCGTACTGCGCGATGGCCGCCGCCCGCTCACGGGCCAGCTCGTGGTCGCCGTCGACCAGTTCCAGCTTGGCGTCCAGCGCGCGGATGCGATCAAGCTTGGCGACGGTCGCGAAGCGGGATGCCACGACGGTGACGTCGAGCCCGCGTCCGCGACCGGACCACGCGAGGGCTTGGCCGAGGTTGCCCGCGCTGGCGCACACCACGGCCCGCGAGCCGTTCTCCGCGAGCTGCGCCGCGACTAACTCTGTGCCGCGGCCCTTGAAGCTGCGGACCGGATTCGCCGTCTCGAGCTTGATGCTCACCGCGCACCCGAGGGCCGGCTCCAGCGCCTCACAGGGGTACAGGGGAGTGTCCAGAAAGATCGGGTCGATAACCCGCCGAGCCGCCCGAACCCGAGCAAGATCAAGCCGCGTCTCCAGCACGCGACAGGAGTCTAGCCGGGAGTACGCGCGGGTTAGTCGGTGCCGAAGGTGGAGGTCAGTTCTTCGGACCAGGGGAGGGTGATGGCGTTGGGGCCTAGGACTTGCATGGCTGACATGACGGTGAGGAGCATGCCGGTGGAGAGGAACTCGCGGGCCTCTCGCGGGGACGCGCCGGTGAGGTCTCGGATCAGGTGGTAGATGCCGCCGAAGCGGTTGCGGACGCAGTCCCCGATGGCTGGGTCGCCGCTGGCTGAGAAGCCGTGCAGGAGGACCAGCAGGAGCTCCGGCTCCTCCAGCAGGCGCTCGTAGTTGTGGCCGAGACTGCTCAGCTCGGGGGACTCCTCGGCCGCCTCGCGGAAGATCTGTTCGATCCGGTCGCAGACGGACTGTACGGCGGCCAGGAACAGCTGCTGCTTCGTGCCGAACAGGCGGATCACGTAGGGCTGGGACACACCCGCCATCCGGGCGATCTCGTCCGTCTTGGTGCCCTCGTACCCGGATGCTCCGAACGCCTGCACAGCCGCCCGCAGCACCTCCTCGCCCCGCTCAGCCGCCGTCAACCGAACCCTCGTCATAGATCTTCTCCTTCGCGTCCCTTGACATGTTATCAGTGGATGCATACTTTGGTCATCAACTTGTTATCAGTGAATTACAACTAGGAGCTTGAGATGACGCCGACCGCTCTCGATGAGCTGGACAAGGTCACACCGCCGGCCCGCCGCTTCGGGCTCGGCGCTGTGCTGGCCGCGGTGGGGATCCCCACCTTCATGGTCACGCTGGACAACCTGGTCGTGACGAACGCGCTTCCGGTGATCAAGGCCGAGCTCGGCGCGTCCCTGTCCGACCTGCAGTGGTTCGTGAACGCCTACACGCTGTCCTTCGCCGCCCTGCTGCTGACCGCGGCGGCGATCGGTGACCGGCTCGGTCGCCGGCGGATCTTCCTCGCCGGGATCGTCCTGTTCACGCTCGCCTCGGCGGCCTGCGCGCTGGCGACCGAGCCGTGGATGCTGATCGGTGCCCGCGCGATTCAAGGTGTCGGCGCGGCAGCCGTGATGCCGTTGTCGCTGACACTGCTGGCCGGCGCCGTACCCGAGAAGATGCGCAGCGCCGCGATCGGCATCTGGGGTGGCATCTCCGGACTCGGCGTCGCGGTCGGTCCGGTCGTCGGTGGAGCTGTTGTCGACGGCCTGAACTGGCAGTGGATCTTCTGGCTGAACGTGCCCGTCGGCGTGATCGCCGTACTGCTCGCCGCCCGCGTGCTGACCGAGTCGAAGGGTACGGCGAAGCGCCTGGACCTGCTCGGCTTGGTTCTGGCCACCGGTGGGGTGCTGTCGATCGTCTGGGGTGTCGTGCACGGTGCCGACGACGGCTGGACCTCTGCTGGAGTGCTGGGCTCGCTGGTCGCCGGTGTTGCGCTGCTGGCCGCGTTCATCGGCTGGGAGCGGCGGACCGCGGCTCCGATGCTCCCGCTGCGGTTGTTCTCGGTACGGGCGTTCAGCGTCGTGAACATCACCTCGTTCACGTTCTCGGTCGGTGTGTTCGGCTCGGTGTTCCTGCTGGCCCAGTTCTTCCAGGTCGTGCAGGGCTACAGCCCGCTGGAGTCGGGCATCCGGACGATGCCGTGGACGATGGCGCCGATGGTGGTCGCACCGATCGCCGGCCTGATCGTCGACCGAGTCGGGGCGCGGGCGCTGATCGCGACCGGGCAGGTGTTCCTCGCGGCGGCACTCGGCTGGATCGCGCTGATCACCACGGCGACGACGCAGTACGGCGAACTCGTCGTACCGTTCGTCCTGGCCGGGGTCGGCATGGGGCTGACCTTCGCCCCGGCCGCGAGTGTCGTGATGGCGAGCGCGTCCGACGCGGACCGCGGTGTGGCGTCCGGCACGAACAACACCATCCGTGAGGTCGGTGTCGCGATGGGCGTCGCCGTACTCGCGTCAGTCTTCGCCTCGGCCGGCTCCTACGAGTCCCCGGAGCGGTACGCCGACGGACTGGTCCCCGCGGTCTGGACCGGCGCCGCCATCGTCGCCGCCGGCGCGGTCGTCGCGCTCCTGCTCCCGGGCCGCAAACGCCTTACAGTGTGAGCGTGCTGGACGCTGACGACGTACGACGGATCGCGCTGTCCTTCCCGGCGACGGTGGAGAAGCAGCGGTGGGGACACCCGACGTTCGATGTCGCGGGGCGGATGTTCGTGACGGTGCCGGACGACCAGACGTCGTTCGCGGTGCGGTGTCCCCGGCTGGAGCGGGAGGAGCTGATCGCGGCGGAACCTCAGAAGTTCTGGGTTCCGCCGCACGAGGCGGGTTCGAACTGGGTTCGGGCCCGCCTCGCCGCGCTCGAGGACGCCGACGAGCTGCACGACATCCTGCTCGACTCGTGGCAGCAGGTCGCCCCGCCGGATCTAGCTGACGTTGGCGGGTGACGCCGCGAAGGTGTTGCAGCTGGCCGGATTCGCGTTGGTGAAGGACTTGCCCATGAAGCGGGCCTGGCTGGCCACGCTGCCGTGGTCACCCTGCTCGGGCTTGTCTCCGGCGGTGACGACCCACTTCTTCCAGACGTAGAGCATCATCCCGTTGATCGGGTAGCTGCGCTTGTTCGCGGCCAGGAAGACACCGGCGAAGCAGTTCGCCTGCAGTTCCATCCGGCGCGTCATCCGCATCTGGCCGGCGTAGTCGGTCTGCTCGTACCGCATCCGGCTGGACGCCTGCAGGATCCCGGTCATGTACTGCACGCTGTGCCCGTACTCGTGGGCGATCGACCGCGAATACCACATCCGCGCGTACGCCTTGGACTCCGCGTCCGGGTACTCGTTGTACGCCTTCACGAAGACGTCGACCTTCATGTACATCATGTGGTTCCCGGAGCAGTAGAACGGCACGTTGACCGGGCCGTCGCCGCACGGACTGTGCACGCTGGTGCCCGACCAGTAGAGCATCTGCGGCGCCGTGAACTTGTAGCCCGCCTTCGCCACCAGCGGGGCCCATGACTGGTCCAGGCAGGGCTTGAGCGCGGCCCAGTACGACGCCGCGTTCTTGGCGGTGGTCGGCCGGACCTTCGGCTCCTTGCAGTTCACGGTGCGCATCTGGCCGACGGTGTAGAGCGCGTTCTTGGCGACGACCGTCGCGTCGGACGGGGCCTGCGTCGGAGCTGAGGTCGACGACGTCGAGGTCGGCTCCTCGGTGGGCTGCTCGGTCGGCTCCGAGGTGGTGGTCGGCTCCGGCGTGTACCGGCGCGAGCTGACCGGCGGGGTGTAGTCGTTGTCGGCGTTCTTCTTGATCACACCGAAGATCCAGGCACCGACGACGGCCACCCCGACCAGGCCGAGAATGGCGACCAGCGGTCCCTTGGACTTCTTCTTCGGCCGCTGCGGCTGCCAGCCCGGCTGGAACCCCGGACCACCAGGACCACCAGGCCCACCCGGACCGGGCGGCCCGAAGCTGGGTCCCCAGCCGAAGCCCGGTCCCTGCTGCGGCGCCATCGAGGCCGGGCGGTACTGCGGCTGACCGCCGTACTGAGGCTGGCCCTGAGGCTGACCGCCGTACTGCTGTGGTGGCGGACCGTAAGAACCGGGTGGCGGGCCGTACTGGGCGGGTGGCGGACCCGGCTGCTGGTACGGCGGGTTCTGACCCGGACCGCCGTAGGGTGGCTGACTCAACCCCGTTCCTTTCCTCAGAATCGCTCGGCCACAGTATCGGCAACAAACAGGTCAGCCCTCCGCACCCCTGCGAGGTAGGGTCGGCCAGGTGACCGACGCACTCACGCCGAACAGCCCGATCGACCAGCTCGCCGACCGCTACCTCGAGCAGTACGTCTCTCTGCAGCCGGCCGCCGCGACCTTCATGGGGATCGCGGGTCACGACCACGCGTTACCGGACTACTCTCCGTCCGGCTTCGAAGGCCTGATCGAGCTGACCCGGCGATCGGTCGCCGAGGCGCGGGCGATCGAGACGAGCAGCCCGCGCGAGGAGGTCGCCAAGGACGCGTTCCTGGAGCGCCTCGGGCTGGAGCTGGAGACGTACGAGGCCGGCCTGCCGCAGCACCAGGTGAACGCGATCGCCTCGGTCGCGGCCGAGATCCGGCAGGTGTTCGACCTGATGCCGACGGCAACGGATCAGGACTGGGAGACGATCGCGATCCGGCTCAACCAGGTCGGTACGGCGCTGGACGGGTACCGCGACTCGCTGCTCGACCAGGCCGGGAAGGGCCGTGTGTCGGCGGTGCGGCAGGTGAAGGATCTGGCCGACCGGATCGCCAGCTGGACCGGCGCCGACGGGGACGACTTCTTCGCCGGACTGGCCGGCCGGGCACCGGACAGCGCGGTCAAGTCGAGCGTGGAGGCGGCCGCTGCCTCGGCGCGGAAGGCCTACGAGCAGTTCGGTCAGTGGCTGACGTCCGACCTGGCGCCGCGAGCGACGGAGAAGGATGCGTGCGGTCGCGAGGTGTACTCGCTGGCCTCCCGCAACTTCCTGGGCGCCACGATCGACCTCGAGGAGACGTACGCCTGGGGCTGGCAGGAGCTGGCCCGGATCGAGGCGGACATGCAGGCGATCGCGGCCGGCCTGAACGGCGGCGACCCCGGCATCGAGGCGGCCGCGGCCTTGCTGGACGACGACCCGGGCCGCAAGATCCACGGCAAGGACGCGTTCCGGGACTGGATGCAGCAGATGTCCGACGCGGCCGTGGCCGAGCTGGGCGGCACGCACTTCGACATCCCGGACGAGATCCGCATCCTCGAGTGCATGATCGCGCCGACCTCGGACGGCTCGATCTACTACACGCCACCGAGCGAGGACCTGACCACCCGGCCGGGCCGGATGTGGTGGGCGGTCCCGAACGGTGTCGAGGACTTCGCCACCTGGCGTGAGGTCACCACGGTCTACCACGAGGGCGTGCCCGGGCATCACCTCCAGTGCGCGCAGACGATGCTGCGCACCGACCTGCTGAACCGCTGGCAGCGGATCGCCTGCTGGGTCTCCGGTCACGGCGAGGGCTGGGCCCTGTACGCCGAACGCCTGATGGAGGAACTGGGCTACCTCGAGGACCCCGGCGCGCGGTTCGGCATGCTCGACGCGCAGGGGTTCCGGGCGGCCCGGGTGATCGTCGACATCGGCATGCACCTGGAGCTGGAGATCCCGCGGGACAACCCGTTCGGCTGGCGTCCGGGGGAGCGGTGGAACGCCGACCTCGGGTTCGAGTTCCTCCGCGCGCACTGCCGGATGGAGACCGAGTTCCTGCGGGCCGAGCTGAACCGCTATCTCGGCTGGCCCGGGCAGGCGCCGTCGTACAAGGTCGGTGAACGGATCTGGCTGCAGGCGCGCGAGGAGGCCAAGCAGCGCAAGGGATCCGCGTTCGACCTGCGGACGTTCCACTCCGCTGCGCTCAACCTCGGGTCGATCGGCCTCGACCCGCTGCGCCGGGCCCTCGCGAAGCTGTGAAGCCCCGGTTCGTGCTCGCGTCGGCGTCGCCGGCGCGGCTGAAGACATTGCGGGATGCCGGGGTCGAGCCGGAGGTCATCGTCTCCGGGGTCGACGAGGACCACATCACCGCCGAGAACCCGAGTGAGCTCGCGCGTCTGCTCGCGACCCTCAAGGCCCGGGCGGTGGTCGCCTCCCTGGACGACCACGCGACCGTGCTCGGGTGCGACTCGGTGCTCGAGTTCGACGGCGTCGCGTACGGCAAACCCGGTACGCCGGAGGCCGCGCGCGATCGGCTACGGACGATGCGCGGGCGGTCCGGCGTACTGCACACCGGCCACTGCCTGATCGACACCAACTCGAAGCAGGAACTGCGCGAGCTCGCGTCCACCACCGTGCACTTCGCCGACCTCACCGACGCGGAGATCGACGCGTACGTCGCCACCGGCGAACCGCTCGTGGTCGCCGGCTCGTTCACCGTCGACGGCCTCGGTGGTCCGTTCGTCTCGGACATCGAAGGCGACTACCACAACGTGGTCGGCCTCTCCCTGCCGCTCCTCCGCCGGATGCTCATCGAGGTAGGCATCCCGTGGCCCGCCCTCTGGCAGCCGTCGACCCGCTTCACCTACGACGAGTCCGTGGCTTCCACGTACGACGAAACCCGCGGCGGCACCATCCGCGCCCAAGCCGCCGCCCACGCCGTCCACTCCCTCCTCCCTGGCGGCGGGCGGGTGCTCGAGCTGGCGGTGGGCACCGGGGCTGTCGGCGCCGAGCTTGTTGCCTTAGGCAACCTCGTGCACGGGGTGGATCTGTCGGCCGCGATGTTGCGGCACGCGAAGATCCGGCTGCCCGGTCACGTCGCGGCCGCGGACGCGACCACGCTTCCGATCGCCGACCGCCGCTGTGACGCGGTCGTCGCGATCTGGCTGCTGCACCTGCTCGACGACAGCGAACCGGTGATCGCCGAGATCGCACGGATCCTGCGCCCGGGCGGAGTCTTCATCACCACCACCGACAAGACCGACGCCGGCCTCTACGCCGACGGACGCGTCCCGAACGAGTCCCGCGCCCAGGACGCCCTCACCCACCTGGTCGCCACCGCCGCCCGCCACGGCCTCACCCTCGACGGCGCCACCACCTTCCCCGGCCCGCCCCGCACCACCGACCAGACCCCGATCTACCCGCTGATCCGCTTCCGCCGGACCTGACGTGGAGATCACCACTATCAACGGCGTGCCCGTGCTGCGACACAGCGGGACACAGAGCCACACCGACATCACGCTGACGTTCGCCGTCGGTTCGCGGGACGAGACCCTGCGCACCATCGGTGTCGCGCACGCCCTCGAGCATCTGGTGATGCATGCCGTCCGCGACGTACCGATCGAGATGAACGCCGAGGTCGACCTGATGACGACCACGTTCGTCGCGTCGGGCTCGGCGGCCCGGGTGGGCGAGTTCCTGAACCGGTTGTGCCGCGTGCTCGCCGACCCTCCGGTGGAGCGCCTCGCGCTGGAGGCCGGCGTGCTGGCCGCCGAGGAGGGCAGCGTCGCGCATCCGGTGACGGCACTGCTGATGTACGTGCGGTACGGCGCGACCGGACCCGGCCTCGCCTGGCTGGAAGGTCCCGGGTACGACGGCCTGACGCCGGAGCACGTGACGTCGTTCGCGCGCCGGTGGTTCGTGGCGTCCAATGCCGTACTCCAGGTGTCCGGCCCGCTGCCGGAGAACTTGGAGCTCGCGCTCCCTGCCGGTCCCGCTGCGGATCGGGTCCTGCGGCCCGGGCGGACGTTCGACGGTCCGGCCGTGGTCGGGTTCGGAATCCCGGCGGCTGGTGTGCTGCTCACGCTGCCGCCGGACGACGACGTACGGCTGTCCACCTTGGCGATCGGCGTGCTGCGGCAGCGGGTCGAGGAGCAGTGCCGGCACGTCGGCGGGCACAGCTACGACGTCGACGCGGACCTGCTCGTGGGACCGGGTGGAAGCAGTGACTGGGTCGTGTACGCCGATGCCCGCGACGGCAGCGAGAAGGCGGTGTCGGCGGCGGTCGTCGAGGCGCTCATCGACCTCGCCGGGAACGGGCCGACGGCAACGGAGCTCGGGTACGCGGTCGCCCGCGCGGAGGAACGGATCGCCGCGGACGAACCCGAGCTGCGCCGGGCGTTCATGAACCTGCTGGGTGGGATGTTCGGCGAGCCCGAGCTCAAGCCCGTCGATCTGAACCGGCTGGCCGCGGTACAGCCCGCGGACGTTGCCGCCGTACTGAAGGCTGCGCTGCCGACCGCGCTCGGATACGCCGACGAGCACGCACTGGACCCGTGGCGGCAAGCCGGGTTCACACGTCAGGCGATCTGCCCGGTGGTCGCCGAGCTGCCGCCGGGTCGGACGTTCCGGCCGTCGCTCGCAGCGCGTGCGTTTCTCAAGGAGGCGCGGGCGATGACGTGGGTGCGCACCGACGAAGCGTTGGTACTGCGGGACGAGGACGGGGTGCACGCGGTCCGGTGGGACGAGATCGCCGGTGTGCAGCGCGGCGACGACGACAGCCCGACGATCGTCTTCGGGCTGAACGGCTGCTCGATCCCGGTGGACACCGACATGTTCCGCGGCGCCGGTGACCTGCTCGCCGAGCTGGGAGACCGCGTCCCGGCCGAGCTCTGGTTCGACGAGACCAAGCTCGGCCCGGCCGACCACTAGCGTCAGGCGGTCAGTCCGGTCTTGGCGTCCAACTGCTGGAGCAGGTCGTGCGCGGCCAGCTCCACGGACTTGTGCCGCCACTCCGCGGCTCGATACACGCAGGCGATCAGAGCAGTGCGGTGGATCCGGCGGAAATCGCCCATGACGAAGGCGTAGCGCGCCTTGGTCTCATCGCTCGGCCCCTCGGTCAGCCCGAGGTGCCAGGCGGCGTACTCGGCCCAGCTGTGCTTGTCCAGGAACGCGTTCTGGTCGTCGGCCCGGGGCTGCACCTCACCCCAGTCGCTGTCGAGCACGTACTGCCGCGCCTCGATCAGCTTGCGTGCGTTCTCGACCGCCTCGGCATTGACCTCGTAGCTGGCCATACAGCCAGTGTTACGGATGGGCGCTTGCGCGCCAACGACCCGGGCCGGGGTGGAACGGCGTACGGGCGTTGCGCCAGTAGGTGGCCCAGTTGTTGGCTCGCTCGGGTTCGGGAGCGGGCGCTGGGGCAGCCGCGCGGGCGGCGATGACCGTGACGAGAGCTGCCAGCTCTTCGGGAGTGGGGTCGCCCTTGACGACCTGCAGGATCGGTTCGGCCTTCACAGGGGGATGTTCCCATGCTTCTTGGGCGGCAGGGTGTCGCGCTTGGTGCGCAGGAGGCGGAGGCCGCGGACGATCTCGGCGCGGGTCTCGCTCGGCTTGACGACGGCGTCGATGTAGCCGCGCTCGGCCGCGATGTACGGGTTCGCGAGGTGGTCCTCGTACTCGGTGACCAGCTGCTGCCGGCGGGACTCCGGGTCCTCGGCTCCGGCCAGCTCGCGGCGGTAGAGGATGTTCACCGCACCCTGTGCGCCCATCACCGCGATCTGCGCGGTCGGCCAGGCGATGTTGATGTCGGCGCCCAGGTGCTTCGAGCCCATCACGTCGTACGCGCCGCCGTAGGCCTTGCGGGTGATCACGGTGATCATCGGCACCGTCGCCTCGGCGTAGGCGTAGATCAGCTTGGCGCCGCGGCGGATGATGCCGTTCCACTCCTGGTCGGTACCGGGCAGGAAGCCGGGCACGTCGACGAAGGTCAGGATCGGCACGTTGAACGCGTCGCAGGTACGGACGAACCGGGCCGCCTTCTCGGACGCGTCGATGTCCAGCGTGCCGGCGTACTGCATCGGCTGGTTCGCGACCACGCCGACCGGGCGGCCCTCGACCCGGCCGAAGCCGACGATGATGTTCGGCGCGAACAGCGTCTGCACCTCGAGGAACTCACCGTCGTCGACGACCGCCTCGATCGCGGTGTGCATGTCGTACGGCTGGTTCGGCGAGTCCGGGATCAGTGTGTCCAGCGCGAGGTCGGTCTCGGTGAGCTCGAGGTCCGCGGGAGCGTCGTACACCGGCGGGTCCTCGAGGTTGTTCTGCGGGAGGTGACCGACCAGGGCCTTCACCCACTCGATCGCGTCCTCCTCGTCGCTGCCGAGGTAGTGCGCGTTGCCGGACTTGGTGTTGTGCGTCCGGGCGCCGCCGAGCTCCTCCTGGGTGACGTCCTCACCGGTGACGGTCTTGATCACGTCCGGGCCGGTGATGAACATGTACGACGACTCGTCCACCATCACGGTGAAGTCGGTGACCGCCGGGGAGTAGACCGCGCCGCCCGCGCACGGGCCCATGATCAAGGAGATCTGCGGGATCACGCCGGAGGCACGGACGTTGCGGCGGAAGATCTCGCCGTACAGGCCGAGGCTGACCACGCCCTCCTGGATCCGCGCGCCGCCGGAGTCGTTGATGCCGATCAGCGGGCAGCCGATCTTGGTGGCCAGGTCCATCACCTTGAGGATCTTCTCGCCGAAGACCTCGCCCAGGCTGCCGCCGAAGACCGTGAAATCCTGGGCGAACACGCACACCTGGCGGCCGTCGATGGTGCCGAACCCGGTCACCACGCCGTCGCCGTACGGGCGGTTGCCGTCCAGGCCGAAGCTGGTCGACCGGTGCCGGGCGAACTCGTCCAGCTCGGAGAAGGAGCCCTCGTCCAGCAGCAGCGCGATCCGCTCGCGGGCGGTCTTCTTGCCGCGGGCATGCTGCTTCTCCACCGCGCGCTCCGACCCGGCGTGCACGGCCTCGTCGAGCCGGTGCTCGAGGTCGGCGATCTTCCCGGCAGTCGTGTGGATGTTCACCGTCTCTCCCATAAGCGGGCAGCCTACGCGCCAGTACGGCGTACCGGCGCTGTGATGTTCCCCGCAACAGTCCCGCTGAACCGTGTCACCGATAGGTTCCAGCCGTGGCGGACGCGAATGTCGACAAGCTCATCCGCAGCATCAACCGGCTCGTGGTCGAAGACACCGGCGGCGTGTCGCTTGCCACCGCTCGCGACACCGCGTCTGATGCAACGGCTGCTGCCGCAAGGCGGCGCGGAGATGCTCGGGCTCGATCCCAAGCCTCCACTGGCGTACGACACCGTGGCCGCGCGGACGATTGCCGTCGGCATCAGTGGGCGGACCGGTACGGGCGAGGACGAGATCCTGACCGAGATGGCGGGCGCCGGCCGAGGTGCGGCCGGGCTGGCCGGAGCACGGCTGCTGATGCGATCGCGGCCGGGGTTCGCGCAGTTGGCGGAGGCCGACCAGCGGGCGATCGTGGAACGCGTCGCGGCTGACCCGGCGGTTGCTCCGGTGCGGAAGATCCAGACCTCGGCTGCGGCACCTGGGTCGGTCCGTGGCGCCCCGCAGGAGCAGAAAGGGGTCGGGCCTCGATCGGTGAGGTCAGCTGGGGCCGACGGCGAAGATCTTGGTGAGGCGGGCGGCCAACGCGAGGTCGCCGCGGACGGAGAGGCGTTGCTTCAGCACGGCCAGGACCGGGTCCTCGTTGCCTGTGACGACGCGAAGCAGGGTCGTGGGATCGGTGCGGATCGAGATGTCCGCGGGTTCGGGGTGATCGGCGAGCACCGTGCAGCGGCCGTCGCGGATCCGGATCCAGTGCTCGTCCACGTCCTCGGGCCGACCGTCCCCGCCGGCCCCCGTGATCTGCCAGGCGACGACTGCGTCGAACCCGGCGGCCCGGGCGGGGCGGAGATACTCCGGCATCCGGCGAAAGATCTCGCGCAACGCGATCTCTCGCACACCCCCGATGAGCCGATGCCGAAGCTCTCGCTCCGAGGTCCGGTCGACCAGCCGGGCCAGTTCCTTCGCGTCCAGCGTGGTGAGTCCTGCGGACTCGAGCCACACGGCACTGCCTCGCTCGGCCATCGCGACCACCCCCGGGCAGTTCCTACCAGACCGTAGGAATTTCCTACGATCTGGTAGGTTTGTCAAGTGGTTGAGGATTCCGAGAAACGCCGCCGGGCGGCGCATCTCGGGCCGGAACGCCGGCGCCCGATGATCCTGGACGCCGCCCTCGAGGTGTTCTCCGCCAACGGCTACGCCGGTACGACGATGCAGTCGGTGGCCGACGCGGCCGGGGTGACCAAGCCGGTCGTCTACGACTGCTTCGCGAACCGCGACGAGCTGCTGCTAGCTCTGCTCGGCCGCGAGGAGCAGCACCTGGTCGCCTCGATCGTCTCCGCGCTGCCCGCCGACCCGAGCGTCGGCACTCCCGAGGAACACGTCCTCGACGGCCTGACCGCCTTCCTCACCACGGCGGCGAAGAACCCGCAGTCCTGGCGGATCGTTTTCGGGGCGCAGTACGGCGCCGCACCCGCGGTGGCCGAGCGAGTCCGGGCCGCCCGCGCGTTCCTGGTCGAGGGTTTGCGCCTGACCCTGCTGCAGTCCCTGCCCGGCGTCACCGACCCGGACGCGAACCTGCCGGTCCTGGCCGAGCTGCTCGCCTCGATGACCGAGGCCTGCGCCCGGATGCTCGTCGTCGACGGCACCGATCGCACCCCCGTCGAGCTGGCCAAGGTCGTCTCCCAAGTCGTCGGCGGCGGCTTCGCCAACGTCTGATCTCCTTACTGGGAAGTAGCTGAGCGCAGGGTCACGATCAGCTTCCAGTGGGCGGACGGGCGGGCGTCGGCGGGCGCCCGCCGATAGGGTGGGCGAACGTGACCGAGACCGGTAGTGAGACCCGTACCCGCGCGCGGTTCGAGGTGCCCGAAGAACTTCGGGCCGACGTCCGCCTGCTCGGCGAGATCCTCGGCAAGGTTTTGGTCGAGTACGCCGGTCAGCCGCTGCTCGACGACGTCGAGAAACTGCGGGAGCTGACCATCGCCGGTGACGGCGCCGCCGCCGAGCAACTCGTCGCGTCCTGGCCGTACGAACGAGCCGAGGACGTCGCCCGCGCGTTCACCTGCTACTTCCACCTGACCAACCTCAGCGAGGAACTGCACCGCGCCCGCGTGCTGCGCGAGCGGGACCGCTCCGGGGACGCACCGGCGATCTCCGAGCTGGCCCAGGCGGTCGAGCAGATCTCCCACGACAGCGGCGAGCAGCAGGCGCGGGCACTGCTCAACGGGCTGGAGTTCCGCCCGGTGCTGACCGCGCACCCGACCGAGGCCCGGCGGCGCGCCGTCCTGGCCACGATCCGGCGCATCTCGTCGCTGCTGGACGAGCGTGGCGACCCGCGGACCGGCGACAGCGAGCTCGCGGAGAACCGGCGCCGCCTGATCGAGCAGGTCGACATCCTCTGGCGTACGTCGCAACTGCGCACGAGCCGGCCGTCTCCGCTGGACGAGGTCCGGTCCGCGATGGCCGTGTTCGAGGAGACGCTCTTCGATGTCATCGGCAACGTCTACCGGCGGCTGGACGACGCGCTCGCCGGTGACGCGGCCGGGATGCGCCCGCCCGTGGTGGCGCCGTTCGTCCGCCTCGGTTCGTGGATCGGCGGCGACCGCGACGGCAACCCGAACGTCACCGCCGCGATCACCCGCGAGGCCATGCAGATCCAGGCCGACCACGTACTGCGGGCGCTCGAGCAGGCCACCGACGTCCTCGGCCGGGCGCTCACCCTGGACGCCGCGACCACTCCGCCGTCCGCCCCGGTCCGTCGGATCCTGGAGGACGCCCGGGCGGTCAACCCGGACCTGATCGCGGACATTGAGACTCGCTCACCCGCCGAACCGCACCGCCAGCTCCTGCTGCTCGCGGCGCGCAGGCTGGCCGCAACTCGCTCCCGCGACGCCGACTTCGGCTATCCGCGGGCCTCTGACTTCCTGCACGAGCTCAAGGTGCTGCAGGACTCTCTGGTCACCGCTGGAGCACCACGCCAGGCGTACGGCGAGCTCCAGCAACTCATCTGGCAGGTCAACTCGTTCGGCTTCCACCTGGCCGAGCTGGAGGTCCGTCAGCACTCCTCGGTCCACACCAAGGCGCTCGAAGAGGTGCTGGGCGGCGGTGAGCTCTCCGACCAGACCGAAGAGGTGCTCGCGACGCTGCGGGTGATCGGTCAGATCCAGCAGCGCTTCGGCCCCGAGGCGTGCCGTCGGTACGTCGTTTCGTTCACCCGCAACGCCGGAGACCTCGCAGCTGTCTACGAGCTGGCGGATGCGGCGATGGACGGGCGTCCGATCGAGCTGGACGTCGTACCGCTGTTCGAAACCGGTGAAGACCTGCAGAACTCGGTGGAGGTGCTGGACAACGCGATCCAGCTCACCCGGGTCCGGCACCGGCTCACCGCCAACGACCGGCGCTTCGAGGTCATGCTCGGGTACTCCGACTCCGCCAAGGACGTCGGCCCCGTCTCGGCAACACTCGCCCTATACGACGCTCAGGCCCGGATCACCGCGTGGGCGCAGCGCAATGCGGTCCGGCTGACCCTGTTCCACGGTCGTGGTGGGGCCCTGGGACGTGGCGGTGGCCCGGCGAACCGTGCCGTACTGGCTCAGGCTCCCGGATCGGTGGCCGGGCGGTTCAAGCTCACCGAGCAGGGTGAGGCGATCCCGGCCCGTTATGGCAACGCGGCGATCGCGCAGCGGCACATCGAGCAGGTGACCGCGGCGACGTTGCTGGCCTCCACTCCGGCGATCGAGGAGCGGGCTGCCGCGGCGGCCAATCGGTTCGCCGTGGTGGAGAAGACCCTCGACGAGGCCGCGCGTACGACGTACCACCGGCTGGTGAAGGCGGATGGCTTCGCGGAGTGGTTCGGGCGGGTGACTCCGCTGGAGGAGCTCGGTCAGCTGCCGCTCGGGTCGCGGCCGGCCCGGCGTGGTGTCGCGGTGTCGTCGTTGGAGGACCTGCGGGCGATCCCGTGGGTGTTCGCGTGGTCGCAGGCCCGTGTGAACGCTCCTGGCTGGTACGGCCTCGGCTCTGCGCTCTCGGCGGTCGGGGACGTCGCCGCGCTGCGGGACGCGAACCAGAACTGGCCGCTGTTCCAGGTGATGCTGGAGAACGCGGAGATGTCGCTGGCGAAGACCGATCGGCGCATCCTGGGCCGCTACCTCGAGCTGGGCGACCGGCCGGACCTGACCCAGCTGATGCTCGACGAGCACGCCCTCACCACCGAGTGGGTGCTCAAGGTGCTCGACCAGGACCGGTTGCTGGCCGGGCGGCGAGTGCTGGGCCGAGCGGTCGAGCTGCGGAACCCGTACGTCGACGCCCTCAGCTACCTGCAGTTGCGGGCACTGCGGACACTGCGGACCGATGACTCACTCGACGAGGAGCAGATCGTTCGTACCCGGCGGTTGCTGTTGCTGACCGTCTCGGGTGTCGCCGCCGGCCTGCAGAACACCGGCTGATGTTCAGCGACCTGGATCGGCCGCCCCTCGACGCACGGTTCCTGCGTGGGCGGCTGGTGCGACTTGGTTCGTTCTGGACGCAGATCGACGTACTCGCGGAGACGCCGTCGACCAACGCGGTTGTCGCGGCGGCGGCGTCCGCGGGGGCCGCTGAGGGACTGGTGGTGGCCGCGGAGTACCAGTCGTCCGGTCGTGGGCGGCTGGGGCGCACGTGGACTACGCCGACGCGTTCCGCCGTACTGATGTCGGCCCTGCTGCGTCCGACGGCTGTGCCCGCGGCCCGGTGGCCATGGCTCGGTCTGCTGGTCCCGCTGGCGGTGGCAGCCGCCGTACGACGGGTGGGGGAGATCCCCGCGCTCGTGAAGTGGCCGAACGACGTACTGATCGAGGACCGCAAGCTGGCGGGCATCCTGCTCGAACGGGTCGACGGCCCGGCTGCTGTGGTCGGCATCGGCCTCAACGTCACCCTGCGCGAAGATGAGAAGCCGCATCCTGCGGCGACCTCGTTAGCGCTCGAGAAGGCGGCCACCACCGACCGGGCCACCGTGCTGACCGTCGTACTGCGCGAGCTCGCCGACCGCTACCAGACCTGGGTCGACGCGAACGGCGATCCGGCGACGATCCTGCCCGAGTACCGCGAACTCTCCGCCACCCTCGGGCAGGCCGTTCGCGTGGAGTTGCCGGACGGCTCCTTCCTCGAAGGCACCGCCCGCGACCTCGCCGACGACGGCCGCCTCATCGTCGACACCCGGGAAGGTCCGCGCCCGTTGGCCGCCGGAGACGTCACTCATCTACGCCCGGCGTGACACCTCGCCGATCGTCTTCCCGCCGTCCGGCCGATAGACCACGACGATCCGGTTGCCGGCCCGCACCGAGCCGGTCGACAGCACCTTGAGGTAGGCCCCGACCCGACCGGTACGCGCGAACCGGTGATGGAACCGCGGGATCCCCATCCGGCCCGACAGGTTGCCGCAGGGCGTGCGCGCCGACCGGACCTCGACCAGGATCCCGGTCGTCGGCCCGCCGATCCGCCAGCGTTCGCCGATCAGCGCACTGGTGATGTCGAGGCCATGAGTCGTCAGGTTCTCGCCGAACAGGCCGGGCGGGATCTCCCGGCCGAGCTCGACCGACCACCAGTCGGCGTCCTCCTCGGCGTACGCGTAGAGCGCTTTGTCCGGGCCGCCGTGATACCGGGTGTCGCACTGCTTGTCGCCGACCAGACCGAGCTCCTCGACCACGACCGCCCCGGGCACCGGGCGCTTGTCGATCGCGATCCAGCGGGTCGGTCCACGGATGATCTCGTGGACGACGTTGACCGCGATCAGTCGCGCGGACATCAGCTTGCCTGGGTGATCCAGCGGATCGGATCGCCACCGTCGAAGTCGTCGCGGCCCGCGTCGTGCAGAGCACCGGCGACGAGCGTCCGACGGTACGAGGCGAACGTGATGACATGGGCGATCATCGCGCCCGCGGTGTAGACCTCGACGTTGTCGCCCGGGCAGACGATCAGCTCGTCCAGGCGGTTCTGGCTGCAGAGTTCACCGATCTCGGCGGCGAACGCCGGCCCGGCCTCGTCGAGCCGGTGACGCATGCTCTGGACGCTTTCGCCTTGTTCTACAGCGAAGTCGTACTCCTGTCCGGCGAGATTAGCGTGCCACATGGCGAGCTGACCGACCAGGCGCGACAGGAGCGAGCGCAGGGTCGGGTGGTCGTCGATGCCTTCGACCGAGATCTCGATCGGGCGGTCGAGTTGCTCGTCGGTCAGCGTGGCCGCTTGCTCGAGCATCTTGCCCAGCAACCAGATGTGATGGTCGACGATCGTACGAACGAGGTCCATAGAGCTCACCTTGTCCCTGGCCGGCACGCGCAGGCCGTTCGGTGGGTGGAAGTGGATGCCACTCGGCGCGTCGATCCGGATCCGGTCCGGACGACCCCGCCAGGCCGCCGGCGCCACGCCGTACGCCCGGCTGAAGGCGCGCGTGAACGCCTCGTGCGATCCGTAGCCGGCCTCGACCGCGACGTCGAGGATGTGGCCCGGCCCGGTCAGCAGCCGGTACGCGGACCGCTCCAGCAGGATCCGGCGCCGGAACGCCCCCGGTCGCTCGCCCGCCGCGGCCGCGACCACTCGGTCGAGGTGCGACCGGGACAGCTGGACCCGAGCGGCCAGGTCGGCGGTGCCGGTCGCTCCGTGATCGTCCAGTGCCTCGGCCAGCACATCGACAAAGGCGGCGAACAGGTCAGTCATGGGAGGCCCCATGACTCGCCGGCGCCGGAGGCCCGGCGGATAGCACTGTCATGGGACCATCGTGCCGCCGCCGGGCTCGTCGTACTTGATCGTTTTCGCTGTTTTAACTGGTGAAGATCTTTGCCGCGGTGATCAGGGTTTCGATGATGCCGTAGCCGAGGAGTACGGCGACCAGGAGCCAGGAGATCACCAGGCGTGCGGTCTGGGTCATTGCGCTGCCTCCACAGTGGCTTCTTCAGATTTCTCGTGGAACCGGTCGGAGACCGAGCGGATCATCAGGTTGGCGACGAAGCCGAAGGCCAGCACGCCGACCATCGTGAACAACGCCGGCCGGTACGCCGCGGCCGTCAGCGTGCCGGGTTTCCCTTCGTGGTCGAGGAAACCGTTGATGATCAGCGGCCCGGCGATACCGGCTGCTGACCACGCGGTCAGCAGCCGGCCGTGGATCGCACCGACCTGATAGGTGCCGAAGAGATCCCGCAAGTACGCCGGAACCGTCGCGAACCCACCGCCGTAGAACGAGATGATCACCGCGGCCAGCAGGACGAAGATCACCGTGCTGTTATGCCCGACGGTGGCGAGCAGGAAGTAGGCGATGATGCCGACGCCCAGGTACATCGCGTAGATGGGCTTGCGGCCGATCACGTCCGACGTGGTGGACCAGCCGAACCGGCCGGCCATGTTGAAGATCGAGAGCAGTCCGACGAACCCGGCCGCCGCCGCGACTGCGACGCTGGACTTGCCGTCCGACCCGCGGAAGAAGTCCTGGATCATCGGGCTGGCCTGCTCGAGGATGCCGATCCCCGCGGTGACGTTGCAGAACAGCACGATCCACAGGCACCAGAATTGCGGTGTCTTGATCGCGTTGGCCGCCGACACGTTGGCGGTGGTCACCAGAGGCTTCTGCTTCACCGTCGCCGGGTCGAACCCGTCCGGTGCCCAGCCCTCCGCGGGCACCCGGATGTTGAAGACTCCGAACATCATGATAGCGAAGTAGCCGATGCCGAGGGTGAGGAACAGGCCGACCAGCGCGCCACCACCGGCGACCGACGAGCTGACGTCCGGGTCGTAGCCGGAGTCGTACACACTCAGCAGTTGCCGCGACAGCGGGCTGGCCACGAGTGCGCCGCCGCCGAAGCCCATGATCGCCAGGCCGGTGGCCAGGCCCGGGCGGTCCGGGAACCACTTGATCAGCGTCGAGACCGGGGAGATGTAGCCGATGCCCAGGCCGATGCCGCCGATCACGCCGTACCCCAGGTAGACCAGCCAGAGCTGGCCGGTGCCGATGCCGAGGGCGCCGACCAGGAAGCCGGTGGCCCAGAAACACGCGGACACGAACATCGCCTTGCGCGGGCCGTTGCGTTCGACCCAGGTGCCGCCGACCGCGGCGGACAGGCCCAGCATCACGATCGCGATGCTGAAGATCACTCCGATCGCGGTCTGGCTGCTGTCGAAATGCTTCACCAGCGACGTCTTGTACACGCTGGTCGCGTACGCCTGCCCGATACACAGGTGAACCGCCAGCGCCGCCGGCGGGATCAGCCAGCGGCTGTATCCCGGGGGCGCGACGGTTTGCTCCCGATCGAGTACCGACAAGATGCCCATCACGGCTCCTTCTCTTGTCCCCCAGGTGGTTACCCCTCGCGCATACTGGCGCACTGTATGCATTTTGTGAAGTGTTAAATCACTTCTTCGCCCGATCGTGTCGGGGCCGGTTCGGCCCGATCGTGTCGGGAGGGGACAGCGAACCTGGGAACTGTGACACTGGGGACATGGCGATCTCGGCGAAGTTGTTGGGTGAGGACGAGTACGTCGTCGTCAGCACCCGGACGCACTGGAAGGCGCTGATCTTTCCGGTGTTCCTGCTGCTCCTGGTGGCGGGCGGCGGCGGTTTCCTGGCCGCGATCGTGCCGTCCGGATCACTGCAGACGCCGGCCCGGATCGCGGTCCTCGCGGTCGGCGTGGTGATCCTCGTGGCCTTCGCGCTGAAGCCGTTCCTGAACTGGTTCTTCTCGACGTACACGGTGACGAACCGCCGGCTGATCACCCGCCACGGCATCCTCACCCGGACCGGGCGGGACATCCCGCTGATGCGGATCAACGACGTCTCCTACGAGCACGGCCTGATCGACCGGATGCTCGGCTGCGGGACCCTGCACATCGAGTCCGCCGGTGAGCGCGGTCAGGTCGTGCTGCCCGACGTACCGCATGTCGAGCACGTCCATCTGCAGATGTCCGACCTGCTCTTCGGTGGTCCGGAAGGCCGGCCCGGCGACGGCATCCTCGCGGACGAGGAGCCCCCGGACCACATGCGCCGCCGCCCGCAGCAGCAACAGCAACCTCGTACGGACGACAGCGAGACCCTGTTCAGCTCCGACGACAACGAGCGCTAGGACTCCGCACCGGACCAGCGATCGAGGAGCTCCGGGAGGCGGGACAGGACGTCGCGGAAGGTCTCGTAGGCGTCGGTGCCCAACTCATCGGTGAGCCACTGCTCGAGCTCGATCAGGTGCCGATAGCCGTCGCTCGCGACGGACACGCCGTGATCGGTGTAGGTGACGACCTTGGCGCGGCCGTCGTCGGGGTCGGTGCGCATCTCGAGGACGTCCAGGGCGACCAGGTCGCGGATCACCTCACCCATCGACTGCCGGGTCATGCCGGCGCGGGCGGCCATCTCCGCGGCCCGGGCGCCGTCCTCGGTCAGCGTCCCGAACACCGAGTTGTGGGCCGGCTTGACGTCGGTGTGCCCACGGAGGTGGGCGGTTCGGACCATGTCGGCCTGCAGGGCCCGGTTGGCCCGGTCGACCAGTGCGATCAGCGGCTTGCGGCCAAGCCGCGGCAGCTCAGCTCTTGACATCTTGTAAGGATACCTTCCAATATTTCGACAGGAATCCTTACAGTATCAGGAGGGGACGATGAACCCCAGCGCGCTGCACGAAGCGGTCGCGGTCCAGTTCGGCCAAGGCGGAGGTCGAGGCCGTCGCCGGACCGTTCGGGTTGCCGTCGAGCAGGAGTTCGTCGTCAGCGATGCCGCGACCGGTGACGCCGTACCGATCGAGCGGGTACGACGAGCGGCTGACTCGCTGTACCTGAGTTTCGAGCCCGGTGGTCAGCTCGAGCTGAGCCTGCCGTGTGGGCCGGATCCGGCCCGGCTGCTTTGCGATGTCACGCACGACCTTCAACGTCACCTGGCGGCGGCCGGCATCCGCATCCAGCCGATCCCGGTCGATCCACGTCCGCACGTGCAGTTGCAGCTGACGAGTCCGCGGTACGTCGCCATGCAGCGGCACTTCGACACGATCGGGTCGGCCGGGCGGCGGATGATGCGGCGTACCGCGTCGACCCAGGTGTGCCTCGACTGGTGGCCCGGGCGCGCGGGGCTGGAGCAATGGCGGGTCCTCAACCTCGCCGGTCCCTTCCTGGCCGCGGCGTTCGCGCGCAGCGCCGGGCCTGACGGCCGGCTCACCACGTGGCTCGACGTCGACCCGGCCCGGACCGGCTTCAACGACCGAGTGCTGCACGGCGATGACCCCGTCGCCGCGTACGCCGACTTCGCCGCCGGCGCCACGGTGTTCGTCGATGGCGGGCCGGCCGAGCACCTGACGACGATGTTCCCGCCGGTCCGGCCGCGGGCGACGTACCTCGAGGTCCGTTTCCTCGACGCGCAGGAGCCGGCCGCCGTCGGGTGCGCGATCACCGCGCTCACCGGTCTGCTGTACGACGACGAGCGCCGCCGGCGCGTCCTGGCCGCACTGGAACCGGAGCGGCACCGCCTCGCCGAGCAATGGCACGCGGCTGCCGCCGGGGAGCTCGACGGATTGGAGGCAGCGGCATGACCGGCGTCCTGTTCGTCACCGACCCGCTGGCCGGGCTGCAGGCCGACATCGACGCGACCATCGGCCTGATGAGCGCCAGCCAGGACCTGGGCCTCGACGTCTGGTGCTGCGATCCCTCCGGGCTCGCCGTGGTCGATGGGCGACTGTTGGCCCGAGCCCACCAGATCCGGCTCCGGCCGCGCCGGCCCGCGGGCGGCGATCACCGGTGGCTCGTCGACGCGACCTGGTGGGACGAGCTCGACCTCGCCACGGTCGAGGTGGCCGGGTTCGATGTGGTGCACCTGCGGATCGACCCGCCCGTCGACGAGCGTTACCTGCACGCGACGTACCTGCTGGACCTGGCCGGTACCCGGGTGGTCAATCGTCCGGAAGGGGTCCGGGCGGTCCACGAGAAGCTGGTTGCACTGCGGTTCCCCGAGCTGTGCCCACCGACGTATGTCGGTGCCTCGATCGCCGGCCTGCGTGACTTCGTCGCGTCGGTCGGTACGGCGGTCGTGAAGCCGGTCGACGGGTTCGCCGGACTCGACGTGTGGCTGGTGCGCGACGACCATACGGCGGTAGCGCTGCTGGAGTCGGCCACCCACGGCGGTCAGCGACAGGTGATCGCCCAGGAGTACCTGCCGACCGTTGCGCATGGCAACAAACGGCTGTTCCTCGTCGACGGTGAGATCGCCGGTGCGGTGCTGCGCCGGCCTGCCGCCGACGACTTCCGGATCGGGCCGCCGGTCGCGCCGGCAACGATCGACGACGCCGACCGCGCGATCGTCGCCGCGCTCGGTCCGCTCCTGCGCCGGCATGGCCTCGCCATCGCCGGGGCAGACGTCATCGGCGGCCGCTTGATCGAGGTCAACGTGACTTGCCCGGGTGGCATGCACAAGACCGACGCCCTGCTCGGCACCCGGCTGAGCGAAACCATCGTCCGCCGGCTCATCGAACCGGCGCTGCTCCCGGAAGGGGTAGTCGCATGAGTACTGTCACCATCGTTTGCATTGCGCTGATGGGCATTCTGCTGTTCGTCCTCGGCGCCAACGTCTCGCGGCAGCGCGGGATCCGCGGCGCGGGCAACCAGGCGCCGACCGACCCGACCGATCGGCTGCTGATCGCGATCCGCGCGCACGGCAACGCGGCCGAGTACATCCCGACGATGATCGTCCTGCTGCTGGTGTGTTCGACGCTGTCGGACAGCTGGCTGGTCGACGTACTGGCGGTGGCTTCGCTGGCCGCCCGGACGACGCACGCCGTTGGGATGCTCTCGGCGAAGACGCTCGCGGCCCACGGTCCGCTTCGCGACTTCGGGGCGTTCGGCACTTACTTCGTCGGTGTGGCCCTCGGCGTAACCGCGATCGTGACGATCTGAGCCGTTGTCAGAAGACCTCGATGCTGACTGGGGCGATCGGCCAGGTGAAGGCTGAGGTCACTGTGGCCACCGCTCCTGGGGTGTGCTCGGTGACCCGGCCGGTGGCGGCGAACTCGGCGAGGGTGCGGCCGCCGAGGTAGATCGCGCCGAGCTCGGTCACGGACAGCGTCAGGTCGGCCGGATCGTCGGTCCGTTCGCACCGGGCCGTCGTACCGTCGGCGGTGAGCTGGAACCGGCCGGCGTTGGCCGGGATCAGGTCGTCGGTCACGTCGAGGACGAGGTCCACGGGGACGGCGTACCGGCGCTGTTCGAGGGCGCGAGCGACGTCCGTCACGCGGAGCCAGAGCGACTCGTTCACCCGCCGGTTGAGCGCGGTCGGGGTGGTGACGAGTTGCTGCAGCGGCTCGTCGACGGCGGCGTACTCGAACTCGAGGGTGGCGGCCAGATCCAGCGTCAGCACGTGCTGCCACAACGCCTTGTACGCCGTCGGTTCGAGTGCGACGAGCTCCTGGAGCGACACCTCGCTGGCCGGACCGGTCGCGCCCCAGTTCAGCTTGCCGCGCCACAGCGCGTACCCGTCGATGGCGCCGGTCTCGTCACGGTGCACGAGGATCCGCCGGGCAGTCTTGCCGTGCCGATCGTCTTTCTTGTCTTCCAGCCGCCGCTGCCACTGGAGCTCGGAGCGGCCGGACACTCCCGGCCGTCGTTCCTGCAGGCTGCGGAGGAGCGGCGGCAGCTCCTTGAGGGCGTCATCCGCGGTCAGTTCGCCGAGCTCGCCGGGACGGATCCGCACGCTGGGCGGGCCGACGCGGTGCAGATCGACCTCGTACGCCGTGCCCCACGTGGCAGCGCCGTACCCGAATCGGCCGTAGATCCCCGGCTCGCTGGCCCAGAGCACCGCGATCGCCTCCGGCACCTCACGCAACTGCCGGGTGATCAAGGCCGACATGACACCCCGCCGACGATGCGTCGCCTTCACCCCGACCCCGGTCACATGCGCGGCCGCCACCACCCCGCCCGGCACCGACAGATCCCGCGTCAGCGCCCGGGTAGTCCCGACAACCTCCCCGCCATCGGTCGCCACCAACGCCCGCTCAGGCTCGAAGAGTTGCCGACCCAGCTCATTAGGCGATGGATCAAACATCATCGCCGCCCCGAACAACTCCGACACGTCCTCGAAGTCTCCGGCCACCCCGACTCGAACACCGATCTCAGCCATGCCGCATCTTCACACGCCCCACCGACAGACAGCCAACGACAAACCTGCGCCGGCAGCTCCGAGATTCGTGAAGCCCGCGCTAACGGACCGCTGGGAGGTCTCCGGTGGACTCGGGGTCCAGGGCGGCGGGGGAGTTGGGGGCGGGGGTGTGTTCGGCCTCGTCGAGTTCGATCTCTTCGCGGAAGACGAACTTGCGATAGGACCAGAAGCGGAAGAGGGTGCCGAGACCCAGGCCGACGAAGTTCGCGGCGATGTTGTCGGACAGCCAGCTGTGCAGGTCCAGGACGTAGCGGGAGAAGGCCAGGCAGCCGGCCGCGATCAGCAGGCCGATGCCGTTCAGCACGAAGAACAGCACGTACTCGCGGTGCAGCCCGCTGCGCTCACGGTGCCGCCAGGTCCAGTACCGGTTCCCGAAGTAGGTCACGATGGTCGCGACCGTCGTCGAGATCAGCTTCGCGGTCAGCGGCTTGTGGTGCAGCATGCCCTCGCCGGAGTCGGCGAGCACCAGAGGGTTGTTGAAGACCAGCCAGTTGTAGATCGGCAGGTCGACGACCAGACCGAGCAGACCGACCAGACCGAATTTGGCCACTTCGTGCACCAGGTGCTCAACCTGGCGATACAGCGTGGTGACAAGCTTCAACGGTCTCCGGAACCTTCTGTGATCGCATCGCAACGGGGAGGGGCAGCATCCCACGGTACCCGGCGAACGGTCCGGTTCCGAAATCCCCCGCGCGTGTCCGTAGCCCGCTGCCGGACGGATGATGTATGGACATAAGCTCCAGCCTGTGAAGTTCGATCGCAAGGATCTCCCCGTCGGAACACCCGTGGTCGGTATGGTCGGCGGCGGTCAGCTGGCCCGGATGACGCAGGAAACCGCGGTCGCGCTCGGCATCCAGCTCCGCGTGCTCGCCGAAGGCCCGACGGTGTCGGCCGCCCAGGCGGTCGCGGACGCGCCCGTCGGCGACTACAAGGACCTCGAGACGGTACGCCGGTTCGCTGCCGAGTGCGACGTGGTCACGTTCGACCACGAGCACGTTCCGACCGATCTGCTGCACGCGCTCGAGGCGGACGGCATCAAGGTCCACCCGGGACCCGACGCGCTGGTCCACGCCCAGGACAAGGCGGTCATGCGCCGCCGGCTCGACACCTTCGACGCACCCTCGCCGGCGCATCAGGTGGTCGAGACCGCGGCCGACGTCGCGGACTTCGCCAAGCGGGTCGGCGGGTTCCCGATCATCCTCAAGACCACCCGCGGCGGGTACGACGGCAAGGGCGTCTGGTTCATCGACGGCCCGGACGACGACGCGATCACGGTCGCGCTCGACAGCGGCGTACCGATCCTGGCCGAGGAGAAGGTCGACTTCGTTCGCGAACTGTCCGCGATCGTGGCCCGCTCGCCGCACGGCCAGGCGGTCGCGTACCCGATCGTCGAGTCCGTCCAGAAGGACGGCATCTGCGTCGAGGTGACCGCGCCCGCACCCGGCCTCGCACCGGAGAGGGCGGCCCAGGCCCAGCAGACCGCGCTGCGGATCGCGGGTGAGCTCGACGTCGTCGGCGTCGTCGCGGTCGAGATGTTCGAGGCCCGCGACGGGCGCCTGCTGGTCAACGAGCTCGCGATGCGTCCGCACAACACCGGCCACTGGTCGATCGACGGCGCGGTCACGTCCCAGTTCGAGAACCACCTGCGGGCTGTGCTCGACCTGCCACTCGGATCGCCGGCCGCGCGAGCGCCGTACACGGTGATGGTCAACCTGCTCGGCGGCGACGTCGAGGACATGCACCGCGGGCTGCTGCACTGCCTGGCCCGCGACCCCGGCCTGAAGGTCCACTTCTACGGCAAGTCGGTCAAGCCGGGTCGCAAGATCGGCCACGTCACGGCGTACGGCGACGACCTCGAGCAGACCCGGGAACGCGCCCGGCACGCGGCCGCGTACCTGACCGGAACCATCGACGAGTAGGGGTAGCGCATGAGTGTTGGCATCGTGATGGGGTCGGACAGCGACTGGCCGACGATGAAGGCCGCGGCCGAGGTGTGCGTCGAGTTCGATGTGCCCTTTGAGGCAGATGTGGTGTCGGCGCACCGGATGCCGACCGAGATGATCGACTACGGACGGTCAGCGCACGAGCGGGGACTGAAGGTGCTGATCGCCGGTGCCGGCGGGGCCGCGCACCTGCCCGGCATGCTCGCGTCGGTGACTCCGTTGCCGGTGATCGGCGTACCGGTGCCGCTCAAGTACCTGGACGGGATGGACTCGCTGTTGTCGATCGTGCAGATGCCGGCCGGCGTCCCGGTGGCGACGGTGTCGATCGGCAACGCGCGCAACGCGGGCCTGCTCGCGGTCCGGATCCTGGCCGCGTCCGACGAGAAACTGCGGGACCGGATGATCGCCTTCCAGGAGTCCCTGGCCGATCTGGCCCGGGCCAAGGGCGATACTGTGCGTAACGGCGCGGCAGAGCTCCGTAAAGGCTGAATACGCCTCAGGTTTTCCACAAGCTGCAGCAGGGTAGTCGTGTGATCCCACCCGTTGTCGTCTAAGGTCGTCGATCGTGACTCCGCCCACTGAACCGGATACGCAGCGCATCCCGGTCCGCTACTGGATCTGGCTGTTCGGCGCTGTCGTGTCCTTGCTGGGTGACCTGACGATGACGTTCGCCATCGGATGGTCGGCCACCCAGCACGGCGGCCGCGTCGCCGGCCTCATCCTGCTGCTGGCCGCCGCCCCTCGGGCCGCTCTGCTGCTGATCGGCGGCGCCGTCGGCGACCGCTTCGGCGCGCCTCGCGTCCTGCTGGTCAGCTGTACGGCGATGTTCCTGGTGACAGCCGCCCTGGTCCCGGCCTCGGCGGCGGTGGGCGAGCCGATCTGGCTACTGGTCGTGCTGGCGCTCGTCGTCGGCGTGATCGACGCCTTCTTCCTGCCGTCGTCGCGATCCATGCCGCGGCTGCTCGTCCCGCCGGCGCAGGTGCCGCGCGCCCTGGCCAGCTTCCAGGTCATCGGCGTCGTCTTCGCCGTCTCCGGCACCGCGGTCGGCGGTGTCCTGGTCAACTGGGCCGGCCTGACAGCCGCGGCCGGCTTCGACGCCCTCACCTTCGGCATCATGATCGTCGTCCTGATCGTGCTGCGCGGCACGACGGCGCCGCACGGCGCGCGGACCACGACCATGTTCCGCTCGATCGTCGACGGCGTCCGCGCGGCGTTCGGCCGGCCACTGACCCGCGCGCTGCTGATCACGATGACCATCGCGGCCGGTCTGCTGATCCCGATGGACTCGCTGCTGCTGCCCTTGCTGGCCCGCTACCACCACTGGGACGCGCAGACCGCGGGCATCCTGATCGCCACCCGCAGCCTCGGGGTCGGCGTCGTTTCGATCCGCATCCTGATGCGCGGCGCGTTCCAGCGACCGGGCATCGTCGCGATGCTCGGCCTGCTGCTCGCGGCGGTCGGATTCATCGGACTGTCCGCGCTGGACCGACTGCCGCTGACCATCGCGGCTGCTGTGGTCAGCGGCATCGGTGTCGGCACCTTCACCGGACACGTACTGCCCTTGCTGATGAACTCGGTGGAGCGCGAGTACCAGTCGCGGCTGCAGTCGGTCATCGTGCTCTGCCAGAGCCTCGCCCTGGTCGTGATGAACCCGATCCTCGGCAGCCTCGCCGACGTCAGCAGCGTCGGCATCACCGGTGTGTGCCTGGGGATCGGCATCGCGGCCGCACTGATCGGGCTCGTGGCCCTCAGCCGCCCGGTCATCCGCAGCGCGACAGTGTCCTAATGCGTCCTCGGGCTCCGTCCTAAGGGGTCCTAGGGCTTGCCGGGGGCCCGGTAGGTCCAGCCGGCGGCGCGCCAGGCGGCGGCGTCGAGCAGCAGGCGGGCGTCGATCACGACCGGGTGCTCCACCACGCCGCGGAGCGCGGCCGGGTCCAGCTCCCGGAACTCGGGCCACTCGGTCAGGTGCAGTACGGCGTGCGCACCCTCGCAGGCCTCCGTGGCGGAGGCGGCGTAGCGCAGGGTCGGGCGGACCTTGCGGGCGTTCTCCATCGCCTCGGGGTCGTAGACGGTGACGTTCGCGCCGTGCAGTTGGATCCGGCCGGCCACGTCGAGGGCGGGCGAGTCGCGGACGTCGTCCGTACCGGCCTTGAAGGCGGCACCGAGGACGGTGACGTTCTTGCCGACCCACTCGCCGCCGAGCACCTCGTGGGTGACGTCGACGATCCGGGCCCGGCGGTGCTGGTTGATGTCGTCGACCTCACGCAGCAGCGTGATCACCTCTTCGACGCCGAGCTCGCCGGCCCGGTGCATGAACGAGCGCAGGTCCTTGGGCAGGCAGCCGCCGCCGTAGCCGGGGCCGGCGTTCAGCATGCCGCGGCCGATGCGCTTGTCGTACCCGAGCGCGTCGGCCAGTTGGGTGACGTCGGCGCCGGTCGCGTCGGCGAGCTCGGCCAGCGCGTTGATGAACGAGATCTTCGTGGCCAGGAAGGCGTTCGCGCCGCCCTTCACCAGCTCCGCGGTCGGCCGGTTGCACACGACCACCGGCGTACCCTCGGCGATCGGGGTGGCGAAGACCTCTCGCAGCCGGGCCTCCGCGGTCGCCGACTCCACGCCGAACACGAGCCGGTCCGGGTGCAGCGTGTCGTCCACGCCGTGCGCCTCACGGAGGAACTCAGGCTGCCAGGCGAGCTCTACCGCCGTGCCCGCCGGCGCCTCGGTGTGGAAACGCTGCTCGATGTGCTTCGCCGTACCGACCGGCACGGTCGAGCGGCCCACCACCAGCGTCGGCTTGGTCAGCAGCGGCGCGAGCATGTCGACGACCGAGTTCACCTGCGACAGGTCGGCCGCCTCGCTGCCCTCGAGCTGCGGCGTGCCGACGCAGATGAAGTAGACGTCGGCCCAGTCGCCGATCTCGCGGTAGTCCTTGGTGAACCGCAGCCGGCCGGAGTCGACGTGCTTCTTCAGCAGCGGGTCCAGCCCTGGTTCGTACAGGGGGGCCTTGCCGTCGTTCAGCAGCTTCAGCCGGTGCTCGTCGATCTCGACCCCGATGACGTCGAAACCGAACTCGGCCATCCCCCCGGCGGTGTTCGCGCCGAGGTAGTTGGTGCCGATGACGGCGATCCGCAGGGGGCGGGAGGTCGCTTCACTCATGCCGGGGACTCTACCCATCGTGGTTATCACCCGGTGACCGGCTCATGTCCACCGGCTCTCCAAGGTGTGCGCTGTTGGTCACTTTCGGCGTACGACGTCCTCCGTTCGCGGATTGTTCGTCGTACTGTGTGACTCGTGAGTAACTCATTCGACCTGTACGCGCTGTCCGAGGAGCACCAGGCGATCCGCGACGCCGTGCGCGACGTCTGCGACGCCAAGGTCGCCCCGCACGCGGGTGACGTGGACGAGCTCGCGGAGTTCCCGAAGGCGTCGTACGACGCGCTCAAGGCGTCGGACTTCCACGCCCCGCACATCCCGGAGCAGTACGGCGGCGCCGGGGCGGACGCGCTCGCGACGGTGATCGTGATCGAGGAGGTCGCCCGGGCCTGCGCCTCGACCTCGCTGATCCCGGCCGTCAACAAGCTCGGCTCGCTGCCGCTGCTGCTGTCCGCGTCGGACGAGGTCAAGCAGCGTTACCTGCCGCCGGTCGCCGCGGGTGACGCGATGTTCTCGTACTGCCTGTCCGAGCCCGAGGCCGGCTCGGACGCGGTCTCGATGAAGACGCGCGCGGTCGCCGATGGCGACGGGTTCGTTGTGAACGGCGTGAAGCGGTGGATCACCAACGCCGGGGTGAGCGACTTCTACACGGTCTTCGCGGTGACGGATCCAGAGGCGCGGTCTCGCGGAATTTCTGCCTTCGTGGTGGAGAAGTCGGATGAGGGGGTGTCGTTCGGGGCGCCGGAGAAGAAGCTCGGCATCAAGGGCTCGCCGACCCGCGAGGTGTACTTCGACAACGTGCGGATCCCGGCTTCGCGGATGATCGGAGAGCCGGGCACCGGGTTCGCGACCGCGATGGCGACGCTGGACCACACCCGGGTGACGATCGCCGCGCAGGCGCTCGGGATCGCCCAGGGTGCGCTCGACTATGCGCTCGGGTACGTGAAGGAGCGCAAGCAGTTCGGCAAGGCGATCGCGGAGTTCCAGGGCCTGCAGTTCATGCTCGCCGACATGGGCATGAAGATCGAGGCGGCCCGCCAGCTCACGTACGCCGCTGCCGCGCGCTCCGAGCGTGGCGACGCCGACCTCACCTACTTCGGCGCCGCCGCCAAGTGCTTCGCCTCCGACGTCGCCATGGCCGTCACCACCGACGCCGTCCAACTCCTCGGCGGCTACGGCTACACCCACGACTACCCCGTCGAACGCATGATGCGAGACGCCAAGATCACCCAAATCTACGAAGGCACGAACCAGGTCCAGCGAATCGTCATGGCCCGCCAACTCCTCAAGGGCCTCGGCTAAGGACGTTTCCGCAGGAAAGCCATGCCCGCGACTCGGCCTGCTCGCCACCATCCGCGACCTCGCTGCCCGGGGTGCTCGACTGGGAGGCGCTCGGCACCAGGCTGGCGTCCTACGGTCGGCGTCCCGCGGGATGTCAAGAATATGATCGTGGTCCCGACCAGGAGGTGACCGGCCGCTCGGCCGGTCACCGTCCAGCGGAGGTGCCACATGAGAACCGACATCCTGACCGTCCCCGGCGCGAGGTTGTATTACGAGGTCCGCGGGGCCGGGCCTGTCCTGCTTTTGGTGTGCGGCGGGGTCTACGACGCCGCTGGGTACGCCGATCTGGCCGAGCACTTCGCCGATCGGTACGCGGTGGTGACCTACGACCGGCGGGGTAACTCCCGCAGTCCGCTGACTGGTCCGCCCGAGCGGCAGAGCATCGAGGTCCACAGCGACGACGCCGCGCGGGTGCTCGCGGCGGTAGGCGTCACCGCGGACGAACCGGCCGAGATCTTCGGCAACAGTTCGGGCGCGATCATCGCGCTCGACCTGGTCGCCCGTCACCCCGAGCTGGTCCGCACAGTCGTCGCCCACGAACCGCCGTTGTTCGAGCTGCTGGCCGACCGCGACCACTGGCGCAAGATGATCCGATCAGTCGAAGAAGCCTTCCAGTCCGCCGGCCCGTGGGCCGCCCTGGAAACCCTGAACGCCGGCTTCGCCGCCGACCGTGCAGGAGATGAGGGACCGAAGACAGAAGGTGACCGTCCGCCGGGGCCGGATGCTGAGGCTGATGCGGAGACCGTGGCGCGGATGCAGGCGAACTTCGCGTTCTTCGTGGGCTACGAAGTGCCGCCGTTTGCGGCGTACGAGCCGGACCTCGCGGCGCTCGCAGCGGCGCCGACGCGCGTGGTACCGGCTGTGGGTGAGGGGTCGGACGGCGAGCCCTGGGTGCGGGCCGCCGTCGTCCTGGCGGAGCGGCTGGGAACTGATCCTGTTGGGTTCCCTGGAGACCACGGTGGCTTCGGTAGCGAGCACCTGCAGTTCGCCGCCCAGCTGGACAAGATCCTCAGAGGGGCAGTGTGAGCAGGGGAGCGAGGCGCTCGCCGATCAGGCGGTCGCCCTCGGGCCCCGGGCACGCGACACACTCCTCGCGGCGCACAGCTCACCCATCCCGAGGGCGAGTATGACCCTGCGAGCCGTGCGCGGGCAAGGGTAGCGTCAGGTGGGGGAGCGAGGGGGAAGCGATGAGTCTCCTGCTGCGGCGTTGGGGTCGCGCGCTGATCGCCGCCGCATGTGTGGGCCTTGGGCTGGTCGCCGGTGGGTGTGCCTCGGACGCAGACCGAGCTGCGCGAGAGGTCGCTTCGTGGCCGTTGCGCGGCAACCTCGCCGATGACAGGCAACTCGTGGATGGCATGAATGGCCGACTCGACGCGGAGCGGCGCGAGCCCGGCAGGATGCTGATCGCGACTCGGGTCGAGGGTCTGACTCTGTTCGTGGCCGAGACCAAGTCCGGGAAAGGATCCTTCGTCGCGGTCTATGGCCGGACCGGAACGCCGGTACAGTCGATGCGCCTGGTCGACCTCGGCAAGCCGCCAGATGCGACAACGCTGTCGTTGGGGATCGACAACGCGGTGGCCAAGGTGGCGTTGGTGGTGCCGGCCCCGACTGTTACCCGCGTGGCGATCAAGGCCGGCGTGGATGCCGCCGGCCAGCCTGTCATGGTCGAGGTGCCGATTCGTGACGGAGTCGCCTCGCTGCCACTCAAGGGTCAGCGGCCGGCCAACATACTCATTGATCTGGAGGTCGATGGCCAGGCAGTGACCTCGGTACCGGAGCTGCAGGCGCTGGACGTCGACGATCCGGTGAAGGCGCAGCCGAACTTCAAGCCGGACTTGGAGGACGAACCGTCGGCTGAGGCGTACGAAAGAAACTATCTCGCTCTTGGAGCGTTTGTTGCCTTGGTCGCCCTGGGTGTGGCGGCGATCTGGGCCGCGGGCCGCACGAAGAACATCGCGAGCCATTCACGATGGTCTGTGCCCGCTCTGGCGGCAATCGGGCTGACTCTGGCTGCGCCGCTGGTTTGGGTTGCCGCGAGCCTGGCGATGTACTACCTGTCGGCTTCGGACCCGTCATTCGAGGCGCCCGCCTATTGGCTTCCGTTCGTGCCCGCGATCCTGGTCTGCGTCGCGGCGATCCGCTGCGCACACACGGGACTCCAGCAGGCGCGAGACCCGGCCCGCCGCCCGGCCCTGGCGCTATCTGCCGGCGCCACGGAGTTGGTCGTGGCATTCGCCTACCTCGTCGGCGTGCTGCTCGTAGTCGCCGGCGGCTTCTTCGCCCTGCTCAGCCTTGGGGGAGGTACGTTGAGTGGCGGCTGAAGACGCCAGCACTGTCAGGTGCTTCGTCGAAATGCATTGAGCGACCGAAGTCGTGAGACACCGACGATCACCTGCAGCGTGGCAGGCATGGAATTTTGACTTCCACGCCGCCTCGTCGTCACCGGCCCACCGAAGGCGGCAGCATCACCCACCCCCGATCCAGGCGACCGGGCTGTGGAGGCCGCGGTGCGACCGGGTGCTGCCCTCACCGGCCAGCGAGGACTTCAAGCTGTCCAGCACCGCCTCGACCCTGTGTGCCGGCGAATGGCTTCCCGGAACTACGGGAGAGTGTGGCCGGCGGCGGTGAAGAGGCGGTACCACTCCTCGCGGGTGAGGTCGATGGTGGCGCCGGCGGCGGATTCGCGGACTCGGCCGGGGTTGGTGGTGCCGATGACGACCTGCATGCGGGCGGGGTGGCGGGCGATCCAGGCGATGGCGATGGCCGTCGGGGTGGTGTTGTGGGTCTGGGCCAGCTCGTCGAGGGTGTCGTTGAGCTCGGGGTAGTTCTCGCGGTCGCCGAGGAAGACCCCGCCGGGTGGGGGCTTCTGCAACGAGCCCCAGGTCTGGATAGTGATGTCCTTCAGGCGGCTGTAGTCGAGTACGCCGAGATCCAGGTCGGCGGACTGGTCGAGCCCGGTGATGTTCGCAGCCAGGCCTTGGGCGACGAGGGCGGCGTTCGCGATGCTGAACTGCATCTGGTTGGCGACGAGCGGCTGCCGGACCGACTTGGCCAGCAGTTCCATCTGCGCGGGCGTGTGGTTCGAGACGCCGAACGCCCCGACCTTGCCGCTGCTGTGGAGCTCGTCGAACGCGGCAGCGACCTCGTCCGGCTCGACCAGGGTGTCCGGGCGATGGATCAGCAACAGGTCCAGATAGTCGGTCCGCAACGCTTTCAGCGACTGCTCGACACTCGACAGGATGTGTTCGCGCGAGGAGTCGAAGAAGCCGGCGCGGATGCCCACCTTGGACTGGATCGTGACCTGGTCGCGCTCCGCCGGCGGGACGGGTTGCGCGTCGCCGTACCGCTGCTCGCAGCCATGCGACCCGCCGTAGATGTCGGCGTGGTCGAACATCGTCACCCCGGCCTCACGTGCGGTACCGACCAGCTCCCGGATCTCCGCATCCGTGAGCTGCTTGATCCGCATCAGCCCCAGCACAACCCGGGACACGACCATCCCGGACCCGCCCAACTCAACCGTCTCCACAGCAGCCGTCCTTCTACTCGGGTGGGTTGCCGGTGAAATGTTCCGGCTTGACGAGGACCGCCGTACGACGGTCTGCCGCCATCGCGCGATCGTATTCCTCGAGGTCCGGGTGCACGCCGCCGGCCGCGTGGTAGATGTCGCGCAACAGCAATCGCAAACGCTCCGCGTCGATGCCGGGCAGGGCGTTGTCCGGCCCCGCGAGCTCGACCGAACCGCTGACGCCGACCCATTGCCAGCCCGCGCGGAAGACGAGCGTGGCCTGCGGGGATCGCCGTAGGTGGGCGAGCTTCGCCGTACCGCCGCGGGCGACGAGGGCGACGACCGGCTCGCCGGTGAGCGGATGGTCCAGCACGCCGGCGTTCACGACCGAGGCGGCCGGTTCGCCGGAGCGGCGTTGGGTGATGAGCACGGCGAGCCAGTGATCCTGACTGCCGAGCCGGGAAACAAGATCGAGTCCGCTACGAGTGTCCACCCCAGGACGCTAACGGATTCGGCCAGAGCTCGGGCTGGATGGCCGGGTCGGTGTAGTCGGGATCGGGGTTGTGCCCGACGAGCGTGTCGTTCGGGTGGGACGAGCCGGCGCGCCAACGGTTGTCACTCGGTTGCAGGTGGATGGCGAGAGACCGGCGTGGCGCCGTACTGCGGTTTGCCGAGCTGCCGTGGACCGTGCGGCAGTGGTGGAAGCTGACCTGCCCGCGACGCATCCGGGGTACGACGGGAGCCGGATCGAAGCCCTGGTCGACGATCGAGGCCTCGAGAGCGGAAACGTCCTGCGAGAAGAAGTCCAGCCCGGTCACGTCCCACCGATGACTCCCTGGCAGGAACGACACCGCACCGTTGACCTCGTCCACGTCATGGAATCCGACCCACGCGGTCAGCATGTCGTCCGACGTACAGGACTGCCAGTACTGCCGGTCCGTGTGCCAGCCCACCTGCGCCGAGCCGCCCACCGGCTTCCGCAGCAGCTGGTCGTGCCACAACCGGATCCCGTCCGCACCGGACAGCGCGGCCGCCGTCGCGCCGATCGCCGGATGCCGGACCAGCGCCGCGAGCTCGTCCACCCGCAGCGAGGAGTAGTCGTTCTTCCGGAGTACGTCGCCATCGGACGGCTGCCAGCCACGGGTCGCCGGCAGGTCCGGGAGGGCGTGGTCGTGATCGCCGGCGTAGAAGCGTTCCATCCCGCGCTCGGCCGCGTCGAGTACCTCGGGCGGCACGATCACCGGCGAGATCCAGTAGCCGTGTTCGCGGTAGAAGGCGATGTCGTCAGGTCCTGGGAGCATGCGAGAACCGTAGCCAGCCCGGTGGTCGGAAGCGTTGCCGTTGTTCAGGCGACTGGACACAATCTTCAGGTGTCTCTCACCCGGCCGAGCGGACTCCGCGCAGGCTTCCATGCCGACGTGCACGACCCGATCAGCGGTCTCGTGCATGCCGGTGAGCAGTGGGTCCCCGAGCAGTTCCTGATCGAGCCGCACGACCATCCGGTCTGGGAGATCTACCTGCAACTGCACGGCATCACGCACTGGGTGGCCGGTGCGGAGAGCTATGTCCTCCGGCCCGGCCACCTCTTCGCCGTACCGCCCAACGTCACCCACCATCTGGCCGGACGCTCGGGCAACCACCACTTCTACTTCGCCGCCATCGACCTGGACCCCGTCGTACGTCGCCAACCGCCGCTGGCGACGCCATGGCCGAAGACCGTGGTGCACCGGGAGGCGGGGGAGCTCGCTTACGCCTTCGCCCAACTGGTCCGCGAGGTCACCACGCGCTACGAGTACGCCGGAACCGGTCTGGCGCTCGCGGTCGACCATCTGGTGCTGGCGGTCGCGCGATCCATGACGCCGACCGCCGTACCGCAGCTCGCGATGCATCCGGCGGTGCGGACCGTGAAACGCCTTCTGGATCAGGAGTTTCACGAACGGTGGACACTCCGGCAGCTGGCCGATCGCGTCGGCCTCGCGCCGTCGTACCTGGCGGAGTTGTTCGCCGGCCAGCTGGGTCAGCCGCCGCATCGCTATCTCAACGAACGCCGGATCGATCGCGCCCGGCAGCTCCTCGACACCAGCGACGTGACCATCACCGCCCTCGCCCTCAGCCTGGGCTTCAGCTCGAGTCAGCATCTCGCCCGGGTCTTCCGTCAGCTGGCCGGGACCACGCCGACTGCCTACCGCTCGTCCTCGGCCGGCGGCAGCGTCGGGTAGTCGAGGATCGGGTAGAGCCCGACCGTGAAGCCGTAGGTGGTGTCGCCGGAGCGCGGCAGTTGGTCGAAGGCGTGGATGACCCGGTCGACCTCCTGCCAGAACTCGGCCGCGCGCTCCTCGGGGATCCGGGCATGCCGGATGAACGATCGCATCTGCCCGGCCTCGTACGCCGACTTGGACTCGTCGGCGGCGACCTCGAAGTCGTTGAAGTCGTGCGGCAGCTGCCCGTCCTGCCCCTGGCGGCCGAGACCGACGTAGAACATCCGGGCGGCCCGGCCGTAGAACCGCTCCTCGATCGCCCGCACCCGCCGGGTCCGGACCACCTGCAGGATGCCGGCGTCGGTCAGCACCTTCACGTGGTGCGCGACCGTGCTCTTCGGGCGTTTGACCGCGATGGACAGCTCGGTCACGGTCGCGGCCCGCTCGTGCAGCAGGCCGAGGATCGTCGTCCGCAACGGGTCGCTGATCGCGCGGACCTGCTCCACCGTGGTCAGCTCGATGGTGTCCGCGAGGTCGTAATCGGGGACCGAACTGTTGATCGACATGATCCGAATAGACTAGCATCGCCGATTGTTCGAGATATTTGGATCATTGGAGCTGATGATGGCCGAGGTTGTGCTGTACCACCATGCTCAGGGACTGACCGACGGGGTGAAGTCGTTCGCCGACGAGCTACGTCAGGCGGGCCACACCGTTCACACGCCCGACCTCTACGAGGGCCGGACGTTCGGCACCCTCGAGGAGGGGATCGGGTACGCGAAGGAGACCGGCTTCGGGGTGATCCTCGACCGCGGCCTCAAGGCCGGCGAGGGATTCTCCGACAGTGTCGTCTATATCGGGCACTCGCTCGGCGTGATGCCCGCGCAGCAGCTCACGCAGACGCGCCCGGGGGCGAAGGGTGCCGTGTTCCTCTACTCGTGCCTGCCGGTGTCCGAGTTCGGCTCGTGGCCGGCCGGCGTACCCGTGCAGATCCACGGCATGGACGGCGACCCGTTCTTTGCCGACGAGGGTGATCTGGACGCGGCCCGGGAGCTGGTCGCATCCACCGATCGGGCCGAGCTGTTCCTCTACCCCGGCAAGGACCACCTCTTCGCCGACGCCTCACTTCCGGCGTACGACGAAGCGGCGGCCGCACTGCTGACGCGCCGCGTGCTCACCTTCCTCGGCGCGCTCGAGGCGTGAGGGGCGGAGCTACAGGGCGTGGAGTTTGGTGAAGGGGGCCTGGATGCGCATCAGCTTGCCGGCGCCGAAGTCGACGACGACCGCGTAACCGCCGTCGACCGAGCTGATCCGGCCTAGGCCTTCTCTGTCGTGGGACACTCGCTGCCCGACCTCGAAGACTTTGACCGGGTCCGGCACGCGGGGTTTGAAGGGGCTCGTGGACAGATGACGACGCGTCGTCCCGCGGAAGGATTCCATCAGGTCTCCAGTATGCGCCACATCGGCGTGACGTGAACCGGCCAGGTGGTGTCCGCTTGATGCCAAGCAGCCGCACCCGGCCGGTGTCGACGTCGTCAGGCGCGCGCGGCCTCGGCTTCCAAGACCGGTGAGTCCGCGCCGCGGCTGGTCGGGATGAAGGAAGCGATCGCGAGGGCGGTCAATGCGGCGCCGGCGCCGATCAGGAGCACGACGCGGAAGCCGGTCTGCGACGGCAACGTGTAGCCGCCGAGGCTGATGGTCAGCTGGGCCAGGATGACCCCGGCGACCGCGCTGGACACCGAGGTGCCGATCGACCGCATCAGCGTGTTGAGGCTGTTCGCGGCCGCGGTCTCCGAGACCGGTACGGCGGCCATGATCAGCGCGGGCATCGCGCCGTACGCGAGGCCGATGCCCGCGCCGATCAGCAGCGAGACCAGGACGAGCTCCCAGACCGAACTCATCAGCACACTGCCCACGCCGTACCCGGCCGCGACGACGACGGCGCCGAGCATCAGCGTGACCTTCGGGCCGCGGGTCTTGGAGATCTTCGCCGAGAACGGCGCGGTGATCAGCATGACCAGGCCGGACGGGCCCATCACCAGACCGGAGGCCAGCATCGACTGGCCGAGGCCGAACCCGGTTGCCTTCGGCATTTGCAGCAACTGCGGAAGGACCAGCGACATCGCGAACATCGCGAACCCGAACACCATCGAGGCCAGGTTGGTCAGCAGCACCTGCGGGCGGGTCGTCGTCCGCAGGTCGACCAGCGGCTCGTCGGTACGGCGTTCCCACCAGCCCCACGCGAGCAGCGCGGCGACCGCGAGCGCGAACAGACCGAGGGTCCGGCCACCGGTCCAGCCCCAGTCGGCACCTTGAGAGATTGCCAACAGCGACGAAATCAGGCCGACCGACAGTCCGACCCCACCGAGTACGTCGAACCGGCCGCCGGAGCGGACCGATGACTCGGGAACGAAGCGCAGAACGAGGACCAAGACGATCGCGCCGAGGGCGGCCGACAGCCAGAACAGCGTGTGCCAGTTGAAGTTCTCGGCCAGTAGCGCGGCCGCCGGCAGACCGAGCGCACCACCGACACCGAGTGACGCGCTCATCTGCGCGGTCGCCGTACCGAGCTTCTCCGACGGGAGCTCGTCACGCATGATGCTGATGCCCAGCGGGATCACGCCGGCCGCCAGGCCCTGCAGCGCACGGCCGGCGATCATCGGCACGAGCGAGCTGCTCAGCGCGGCGACGACCGAGCCGGTGATCAGCATCCCGATGCTGATCAGGAGCATCCGGCGCTTGCCGTACATGTCGCCGAGCCGGCCCATGATCGGCGTCGCGACCGCGGCAGCGAGCAGGGTGGCGGTGATCGCCCAGGCGGTCCCGGCGGCCGAGGCGTGCAGCAGCTTCGGCAATTCCGGGACGAGCGGGATCACCAGGGTCTGCATCAGCGCGACCGTGATGCCGGCCGAGGCGAGCACCGGTACGACGGCACCGGTGCGCGCAGGCGCTGGTGGTGCCCCAGCTTCAGACGCAGCCGAGGTAGGAGCAGCGGACATCACGAGCCTCCGACGAACTAGATAGTTGGTTTGTGCAACTAGACTTTAAGTCAGGCAGTTGACTTAAACAAGTCCATCGGGCAAACTGTGAGCGGTGATGATGATGGCGAAGGAAGTCCGGACCGAGCGGGTCAACCAGACCCGGGAGCTGATCATGGCCACTGCGGAGCGGATGTTCGCCGAGCGCGGCGTGCACGAGGTGTCGAACCGGCAGATCAGCGAGGCAGCCGGGCAGGGCAACAACACGGCGGTCGGCTACCACTTCGGGACCAAAGCCGATCTGATCCGGGCGATCGTGCGCAAGCACTCCGAGCCGATCGAGGCGCGACGGCGGGAGTTGCTGGCCGAGCTCGGCCCGCGGCCGGACGTGCGGGACTGGGTCACCTGCCTGGTCCGGTCGGCTACCGATCACATGGGCAGCCTCGGCACGCCCAGTTGGCTGGCCCGGTTCAGCGCGCAACTGATGACCGATCCGTCCTTGCGGGAGATCCAGATCGAGGAATCGCTGACGTCGCCGACGCTGCAACAGATTCTCGAAGGGCTCAACGAGTGCCTGGCCGAGCTGCCGTTGCCGGTGCGACTCGAACGCGGCGACATGGCACGCCACCTGATCATCCAGATGACCGCGGAGTTCGAACGCGCTCAGGCTGACGGAACGCCCACCGCACGAGCGACCTGGCGCGAGATGGCCGACGGACTCATCGACGGCATCGTCGGTCTGTGGACCGCACCGGTGATTACCTGAGTGTTCTCGCGCTCCCGAGTAGAGTGCGGGAGATGATCAATGGTGCGCATGTGATCATCTACAGCCGGGATGCCGAGGCGGATCGGGACTTCTTCCGGGACGTGCTGGAGTATCCGCACGTTGACACCGGCCATGGCTGGTTGATCTTCAAGCTGCCGCCGGCCGAGGTGGCGATGCATCCGGCCGACGAGGAGTCGCACGAGCTGTTCCTGATGTGCGACGACCTCCAGCGAACCGTCGCCGAGCTGACCGCGCGGGGAGTGGAGTTCGTCAAGCCGGTAGCGGAAGAGCGCTGGGGTCTGGTGACGTCGATCCGGTTGCCCGGGGGTGGGGAGGTCGGCCTCTACCAGCCGCTGCACCAGACGGCGTACGACCTCTGAGGTGATCCCGTTCAGCATCGAGGTGCCGGATGCGGAGCTCGATGACCTGCGGGAGCGGCTGCGGCGGGTTCGTTGGCCCCGGCAACTGCCTGGGGACGGGTGGGATCGTGGGGTGCCGGTGGATTATCTGCGCGGGGTGGTCGATCGTTGGCTGGCCTATGACTGGCGGGTGTGGGAAGCGCGGCTCAACAAGTATCCGCAGTTCACGACGCGGATCGACGAGCAGACGATTCACTTCCTGCATGTTCGGTCGCCCGAGGTTGATGCACTGCCGCTGATCTTGACGCACGGTTGGCCCGGGTCGATTGCCGAGTTCCTGCCGATTCTCGGTCCGCTCACGGACCCGGCGGCGTACGGCGGGGATGCGCGGGATGCCTTTCACGTTGTGGCGCCGTCCGTGCCGGGGCACGGGTTCTCGGTGCCGTTGGAGTCCGCGGGATGGAACCACGGGCGGATCGCTCGAGCCTGGGTCGAGCTGATGAGCCGGCTCGGTTATCAGCGGTACGGCGCTCAGGGCGGCGACACCGGATCCGTCGTGTCACCCCTGCTCGGGCAGATCGATCCGGCGCACGTGATCGGCGTACATATCAATGGTGGCTTGGCGTATCCGGCGATCGAGCCCGGTGATCTCGAGCAGCTCACTGACCTCGAACGCGGGCGGCTCCAAGCTGCCGAGCGGCTGCGTGCGGTCGGGACCGGGTACGCCGAGCTGCAGGCGACGCGGCCGCAGACCGTGTCGTACGGGTTGAGCGATTCGCCGGTGGGGCAGTTGGCCTGGATCCTCGAGAAGTTCTGGGAGTGGACCGATCCGGCGCATGGGCTGCCCGAGGACGCGGTCGAGCTCGATCACCTGTTGACCGATGCAAGCATCTACTGGTTCACGAACACGAGCGCGTCCTCGGCCAACCTGTACTACGAGAATCGCACCACGGCTGACGACCTCGGGCCGGGCGTGCCCACCGGTGTCGCGGTGTTTCCAACGGATCCCGCGATCCGGCGGGTGCTAGATCGCCGGCACCGGATCGTGCACTGGTCGGAGTTCACCCGTGGCGGGCATTTCGCCGCGCTCGAGGCGCCGGACCTGCTCGTCGACGACATCCGCGCGTTCTTCCGGCTGGTCCGGTAGGCGCGCCGGTACGGAGAACTCGAGGAGCGTGCCCTCGCGCTGCACCGTTGCCTCGGGCCAGCGGCGGCGGATCATCCGGATCGTCCGGTCGTTGGCCGCGCCGACCATGAACAGGAAGCGCGTGGCGCCGGCCGCGATGGCGTCCGCGGCCGCGATCGACAGCATCCGGATCCCGAGCCCGCGCCCCTGCTCGGGTTCGCTGATGATCGCCGCCAGCTCGGCAGCGGAATCGCCCGGAGCCCAGGCCCACATCGCGTGGCCGACGATCGCGTTCGCGCGGGTCGCGACGAACGCGTCGCCGGTCGGGCACAGCATCCGCAGCAGGAGTGCGGGCCGGGGCGGCCGGCCGATGGCGGTCTGGAACCGGAAGTAGAGGCTGACGTCGGTCAGCCCCGTGAGCATCCGCGCCAGCTCGTCCGTGTCGGCTTCACCGGCACGGCGGACGAGCGGCGTACTCATCGGCGTCGGCACCGGTCGCGACGCCCGCGCCCGGTCCGTTGTCTGAGTCTGGTTCACGGATTCAGCCTGACTCGGCTTGGCTAAGTCTGTCAAGCGGACTTATCCTGACGCTATGACTGAGCAGGTGCCCGAGGCGATGCGCTGGTCGACCGAGAACTGCACGATCTCGCGGACGATGCAGATCCTCGGCGACAAATGGACGTTCCACGTGCTGCGCGAGCTGTTCGTCGGCGTCCGGCGGTTCGAGGACATCCGGGCCCGGGCCGGGATTCCGCGGCAGGTGCTGACCGAGCGCCTCGCGGCCCTGATCGAACGCGGCTTGCTGCGCCGCCAGCCGTACCGCCTGCCCGGCCAGCGCGAGCGGTTCGAGTACCGCCTCACCGAGGCCGGACTGGCGCTGTATCCGGTCCTCGTCGCGATGATCCAATGGGGCGACGAGTACCTTCCGCTCGACGGCGGCCCGCCGATCGAGCCCCGCCATCGCGGCGACTGCAACGAGCGCGTGCACGTCGTCCTGCAGTGCGAAGCCGGCCACGAACCGACACCGCGTGAAGTCGCGATCCGCCCCGGACCGGGCGCACAACTCCGCGCACTGGCGGGCTGACCGCTAAATGGCGTCGATAGCTTCGCGGAGGATGCGGTCGGTCTCGCGGGGCTGAGCCGCGGTGATGGAGAGTGCGTCCATCGTGACGACGTACGCGTCGAGGTCTTCGCGCTTGTCCAGGTAGACGGCGCTGGTCAGATGCTCGATGTAGACGATGTCCGGCAGGTCGGTGTCGTTGAAGCGCAGCAGCGTGAAGGCGCCGCCGGTCGCGGTATAGCCGCCCTTGTCGAACGGGATGATCTGCAGCGTGACGTTGTGCCGCTTCGATGCCTCGATCAGGAACTCCAGTTGTGTCTTCAGCACCGCCTTGCCGCCGATCGGCCGGCGCAGTACGGCCTCGTCGACGACTGCCCAGAGCCGGGCCGGTCGCGGCCTGGTGAGCACCTGCTGACGGCCCATGCGCAAGGTGACCAGACGCTCCTGCTCCGAGCGTGCCAGCGGCCGGTCCTGCCGGCCGAGCTGGACCACGGCCCGGGCGTAGTCGGGGGTCTGCAACAGGCCGGGGATGAACTGGAGCTCGAAGGTCCGGACCAGGTCCGCGGCCATCTCCAGGCCGAGGTAGGAGTGGAACCAGTTCGGCGTCAGGTCGTCGTACCGCTGCCACCAGCCCGGGTTGTTGGCGTCCCGGGCCAGGTTGAGCAGACGTTCGCGTTCCTCGCCGTCCTTGAGCTTGTAGAGCGTGAGCAGGTCGTCGACGTCGCGGACCTTGAAACCGACCCGGCCGAGCTCGAGCCGGCTGATCTTGGACTCCGAGCCACGGATCGCCCAGCCCGCGTCGGTCCGGGTGATCCCGGCCTCCTCACGCAGCCGGCGCAGGTGTACGCCGAGCATGATCCGCAGGGCGGTTGGGCCGCCGTACGTGCCCGGTTCCGTCACGCCTCGCCTCCCAGCAGCACTGTGTCCCTGTGCAAGCAGTAGATCATTTCACAACAGATTGTGAACGCGTCCAGCCGGACGCGCATACACGACGTGTTCACCGGCCCCTACTGTCAGTAGAGTCGGAGCCACAGTCATCCCGACCCTCTGCGAGGCCCACTGATGCCCGATGCCACCAAGGCACCCAGTTCGATCCCGGTGGGCGTGGACACCACCCGAGCGAGTATCGCCCGGGTGTACGACGCCGCCCTGAACGGCAAGGACAACTTCGAGATCGACCGCGAGGTGCTCCGCCAGGTCGCCACCGTGGCGCCCCAGGTCAACGACCTGGCCTGGTCGAACCGGAACTTCCTGATCCGGGCCTGCCGGTTCCTGGCCGGCCAGGCGGGCATCACGCAGTACCTGGACTGTGGTTCCGGGCTGCCGACCGCGGAGAACACCCACCAGGTCGTGCAGCGGCTGCAGCCGGAGGCGAAGGTTCTCTACATCGACAACGATCCGGTGGTGCTCGCGCACGGCCGGGCGCTGCTGGAGGAGAACGAGAACACGCGGTTCGTCAGCGCGGACATCTTCGACCCCGACGACGTGCTGAGCCTGTCCGAGGTGAACGACTTCCTCGACTTCAGCCAGCCGATCGCCGTCATCCAGAACGGCACGCTGCACCACTACGTCGGCGACGACGGTCCGCAGATCATGAAGAAGTATGTCGACGCCGTGGTGCCGGGGTCGTACACGGTGGTCGCGCACTTCTTCGACCCGGAGACGCCGGAGCACTCCGAGATCGCCCGGATGATGGAGGACAAGTTCGTCCACAGCCCAATGGGCAGTGGCGTCTTCCGCACCCGCGATCAGCTGCTCGAGCTGTTCCCCGACCAGGAGCTGATCCCGCCGGGCCTGGCGCTCTGCGACGACTGGTGGCCGGACGGCCCCCGGGTCAAGCCCCTCAACCAGGTCGAGGAGTGCATCGCCGGAGCCGTCGGCCGCAAACTCTGATCGATCGCGTACGACGATGCGCCCGGGACCACTGTGGTCCCGGGCGCACCCGTTTCAGGCCGGCGTGGTCCAGCGCTGGGCCGCCGAGTTATTGCATGCGGCAACAGTCACCTGGTTGCCCAGGGCACCTGGTGCGGTCAGGCACAACCCGTTCGCGCGGATGGTGCCGTCACCTGGCTACGCGTAGGTGTGACCGGCGACTGGTCGAGGCGGCAACTACCGCCGGTGCCGTCCTCCTGGAACTGAATGCAATACGTGCCGGCGTCGCCGACGCGCCAGGCGGTCGAGTTCCACAGGGAGTAGATGAACATGCCGACCCCGTCGCGATGCGTCTGGATGCCGGTGTACCCGCCGACAGCGGCGGCGGTGAAGCTGAACTGGTTGGCCCAGTAGACGTTCGCCTTGCCGCGGCGTTGTCCAGAGGTGAGCGCTTGACGTTACACGTGCTCGGAAACGAGCGTGGCGGCAGTGTCTTCCTCAAGGGCCTGGAAGATGTGCGGGAGGTCGCCGGGATAGGCGATGTAGTCGCCCGGGTTGAGTTCGACCGGGTCGTCGGCCGGGCCGACCAGGGCCCGGCCGGAGCCGAGGATGACGTGTTCGACGACGCCCGGCATGTGCGGTTCGGACTTCCGGCCGGGGCCGGGGGAGGCGACGATGCGGTAGATGTCGCGACGGGCGTTCGGTGGGCTGGATGCGACCAGGGTGGCGCTGTATTCGGCCTGGTCGGAGTAGATGATCGGGCCCTCGCCGGCGCGGATGAGCTGCACCTTCGGGCGGGGTGGGTCGAGGAGTGCCGCGAACGGGGTGTCGAGGGCAACCGCCAAGGCCCACAGGGTTTCGACGCTGGGGTTGCCGGTGCCGGACTCGAGCTGCGAGAGCGTCGACTTGGCGACGCCGGCGCGTTTGGCCACCTCGGTCAGGGACAGCCCTGCCCGGGCCCGATGTCTGCGCAACGACGCGGCGATCACGTCGAGGGGTGCCTTGGTGTCCATCTGTGTTCGCTCCATCGGTCTGGTTGTTCGGCTTGACGAACGGGCGGAGTGCTGTTCATCATAATGCCCATGCGTTCGATCTGGCGAACACTCGACCGTGGCCTGGGCCGTGACATCGGCCTGGTCTGCCTGGCCGACGGCGTGGTCGGTCTGTCCTACGGCGCGATCAGCGTCGGCGGCGGGCTGCCGCTGTGGGTGCCGGTGCTGCTCTCGATCGTGGTGTTCGCGGGCGCGTCGCAGTTCCTGTTCGTCGGGATCGTGGCGGCCGGCGGCAGCCCGATCGCCGCGATGATCGCCGGTCTGCTGGTGAACACCCGGCACGTCGCGTTCGGTCTGGCGGTCAGTGACGTCATCGGCAGTGGCTGGCGGCGTTTCCCGGGCAGCCACGTGATGACCGACGAGAACGTCGCGTTCGCGATGGGCCAGGAGGAGCTCGAGCAGAAGCGCGCCGCCTACTGGGCGGGCGGCATCGGCATCTTCATCTGCTGGAACCTCGGCGTCGTCGTCGGCGGTCTGGCCGGCTCCGTCATCACCGACACCGACAAGTTCGGCCTGGACGCGGCCTTCCCCGCGGTTCTGCTCGCCCTGGTCCTGCCGGCGCTGCGCGATCGTTCGACCCGTACGGCGGCCTTGATCGGAACCGTGGTCGCGTTGGCGGCAACGCCTTTCCTGCCGGCCGGTCTGCCGGTGCTGCTCGCCTTGGCGGGCCTGCTGTTCTATCGCGCGGACAAGCCCGCCCTGGAGGTGTCTCGATGACCAACACCCCGCTCGTGCTGGCCGGCATCCTGATCCTTGCCGTGGGCACCTTTTCGCTACGATTCGCCGGTCCGGCGCTGCGCAGCCGCTTCGAGATCCCGGAGCGGGCCCAGCAGTTCCTCGCCGCGGCGGCCATCGTCCTGCTGACCGCGCTGGTTGCGACCTCCGCGCTGACCGACGGCCACGGTCCGGCCGGGATCGCCCGCCCTGCTGGTGTGCTGGTCGGCGGCGTCCTGGCCTGGCGTAAAGCCCCGTTCGTGCTGGTCGTGGTGGCGGCCGCCGTGACCGCGGCCGGCCTGCGACTGCTCGGCGTACCGTAGCCGGAAGCTATAGCGTGCTCTCATGAACGAACGCAGTGAGTTCATCATCGAGCGCAGCGCCTGTTGTGTCTCATCCGCGCCCGGAGCGAAGCGAGGACGTGGATGAGCACCTATCCCGGGCAGCCGGTGCCGGCGCCGGCTCCGGCGAAGAAGACGCTGATCTGGATCGCGATCGCGTGCTTCACGATCGGCCTCCTGCTGACCGGGTTCTTCGTCTGGCGGATCGTCGTGACGGCACCGCGGACGCCGGAGTCGATCGACAACGGCGTGGTCCACCTGGACAAGGAGGGCCTGACGATCTACTCGTCCGTGCCGGTGCCCGCGCCGCCGTGCGAGGCGAAGGACTCCTCGGGGGCTGACGTGCCGCTCGAGGATCCGGGTGGATCGGAGACGATCACGATCAACGGCGAGAGCTGGTACGTCGTCGCCCGGTCGGTGGACCCGGTCCCGGCGGGGGACTACAGCATCTCCTGCGCCGATGAGGAGACGTCCGCGACGTACGCCGTCGGGCCGCGGTCGTCCGTGGTCGCGTTCGTGCTGTCGATCTTCGGGGCGATCGGGTCCTTCCTCGTCTTCCTCGCCCTCGGCGCGACCCTGCTCGTCATCGGCATCGTGAAGAACCGCCGCCGCAACCGCCCGGGCAACACCTTCCCCACCCAGCCACCAGGTGCCCCCGGCAACTACCCGCCCGGCACCTATCCCCAGCAGGGGAACTACCCGCAGCAGGGGAACTACCCGCAGCAGGGGAACTACCCGCAGCAGGGGAACTACCCGCCGCCGGGCAACTATCCGCCGCCGGGGAACTACCCACCGCCGGGCGGCTATCCGCCGCCGGGGAACTACCCACCGCCGGACAGCAATCCACCACCGGGCAGCAATCCGCAGCAGGGCAACAACCCGCCGCCGGGCAACACATTCCCGCCGCCTCCGCCGTACAACCCGGGACCGAATCCGGACCGCCCCCAGGATCGGTAACCCCATGGACCTCGACTGGCCCGGCTGCCGCAACGCGCGCGACGTCGGCGGACTGCCGACCGCCGACGGCCGCACCATCCGCCCAGGCGTCCTGATCCGTTCGGAGAGCCTGCAGTACCTCACCCCCGAAGGCGTCGAGGCAGTACGGCGTTCCAACGTCAGCCGGATCCTGGATCTCCGCGGCGACTGGGAGGTGGAGAGCGCACCGACCCCGTTCACCGGCGGCCCGCTCGCCGTCCGCCAGTCACTGCAGGACCCGGCCGACCCGGATCACGGCCAGCCGACGATCGTCGCGGCCTGCATCTGGATGCTCGACCGGCGACCGGAGTTGTTCGCGGCCGCGGTGAAGGCGATCGCGGACGAGCCCGAAGGCGCGGTGGTCGTGCACTGTCACGGCGGCAAGGACCGCACCGGCATGGTCGTGGCGCTCGCGCTCAGCGTCGCCGGCGTACCCGAGGACGAGATCGTGGCCGACTACTTCCTCACCCAGGTGCGACTCGCCGGGTGGCTGGCCGAACAATTGGCGGACGAACCGGACACCTCGAAGCATTCGGAGATGATCGAGTTCCGCGACACGCGCGCCGAATCGCTGGTCGCAATTCTGCGGCATGTCGACGAAAAGTACGGCGGCGCCGAGGCATACCTGCGGCACGGTGGTCTCACCACCGACGATCTCGACCGCCTGCGCGCCCGGCTGATCGCCTAGCCGCTGAGGTCGACCACCGTCACGACCGCGTCACAGAGCGCAGTAGATTGGCGCAATGCCGACCGCCGCAGTGTTGGATGCCGCCCCTCCGGCGCGGCGGGTCATGGGGCCTTGGTTCCCGGCCTTCCCTCGTCACTCCAGTCGCTTCGCTCCCTGCGTTCCTCAGTCCAGGTCGGGGGCCTCATGACCGGGCCGACCGGGGTAACCGACCCGGCGGCACTGGCCGAACGCTTCGGACTCTCCAAAAGCTCGATCCGCCCCTCGCTCGGCTCGTATCTGCGCGAGCTGTGGAGCCGTCGCCAGTTCGTCCTCAGCTACGCCACTGCCCGCACCTACGCCATGTACGCCGGAGCCCGCCTCGGCTCGCTCTGGCAGGTGCTGACACCGCTGCTCAACGCCGCGGTCTACTACCTCGCCTTCGGTGTCCTGCTCGGTACCAAGAACGGCATCGACAACTACGTCGCGTTCTTGCTCAGCGGGATCTTCGTCTTCACGTTCACGCAGCGTTGCATGACCGAAGGCTCCCGCTCACTGGCGCTGAACCTGTCGCTGATCCGCACTCTGCACTTCCCGCGCGCGACGCTCCCGCTGGCCTATGTGCTGAACGAGCTGAACCAGATGCTCGTCTCGATGGGCATCCTGTTCGTGATCGTCGGCCTCACCGACGGATTCGCCTGGCGCTGGCTGCTCGTCGTACCGGCACTGTTCCTGCAGGTCATGTTCAACGTCGGGATCACGCTGGTCTTCGCGCGGATCGGGACGTTCGTGTCGGACGTCAGTCAGCTGCTGCCGTTCATCACGCGGACCTGGCTGTACGCGTCCGGGATCTTCTTCTCGCTGCCGGCCAAGCTGGCCCAGATCGACGCACCGGGCTGGGTGGTCCAGGTCCTCGCGTTCAACCCGATCTCGGCGTACATCGACATCGTGCGGCGCGCGCTGCTCGACGAGCACGAGCGCAACCAGCTGCCGCATGCGTGGACGATCGCGATCGTCTGGTCGTTCGTGATGCTCGCCGCGGGGTTCGTGTACTTCTGGCGTGCGGAGGATCGCTATGGGCGAGGCTGAGCCAACGGTCATCGCGGACCACCTCGACATCATCTACAAGGTGATCGCGGGCCAGGGCGGCAAGGGCACGGCGGCGACCGCGTTCCGGCGGATCCTGAAGCACCAGGACCGGCCGACGATCCGCGAGGTGCATGCGGTCAGGGACGTCAGTTTCACTGCCTACAAGGGCGATGCGATCGGCGTGATCGGCCGCAACGGCTCCGGCAAGTCGACGCTGTTGCGTGCGATCGCCGGGCTGCTGCCACCCGCGTCCGGCGTGGTCTACACCGGCGGGCGGCCGTCGCTGCTCGGCGTCAACGCTGCGATGATGAACGACCTCACCGGCGACCGGAACGTCGTCCTGGGGTGTCTCGCGATGGGCATGTCGTCGGCCGAGATCGAGCAGCGGTACGACGAGATCGTCGAGTTCTCCGGGATCGGCGACTTCATCGACCTGCCGATGTCGACGTACTCGACCGGGATGGCGGCGCGGCTGAAGTTCGCGATCGCGTCGGCGAAGACGCATGACATCCTGCTCGTTGACGAGGCGCTGGCGACCGGTGACGCCGAGTTCCGGGTCCGGTCCGAACGCAAGATCCGCGAACTGCGCGACCAGGCCGGCACGGTGTTCCTGGTCAGCCACAGCCTCGAGGTCGTCCTCGACACCTGCAACCGAGCCCTCTGGCTGGACGCCGGCGTACTCCGCCAGGACGGCCCCGTCGAAGAAGTAGTAGCCGCCTACACCAAATCCGCCACCCGGGCGTAGCTCCCGCCCCGCGGTGGGGTGGTTGGTGGTGGGGTGGGTCAGACGGCTTTCGGGTCTTCTTTGAGGCCTAGGAGGAAGCCGAGGCCCCAGGAGACGTGCATGGTGGCGCAGACCAGGGGCATCCAGATCAGGGCCTTCCACGGCAGGTAGCGGCCTTCGAACGCGGAGCCGGCCAGCAGGAGTACGGCGTACCCGAGCGGAGCCAGGAAGCCGAGGTCGAGCCAGCTGCTGCCGGTGGCCAGGCCGATGATGCCGAGGATGGTGCCGACCGCGAGCAGGATCACCGCGACCGGCGGCGCCAGGTAACGCTTGTTCGCCGTCTCGGGGTGCCGGCGGATCACCTCGCGGCGCCACTGGCCGGTGTGGAAGAACTGCTTCGCGACCGCCGACAGCGACGAGCGCGGCCGGTAGGTGACGGACAGGTCGGGAGTGAACCAGATCAGGCCACCGGTCTTGCGGATCCGGTAGTTCAGCTCCCAGTCCTGGGCCCGGTGCATGGTCTCGTCGAACCCGCCGACTCGTTCGAGCGCGGCCCGCCGGAACACGCCCAGGTAGACGGTGTCGGCCGGCCCGGCCTTGCCGCCTTGGTGGAACGCCGACGCACCCAGGCCCAGCCGGGACCGGTAGGCGCAGGCGACCGCCATCTCGGTCGGCGTCCGGCCCTCGGCCGCCATCACGCCGCCGACGTTGTCCGCGCCGCTCTCGTCGAGCACCTCGACCGCGCGGGTGATGTAGCCGTCGGTGAGGGCACCGTGCCCGTCGACCCGGACCAGGATGTCGTGCTTGGCATGCGCGATGCCGACGTTCAGCGCGGCCGGCGTCTTGCCGGTCGGGTTCGGCACGATGCTGATCCGCGGGTCGCGGTCGGCCAGCTTGTCCGCGATCTCCTGGGTCCGGTCCTTGCTCGGGCCGATGGCGAGCACGACCTCCAGCTCGCCGGGGTAGTCCTGGTCGAGGACGCGGCCGACCGCTTCCTCGAGGTGGCGTTCCTCGTTCAGCACGGGCATCACGACGGACACGGGCGGCCAGTGGGACAGCGGCATATCAGGCCTTACAGATCGAAGCGACGTCGTCGACGCCGGTGGCGGGTGTGGTGGTCGAGCTGCCGGGTTTCGGTGTGCTCGGCTTCTTCGTCGTACTGGTGGTCGGCTTGCTGGTGGTGCTACGCGGAGTGTTCGGAGTCTTACCGTCTCCCCCCGAGCCCGCCTTGTCCAGCGCTTCCGACTTCGCGATGGTCTCGGCGACCTTGGTTCTGATCAGCGCGAAGTCGGGATCGCCGGTGTGGATCAACGGCGGGACCGCGGAGAAGCTTGACACCGGCAGCTTCTTCGCGTCCAGCGCGAGATCGGTGAAAGTGCCCAGCTCACTGGCCGGAATGCTGGTCTTGACCACCTGTTTGCTGGCCGAGGCGATGCCCTGGAACTTGGTCAGCACGGTCGACGGCGACAGCTGGTTCAGCATCGCCGACATCACGCACTTCTGCCGGGCCATCCGCTCGTAGTCCGACGACTCGGCCCGGGACCGCGCGAACCAGAGTGCGTGGTAACCGTCCAAGTGCTGGTTCTTGCCGGCCTCGATGTAGCCCTTGATCGGCGAGCTGCCGCCGCCGATCGGGACCCGCTTGCCGATGTCCAGGGTGATCCCGCCGACCGCGTTGAGCAGGTCCCGGAATCCGGCCAGGTCGATCAGCACGAAGTAGTTGATCTTCAGCCCGGTGACCGCCTCGATCGCCTGCGTGGTCGCGGTCTCACCGGGGTTCGGGTCGCCGGGGAAGAGGTTCTTGTGGTCGGCGGCGTACGTATAGACGGCGTTCAGCAGGCACTCGGCGCCGCAGTTCTTCCACGTGAATCCGTCCGGGAACTGCTTGGCCATCGCCGTGCCGGCCGGGAACGGCACCTTGGCCAGGTTCCGCGGCAGGCCGATCAGGACGGTCCGGCCGGTGTCCGCGTCGATGCTGGCCACGGTCATGCTGTCCGGGCGGGTGCCGATCCGGTCCGCGCCGGAGTCGCCGCCCATCAGCAGCACGTTGTAGCGGCCCTTCTCGGCCTTCGACTTCTGCCCGCTGCCGAACACGCTGGCGACGAAGTCGCGCTGGGTGTTCACGATCACGCTGCCGTAGATGAGCGCACCGACCACCGCGAACACCAGGACACCGTCCAGGATGCTGGTGATGAGCCGGTGGTTGCGCTCCAGCGTCAGCGGCTGGCCGAGCCGGTACGCGTCGACGAACAGCGCGGCCCAGCCGATCGCGAGCAGGATCAGCAGCACCTGGACGATCCGCAGGGTGCCCGGCCTGGCCATCAGGTTGATCGTGCCGGAGCGCCACACCAGCCCCAGCAGCACCAGGAAGACGACGATCGCGATCAGCCCGGCGACGATGCGCCAGGCCCAGCGACCGGCTCGCTTGCTGCCGGCCACGATCTGCGCCGATCCGGGCAGCACCAGTGTCATCAGGACCAGCGTCAAGGCCCGCTTGAACCGCACCGGCTCGCCGAGATTGCGCAGGTCAGGTTTCTCCTGCGGCATGACGTCCTTCCGTTCTCTGATCACGCGGCACGGCGGGCCGATACTGCAGTCGACCGTACCTTGTCGTCCCCACCCTCTCCGGTACGACGTGCCGGATGAGCCGATGGTTCGAGCAGAGGCGGACCCGGAGACGAAGAGTAGCAGTCCTCTCACGCAGCGCAGGAAAACCCGTGCGTATACCCGCCTTCATACGGCTGTGATGGTGACCGGCAGGTGCATGCGTTACGAAGTCTTCCAAATACAATCAGTGAGAACAGGAAACCGCCCATGAAACTGTTCCGTACACTTCTGGCCGCTACCGCGGTCGTCGCCACCACGCTGGTCGGCAGTACGTCGGCCCAAGCCTTCGAACCCGCCGTACGGGCGCCTGGCGCCGACTTCACCGGGATCGCCGCGCTCAGCAACTGCTCCGCGTCCCTGGTCCGGTACGCCGAATCCGTCAGCACCGACAAGGCGCTCGTACTCACCAACGGGCACTGCTACGAAGGCGGGTTCCTGCAGCCCGGTCAGGTGCTGGTGAACCGTGCGTCGTCCCGGTCGATCACGCTGCTCAAGCCGGACTCCAGCCGGGCCGGCACCGTCCGCGCGAGCCGGATCCTCTTCGGCACGATGACCAAGACCGACATGATCGTCTACCAGGTGAACGAGAGCTACGCCTCGATCAAGAGCCGTCTCAACGTCTCGCCGCTCACGCTGGCCAAGCAGGGCCCGGCGAACGGCGCCGGGATGGCGGTCGTGTCCGGCTACTGGAAGCGCATCTACACGTGCTCGGTGCAGGCGACCATCCCGCAGTTGCGCGAGGGTGACTGGACCTGGCAGAGCTCGATCAAGTACCAGCAGCCCGGCTGCGAGACGATCGGCGGTACGTCGGGATCCCCGGTGGTCAGCACCTCGACCGGTGAGGTGATCGGCGTGAACAACACCGGTAACGAGGACGGCGAGCGCTGCACGGTGAACAACCCGTGCGAGGTCGACGCCGATGGCAACATCACAGTCGAGCAGGGCGCGGCGTACGGTCAGCAGACCTGGTGGCTCTACACCTGCCTGACCGCGACCCGCGCCATCGACCTGAACAAGTCGGGGTGCCAGCTCCCGAAGCCGGCCGCGCGTCACTGACGCTGCGTCACGACGGGTGCGGGGTGACGCACACCACTGGGAAATCCGGTAACGTCGCCCCGCATGGCTGTCGACTCCTCCACTGACCAGGTCAGTACGTCGAGGTGGCCGAGTCCCCTCGGGGTCCGGACCCGCTTGGTCGCGTCCAGTGCGCTGATGCTCTTCACCGAGCTTGCGCTGATCCGCTGGACCGGCTCGAACGTGGTCCATCTCAGCTACTTCTCGAACTTCGTGCTGCTCGGTTCGTTCCTCGGTATCGGAATCGGCATCCTCCGGTCCGGCAAGGCGAAGCGGTTGCCGTACTACTCACCGATCATGCTCGGGCTGCTGGTCCTGGTGATCGCGTGGAAGCCGGTGACGGTGAACCGCGGCAGTTCGTCGAGCGTCATCTACTTCACCAGCCTGAACACCACCGGCCCGCCCGTGTGGGTGATCCTGCCGATCATCTTCATCGCGGCCGCGGTGGTGCTGGCCGGTCCCGCCGAGCTCGTCGGCCGGTGTTTCGCCGAGTTGCCACGACTGACGGCGTACCGGTTCGACCTGATCGGCAGCCTGATCGGGATCGTTGGCTTCACCGGGTTGTCGTTCCTGGGCGCGCCGCCGATCTGGTGGGGCCTGGTCGTCACGGTCATGTTCGGTGCCCTGATGATTCCGCGGTCTCCCGGAACCGGTCGCCGTGCCGTTGCCACCGGGTTGAGTGCCGCGTTCGTACTGTCGCCGTTGCTGGTGATGCTGGGTGTGCTCTTCCATGAGTCGACGCGGCCGGAGAACAGTTGGTCGCCGTACTACAAGGTGCAGACCAAGCAGTACACGTGGGAGAACGTGCCGCTGCTGACGATCACGGTGAACGGCGTACCGCACCAGCAGGCGATCCCGGCGGACGCACGGTTGCAGTGGGAGCCGCAGTACGGCCTCCCGTACGAGCGGGCCAACGTCGGCAAGGCGCCCAAGAACGTGCTGATCATCGGCGCCGGGTCGGGGTCGGACGTGGCGATCGCGTTGAAGAAGGGCGCGACGCACGTGGACGCGGTCGAGATCGACCCGCGGATCCGTGACCTCGGCAAGGCGCTGCACCCGGACAGGCCGTACCAGGACCCGCGGGTCTCGTCGCACATCGACGACGGACGGGCGTTCCTGTCCCGGACCGACAAGAAGTACGACCTGATCCTGCTGGCGCTGCCGGACTCGCTGACGCTGGTGAACGGTGCTAGCTCGCTGCGGCTGGAGAGCTACCTGTTCACCGAGGAGGCGTTCAAGTCCGCTCGCGATCACCTCAATCCGGGTGGCGCGTTCGCGATGTACAACTACTACCGCGAGACCTGGCTGATCGACCGGCTGGCGTCGACCGCGCAGTCGGCGTTCGGGCACAAGCCGTGCGTGGACAAGGTCGGCGACGACCTGCAGCAGGCGGTGGTCACGGTCGGTCTCACCGAGCAGGACCAGAGCTGTCAGAACGAGTGGGCCGGGACGACCTCCATCACGCCGCCGCCCGCGACCGACAACCGGCCGTTCCTGTACCTGTTCACCGACCGGATCCCGTCGCTGTACCTGGTGACGCTCGGCCTGGTCATGCTCGCCGGTCTGATCGGGGTCGGGATCGCCGGCGGCGGATCGTCGTACCGGCGGATGCGCCCGTACGCGGACCTGTTCCTGCTCGGCGCCGGCTTCATGCTGCTGGAGACCAAGAGCATTACCGGGTTCGCGCTGTTGTTCGGTACGACGTGGGTGGTGAACGCGATCGTGTTCGCCGGGGTGCTGGTGGCGGTCCTGGCCGCGGTCGAAGTGACCAGGAAGTTCAAGACGCCACCGGTGAAGATCATGTACGCCATTCTGTTCGGCGGGCTCGCGCTGGCGTGGATCTTCCCCGACGAGTGGCTGCTCTCGATGCCGCTGGGGTTGCGGGCCCTGGTTGCGGTGCTGATCGCGTTCCTGCCGATCTTCGCCGCGAACGTCATCTTCGCCAAGCGCTTCACCGACACCGCGGACGGCACCGCGTCCTTCGGCGCCAACCTGCTCGGCGCGATGCTCGGCGGCTGCCTCGAGTACGCCGCGCTGATCATCGGCTTCGACGGCCTCCTGATCATCGCCGCCCTGCTCTACGCCGGCGCCTTCATCCTCACCCCCAAAATCCGCCAGGTGGTACGGAGCTAACCGATGAGCGACCTGGCTGACTACTACCGCGACCGTGCGACGGAGTACGACGCGGTGTACGCGAAGCCGGAGCGGCAGGAGGACCTGGCGCGGCTGCGGGCCCTCCTGCCACCGCCGGCTTCTTCTGGTCACATGTGCCGCGGGCCGACGTACGACGATTTGCCGAGGCGCTGGTGGATCGGATCGAGCCGGGTGGCGTGGTGGTCCTGGCCGACAACCGTTTCGTAGCAGGCAGCAACCACCCGATCACGCGGACCACGGTGGACGGCGATACGTACCAGACACGGCAGTTGTCCGACGGGCGCACGTTCGAGGTGCTGAAGAGCTCCGCCGAAAGGTCCAGACCGGTCAGTCCCGGGCGATCTCCTGGGTCCGGGCGCGGACGTTTTCGTCGAACTCGGCCACTTTGGCCGCGGTCCGTTCGGGGGTGAGGGCCGACTCCTCGAGAACGGTGAAGCGGCCCGGGCGGGTCAGCGGGGCGTAGCACACGATCTCGGCGAACTCGTCCAGGCTGAAACCGAGGTCTGCGGGTCGTACCGGGAGCCCATGGCGATACAGGCAGTCGACGGTCGCGTTGAAGTGGTCCGCGTCGCCGCGCAGGAACCACGCGAAAGCTGCTCCCAGGCCGACTTGCTCACCGTGGAAGGCCCGTCGGCCCGGATAGCGCAGATCGATGGCGTGGGAGATCTCGTGGCAGGCCCCGGAGGCCGGCCGCGAGTTGCCCGCCACCACCATCGCCATCCCGGACAGCACCAGGCCCTCGGCCAGAGTGGTGAGGAACGCGTCGTCACCGACCCCGCCGCGATGATCCATCACCGCTTGTGCGGCGGTCCGGGCCAGCGAGACCGCGAAACCATCGATCGCCTCCCCGCGCAACCGGTGTGCGGCCTCCCAGTCAGCGGTCGCGGACAGGTTCGAGACGATGTCGCCGATGCCGCTGCGGACCGATCGAGGTGGTGCTTGGCCGATCAGGTCGAGGTCCACCAGCACGGCGATCGGCGCGGGAACGCTGTACGAACCGCGACCGGCGTCGTTGTCCAGCGTGCTGATTGGTGAGGCGATGCCGTCGTGCGCGAGGTTCGTGGCCACCGCGACCATCGGCAACCCGAGCCGGGCCGCGGCGAACTTGGTCACGTCCAGCACCGTGCCACCGCCGATCCCGACGATCGCGTCGTACTGCCGCGGGCGGATCTGCTCGACCAGCCTGATCGCGGCGTTGATCGTGCAGCCGTCCACGGTGAACCAGTCCGCGCCCGCGAGCCCGGCCTGGAAGGTCTCCCGGACGACCGGACCATGGGTCGGCCCGACCGCGATCGCCACCCGGCCGGAGGGCGAGATCCGCTGGTCGGCCAGGATCTTCGCCAACTCGCACAGGGCTCCCCGCCGCACGTCCACAACGAGCGGTGCCGGGATCATCCGGGCTAAGAGCGGCATACGATCTCCCGCGCCCGGGTCAGGTCTGCGTGGTTGTCGATCTCGACCCAGTCGACCGTGCCGATCGGAGCCACGTCGATCCGGAATCCCTGGTCCACAAGGACTTGGTACGCATCTTCGTAGTAGAGCTGCGGATCGTCTTCCCAGGTCTCCTGGAGTGCGGTGGCGAGGTCGGTCGCCACGTCCGGCTCGATCACGCAGACGCCGATGAACTCACCGGTGGCGGCGCCTGGGTCCATCAGCTTGGTGATCCGCTCGACGCCGTTGTCCTCGGACCAGATCACCTTCATCTCCTCCTCGGCCAGCTTCTTCTCGGTGTCGAGGGCCAGGATGATCCGCCGACCGCCACCACGGGCGTCGAGCAGGGTCTGCTGGACCGAGGCCGGGTGCACGGTGTCGCCGTTGGCCAGCAGCGCGCCGGATTTCAGGTGGTCGCGGGCGCACCACAGCGAGTAGGCGTTGTTCCAGGTCTCGGCCTTGTCGTTGTGGATCAGTTCGAGGCTGACGCCGTGCCGCTGCTCGAACCCTTTGACGCGGGCCGCGACCGCATCAGCGGCGTACCCGACGACTATGCCGACATCGGTGACGCCGACCGACGCGTAGTTGGCCAGGATCAGGTCGAGCACGGTGGTTTCCGGGCCGATCGGGACCAATGCCTTGGGCAACGTGTCCGTGTACGGGCGGAGCCGGCGACCCGCGCCGGCGGCGAGAACGAGGCCGATCATGACCCATGGTACGAGTTCGGCCCGTCTGAGCGCGCTGGTTTGCGAGGTGGTGGCACCATCAGGTCATGACGTGGCTTGTGACTGGTGGTGCTGGGTATATCGGGGCGCATGTGGTGCGGGCGTTCCTGGCCGATGGGATCGATGTTGTGGTGATCGATGACCTGTCGAGTGGGAAGGCCGAGTTCGTGCCGGACGGGGTGCCGTTCGTGCAGGCGAACCTGCTCGACGGCACGGCGGTGCGCAGCGCGCTGGACGGGGTCAGCGGGGTCGTGCACCTGGCCGGGTTCAAGTACGCCGGTGTCTCGGTGGACCGGCCGCTGCACACGTACACCCAGAACGTGACCGGGATGGTGTCGCTGCTGGAGGCGATGGCGGAGCAGGAGATCCGCAACATCGTGTTCTCCTCCAGCGCGGGCGTTTACGGCACCCCGAAGGACGAGCTGGTGACCGAGCAGACGGCACCGGATCCGCAGAGCCCGTACGGCGAGTCGAAGCTGGTCGGGGAGTGGCTGCTCCGGGACCAGGCCGCCGCCACCGACCTGCGCCACACCTCGCTGCGCTACTTCAACGTGGTCGGCTCCGGCGACCCGAAGGTGTACGACGCCAGCCCGTACAACCTGTTCCCGATCGTGTGCGACCTGCTCACCCAGGGCAAGGTGCCGCAGATCTACGGCAACGATCACCCGACGCCGGACGGCACCTCGGTCAAGGACTACGTCCACGTTGCCGACCTGGCTCGCGCGCACGTGGCCGCCGCCCGCGCCCTGGACGCCGGCAAGACCCTGGAGCGGGTCTACAACCTGGGCAGCGGCACCGGCACCTCGGTCCGCGAGATCATGGACGCCGCCCGCCGCGTCACCGGGATCGACTTCACCCCGACCGAGGGTCCGCGCCGCCCCGGTGACCCGTCACGCGTCGTCGCCGACGGTCAACTGGCCGCCCGCGATCTCGACTGGAAGAACACCTACTCGGTCGACGACATGTTCGCGACCGCGTGGGAGGCCTGGCCGAAGAGCTGAATCGTGGTGAGCGGTCCTCGCCGGTTGTAGCCTGTGGCGCAGTTCACAGAACCGCCCGCGCGCCGGGCACCGATCGAGGGGTGCGATCCATGAGTTACGAGAGCCTGCCGCAGTTCCTGTCGAAGATCGATCTCTTCGAGGGGCTGTCGAAGGACACGCTGTCCGACCTGATCGAGCGTGGCACCACGCTGAAGGTCGCGGCCGGCCGCCACGTGATCGAGCAAGGTGCGAACGACGCCGGCCTGCAGGTCGTGCTGGAGGGGTCGGCCGAGGTGGAGGTCAACGGTGTCGTCCGGGGGCCGCTGAACGTGGGGGACTACTTCGGTGAGATCTCGCTCGTCGACGGCCTGCCGCGGTCCGCGACCGTGGTGGCGGGGCCGGACGGGCTGAGCACGTTCGCGCTGTCCGCACTGGCCTTCGAGCCGGTCGTGAAGGAGAACCCGGAGGTCGCCCAGGCCCTCCTCAAGGCCCTGACCGCCCGGATCCGCTCGCTAGAGTCCGAGAGCTGAGCCGTCCTGCTCGATCAACGCCCGGGGGCCTCATGACCGAGGAGCGCAAGGTCGTCTCGGTGCTGTTCTGCGACCTGGTCGGCTTCACAACCGCGTCCGAGTCCGCCGACCCCGAAGACGTCCGCCGCTGGCTGGCGCCGTACCACGCGACCCTGCGGCAGACGGTCGAGCGGTACGGCGGGACGGTGGAGAAGTTCGCCGGGGACGCGATCCTGGCCGTGTTCGGCGCACCGCGGTCCCGGGAGGACGATGCCGAACGAGCGGTCCGGGCCGGCCTGGCCATCCTCGAGGCGGTGCGCGCACTGCCGGACGGGCCGCTGGAGGTCCGGATCGGGATCGAGACCGGCGAGGCGCTGGTCCAGTTGACCGCGCGACCCGAGCTCGGCGAGCCGTTCGTCACCGGCATGGTCGTCAACACGTCCGCCCGGCTGCAAGCCTCGGCGCCGGTCGGCGCGGTCGTGGTCGGGCCTGGTACCTACTCGGCGACGAGTCGCGTGTTCGGTTACGAAGCGCTGGAATCCGTTGTGGCCAAGGGAATCAGCCACCCGGTCGAACGCTGGCGGGCCGGACCGCCGCGAGCCCGGTTCGGCGCGGACGTGATCCGCGACCTCAGCACGCCGATGGTCGGCCGGCAGCGTGATCTCACCTTGCTGTGCACGGCGTTCGAGAAGGCTGTCGCGGAGCGGGTGCCGCAGTTCGTCACGTTGCTGGGCGAGCCGGGCATCGGCAAGTCCCGCCTGGTCGCGGAGCTCGGTGCCTGGCTGGATCAGCACGACGAGCTCGTCACCTGGCGCGAGGGCCGGTCAGTGCCGTACGGCGAGACGCCGTTCGGGCCGATCGCGGAGATCTTCAAGGTCCAGGCCGGGGTCCTGGACACCGATCCGCCGACGCTGGTCGCGGACAAGCTCGATGCGATCCTGCCGGACGGCGCCGACCGTGCCTGGCTGCGCGCCCGGGCCGGAACGCTGGTCGGCGTCGAACGTTCCGGGCCGCCGGAGTCGGTGACGCAGGAGGAGTCGTTCGCGGCCTGGCGGCAACTGCTGGAGTCGTTCGCCGAGCAGTCACCGGTGGTTCTGGTGTTCGAAGACCTGCACTGGGCGACGGACGCGATGCTCGCCTTCGTCGACCACCTGGCCGAATGGCTGAGCGACCTGCCACTGCTGGTCGTCGTGACCGCCCGCCCGGAGCTGCTCGAACGCGGACCGCAATGGACCCGCGGGGTGCAGAACTCCCTCACCATCGGCCTCTCGGGGTTGACGGCAGCCGAGACCGATCAGCTCCTGATCGAGATGTTCGCCGGTCAGGACGTCCCGGACGAGACCCGCCGGCGCCTGGTTCATCGCGCCGACGGCAACCCCCTGTACGCCGAGGAACTCGCCCGGATCGTGACCGAGTGCGGCCCGGACCAGGCCGCCTCCGCCGAACTGCCCGCCGGCATCGCCGCGCTCATCGCGGCCCGGCTGGACACGCTGGAGCCCGATCGCAAGGCACTGCTCGCCGACGCGGCCGTGATCGGCCGGGTGTTCTGGGCCGAAGCCGTTGCTGCGCTGTCGGACCGGGACCCGGCGGACGTCGTCCAGGCACTGCAGGAGCTGGCCCGCAAGGAGCTGGTGCGTCCGGTCCGGCGGTCGACGATGCTGGGCCAGCACGAGTACACCTTCTGGCACGCGCTGACCCGCGACGTCGCCTACAGCCAGGTGCCGCGGGCAGCTCGGTCGGCGCGACATCTCGCCGCCGCCGACTGGCTCGAGCTGCGCTGCCCCGCGTGCCAGGCCGAGACTCCGAACCTGATCGCGTACCACCTCACCACCGCCCTCGATCTGGCCGCGGCAGTCGGCGACACGGACGCGGTCGCGGCGATCAGGCCACAGGCCCGCCATTACCAGCTGATGGCCGCCGAGCTGGCGATGAACCTCGATGCCAGCGAGGCGATGGCCCTGCTCGACCGCGCGCTCGGGCTCACTCCGGCCGGGGATCCAGAACGTCCGGCGGTCCTCGCACGCTGGGGCTGGGCGGCGTTCCTGGCCGGCCGGCTGGACGACGCGCGGACCGCCTACCGCGAGGCGATCGCCGGATTCGAGGCGTCCGGCGACGTCCGCGGACTGGCTCGCGCCTTACGTGCGTCGACGTACGCGCTGAACACCATGGAGGAGAGTCTGGCGACCGTCGACCGGGCGGTCGCGATGCTCGAGGATCTCGGGCCGAGCGAGGACCTGGTCCAGTTGCTGGCCGGCCAGGCGACCATCCGGATGGTCGCGAGCCGTCGTCAGGATGCGATCGTCGCGGCGGACCGCGCCCTGCGGATGGCGGCCGAACAGGGGTACGCCGTACCGCAACGGGCCCTCGAGGCCCGGGGGCTCGCCCGGGTCGGTCAAGGCGACACCGGCGGACTGGTCGACGTCAAGGAGGCGCTGGCCGCGCTGCTCGAACTCGGGCAGGGGCGCGACGCGGCGGTGACCTGGCTGAACTACGGCTGGCTGCTGTGGCAGATCGAGGGGCCGGTGGTCGCCTTGGACGAGCTGGACACCGCTCGTGAGTTCGCCGCCCGGCGCCGGCTGGCCGAGATGGAGCAGCAACTCAGTTGTACGGTCCTGCAGTTGATCATCGAGAAAGGCCGGCCGGACAGGGCCATCGCGGACTGCCGGGCGCAGCTCGAGCACCCCGGACCGGCGTTCACCACCTTGCGCCGCATCGAGGTTCTCTCGGCACTGGCAGTGGCGGAAGTCGAGTCCGGAGTCCCGGGCGCGCGGGACTCGGCGGAGGAGGCGTACCGGCTGGCGGTCGACGCGGGCTGGCCGGACCTGATCGCCATCGCGGCCTCGCCCGCGGCGACGACCCGGGCACGCGACGACGACCAGGCCGGCGTACTGGAGATCCTCAGGCTCCTCGCCTCGCTCACCCACCTGCGCGGCAGTCTCGAGTTCGATGCCCGGCTGCCGTCGCTGGTGCGGGCCGCGCTCGCCGCCGGTCATGCCGAGGCGGGCGCGGTGCTCGCGGACTTCGTGGAGCCGGTGCTACCGATGCGCGAGTACTCGGCGACGACGGCTCAGGCGCTGCTCGCCGAGCACCGCGGCGACATCGAGACAGCAGCCACCTGTTTCGCGCGCGCCGCCGCCGACTGGGGTGCCTTCGGCAACAAACTCGAGCAGGCCCATGCGCTGCGCGGACTGCACCGCACCACCGGCGATCCCGCCGCCTGGGTGCAGGCGGAGCAGCTGTTCAGCTCTGCGGATACTCCTTCTTGAAAGCGCCGGACGGCGTGAGGTCCATGACGCCGCCCGGGCCGGTCAGGACGCCACCTTCGACCGGCAAGGTGTGGCCGGTGATCCAGGAAGCGTCGTCGGACGCCAGGAACGCGACGGCCGCGGCGATGTCCTCGGGCTCGCCGACCCGGCCGAGCGGGTACATCTTCGAGAAGAGCTCCAGGGTGCCCGGCTGCGTGTCCCAGTTCGGGGTCCGGATGGTGCCAGGGGCAACCACATTGAAGCGGACGCCCATCCCGCCGTACCGGGCGGCGTAGTTGACCGTCATCGCGATCTGCCCGGCCTTGGCCGCCGAGTACTCGACGTTGCCGAAGGCGGCCAGGCCGTTGACCGAGCTGATCGTGACGACGTTGCCGCGGGTCTTCACCAGGTGCGGGAGCGCCGCCTGGATGCACCGGGACGCGCCGACCAGCGTCAGGTCGAGCTGCTGATGCCACTCCTCGGCGGTCGTGTCCTCGGGTACGGACGTCACGATGCAGCCGCCGGCGTTGTTGACCACGACGTCCAGCCGGCCGAACCGTTCGACCGCGGCCGCGATCGCCGTGTCGACATCGGGACGACTCGTCACATCGACGCGCAACCCGAGCGCCCGGTCACCGATCCCGGCGGCGACCTCCGCGACCTTCTCCTCCTGGAGATCGGTCACGACCACCGACGCACCTTCGTCGGCGAGCCGCCGCGCCACCGCCGCGCCGATTCCCTGCGCACCCGCCGTGACCAGAGCCACCCGTCCCTCGAACCGCTGCACGTTCACCCCTCCACCACTCGGTCGACCTTCTCGTCCGCGACCCGGCGCTCCAGCTTGGCGGCGTCGAGGTTGCGGCAGAGGACGATCGAACCACCTCCGGAGATCACCCCGACGAGCAGACTCACCCCGTCCCGCGTGGTCAGGTCCCGCGTCACCAGGATCCGGTCGGTGACGGGTTCCGCCGTACCGATCAGGTCGTCGTGGGTCAGATCCTCGTACGCCGGTGACGTAGGCACCGGCGGGTCGAACGGGACGAAGACGTCCGGGTGGTTGTAGACCTCGGCGCCGTAGTCGCGGATCCCGTCCGGCAGCGGCTCGCGGAACCGGCCGCCGAGCGGGAGCAACGCGGAGGCGACGGTCACCCGGGAGCCCCGGATCCCGAAGTCCGGGCCGGTGATCGCGAGCGTGCCGGTGCCACTGGTCAGGGACGCGCCGGCCGACCAGGTGGACAGCGCCCAGACCACGCCGAGCCAGTGCGGCGGCAGGCCGATCGCGACGGTCTCGCCGGACTCCAGGTCGTACTCGTCGACCAGCAGGTTGGCGGTCTTGGCGACCCAGTTCGCGGTGGTGAGGGCGCTCAGCTCGATCCGCTCACCGCTCGCGTCGTCGTAGTAGGTGAGGAAGGGGCCGGCACCGTCCCGGCGGACCGCGGCCGCGAACAGCTCGGGCAGAACTCGTGACATATGGCCCACCCTACGGTTCGCGCGCCGACGTACTTTGGTGGGGGATTCAGGGAAAGAAGGCTTGTGATGGTGCCACAGCTCGAGCTGCCGCAAGGTGGCGAATGGGTCGTGATTCTGATCATCGTGGTGCTGCTCTTCGGCGCGAAGAAGCTGCCGGAGCTCACCAAGAACGCGGCCCGGGCGATGAACGAGTTCAACAAGGCGAGGTCCGGCGACGACGAGAAACCCGAGGTCGAGGCGACCGGGACCGGGTCAGCCGGGCGGGCTGACCTCGAGGGCGGCGGTTCGGAGAGCGTCGGCGAGGACCGCCGCGGGCTCTGACAGCCGGCCGGGCAGCCGAGCCAGGATCGTACGGCGCAACTCCTTCGACCCACCGCGGACCGTCACCACGCGGACACCCGGTGGTGCCGCCGGGGCCATCGACGCGGAGATCGTGGTCAACCCGGCGCCGGCCGCGACCAGTTGCAGTTTCGCCAGCCAGTCGCGGGCCGTGTGCGCGATCGCCGGCCGTTCGTCGAGCCCGGGCCAGACACCCATCAGCAACTCTTCACCGGCCGCGGGGCCGGCGATCCAGCGTTGACCGCGCAGGTCGTCCACGTCCACCGAGTCGTGGGCCGCGAGCGGATGGCTGGCCGGCACCGCGAGCCGCAGACTCCGCTCGGCCAGCGTCTCCAGCTTCAACGCGGGCGACTCCGCGTCCGGCGGCCGGAACGGTGGCGCCGAGGCCAGCAGCGCCAGCTCGAGAGTCCCGGCCCGCAGCGCCCGTACGAGCGCCGGGGTCGAACCTTCCCGCGTCGTCACCGTGATCGACGGATGTGATCGCCGGACCGCACTGATTGCCCGTGGCAACAACACCGCGCCGGCGCTGGGGAACCAGCCCAACCGCACCGTCCCGCCGGCGGCGGGTAGCCCGGCGAGCTCCCGGGCCGTTGCGTCGAGCTGATCCAGTACCCCGGCGGCATTCCGCAGTACGACGTGACCGGCCGCGGTCAGCAGCACACCTTCGCGCCGTCGCTCCAGGAGTGGCGCGCCCGCGGCCCGCTCGAGCGAGGCGATCTGCCGGGACACCGCCGACTGGGTGTACCCGAGCGCGGTCGCCGCCGCCGTGAACGTGCCGCGCTCGGCGACCTCCCGGAACACCCGCAACGCGACGAGTGAGACATCACTGAAGTCCATGACGTTTACGCATACTACCTGTGCCGAAGTTTCGTTGGAGTCATGCATGTGACCGCCCTACGTTTGCCACATGACAGAACAACGCATTGCCCTCGTCACCGGCGCCAACCAAGGCATCGGTTTCGCTTTCGTAGAAGCTCTGGCAGACCGGCTGAACGCCGAGGATCTGGTCCTGCTCACCGGCCGGGATCCGCAGCGGGTCGGTGACGCGGTTCGTCAGGTGCACGGAGTCGCCCGAGTCGAGGGGCGAGTGCTGGACGTGACGGATTCCGAGGCGGTCGCAGCTTTGGCGGCCGAGCTCGGAGCGGTCGACATCGTCATCTCCAACGCGGTGGGTCCCTTGCATCCGGATCGGACGCAGGCTGAGCAGGCGGACGTGTTCATCGACGTGGCCAATCTCGGGGCTCAGGCAGTGCTGCGGTCGTTCGGGCCGATCCTGAAGCCGGGTGGCCGGCTGATCGTGGTGGCGAGTTCGCTCGGGACGCTCGATCATCTGCCGGAGGAGTTGTGGCCGCGGTTCGACGGCGTCACGCTGGGTGAGGTCGAGCAGGCGGTCGAGGACTGGCGGGCCGCGATCCACGCCGGCGAACAGGGCTGGCCCGAGTGGATCAACTTCCCGTCGAAGGTGGCGCAGGTGGCCGCCGTACGAGCCGTCGCCGCGGACCGGCGTACGCAGGATCTAGCCGACGGGACCCTGGTCGCCTCGGTCTGCCCCGGTCTCGTCGACACCCGGGCGTCCCGGCCGTGGTTCGACGACTTCAGCGAGGCGAAGTCCCCGGCCGACGCGGTCACCCCGATCGTCGACCTGATCCTCGCCGACCACCTCGACCCGGCGATGTACGGCGAACTGATCCGCGACGGCAAGGTCCTCCCCTGGAAGCCGTCTCGATAAGCCCCCGCGGTACTCCAGGGGCTGGAGTTCTCTTAAGGTCAGTACATGTTGATCGTGGCCGGTTTGGCTCTGATCCTGGTGCTGACCGTTGCCACTGGCTACTTCGTCTCCCAGGAATTCGCGTACGTCGCGGTGGACCGGAGCCGGCTGCAGACCCTCGCCGACGGCGGTGACGCGGCCGCGGTCCGGGCACTGAAGGTGACCTCCCGGTTGTCCTTCGTGCTGTCCGGAGCGCAGGTCGGCATCACCATCACCGCGCTGCTGGCCGGGTACTTCGCCGAGCCGTACCTCGGTGCCGGGCTGGAGGACCTGTTCGGATCGGCCGGGATGCCGGAAGCCGTGAGCAGGTCCGTCTCGGTCATCCTGGCGTTGCTGTTGGCAACGATCATCCAGATGGTGCTCGGCGAGCTGGCGCCGAAGAACCTCGCGATCGCGAAGGCCGAGGCGATCGCGCTCCGGCTGGCCCGGTCCACGCTGCTGTACCTGACCGTCGCCGGCCCGCTGATCCGGGTGTTCGACTCGGCCTCGAACCGGATCCTGCGCCGCGTCGGGATCGAGCCGATCGAGGAGCTGCCGCAGGGCGCGACCGCTCAGGAACTCGATCGGATCATCGCGACGTCGTACGAGCAGGGCCTGCTGGACCAGGACACCATGCGGCTGCTCGACCGCGGCCTCGACTTCCGCGCCCGGACCGCCGGTGAGGCCATGGTTCCGCGCGTGGACGTGGTCACCGTGCACCGCGACGAGCCGCTCACCCGAGTCGTCGACCTGCTGGACACCGGGCACAGCCGGTTCCCGGTGATCGCCGAGTCGGTCGACGAGGTGATCGGCGTGGTCGCGATCGGTGACGTGGTCGAGCTCGAACCGGCCGACCGGGAGCACATCGCGGCCGGCTCACTGGCTACGCAACCCGTCGTCGTACCGTTCACGCTGCCGCTGCCCGGCGTACTGGAACGGCTGCGGACGGCCCGTCGCCAGGTCGCGATCGTGGTCGACGAGTACGGCGGGTTCGCCGGGATCGTGTCGCTCGAGGACATCGCGGAGGAACTGGTCGGCGAGATCCGGGACGAGGACGACCTGCCGGAGACCGGGCTGGTGCAGGGCGGCGACGGCTCGTGGGTGGTGCCGGCCAGGTGGCGGCTCGACGAGGTCGAGGAGGCCACCGGGGTCGCGCTGCCCGAGAACGACGACTACGAGACGGTGTCCGGCCTGGTGATGGCGCGGCTCGGCCGGATCCCGGTGGTCGGCGACGACCTCGTGGTCGAGCTGGTCCAGCGGATCGACCACGACGGGCGTCCGATCCCGGCCGAGTTCGTCCGGCTCACGGTGCAGACCATCGAGCGCCGGGTGCCCGGTCTCGTCGTGATGGAGCGGACGGCATGAGTACGACGCTCGCCCTGATCATCTCGGCGATCCTGCTGGCGCTGAACGGGTTCTTCGTCGCCGCCGAGTTCGCCCTGGTCGCGTCGAAGCGGCACCGGCTCGAGGAGGCGGCCGCGTCCGGCAGCCGGGCGGCCCGGGCCGCGCTCGCCGGAGTGAGCGAGTTGTCGGTGATGCTCGCCGGCGCGCAGCTCGGCATCACCTTGTGCACCCTGGGTCTCGGCGCACTGAGCGAGCCGGCCGTGGCGCACCTGCTGCATCCGTTGTTCGAGCTGGTCAACATTCCGGAGGGCGTCGGTCATGTGATCGCGCTGATCATCGCCGTCGCCGGGATCGGCCTGCTGCACGTCCTGCTCGGTGAGCTGGCACCGAAGTCGTGGGCGATCAGCAACCCCGAGCGGTCCGCCCTGTTGCTCGCGCTCCCGTTCCGCGGCTTCACGTGGGTCTTCCGCCCGCTGTTGCTCGTGCTCAACTGGATCGCCAACCTGTGCGTCCGGCTGGTGAAGGTGACCCCGCAGAACGAGCTGGCCAACGCGCACGGTCCGGACGAACTGCGCCTGCTGATCGGCTCCTCCCGGCAGCACGGCACGCTGGAAGAACCCGAGCACGACCTGCTCACCGCGATGCTGGCGCTGCAGAACACCACGGTCTCCCAGGTGATGACCCCGATCGCCCAGCTCTCGACGGTCCCCGCCGACGCGTCCGCCCGCGAGGTCGAGCTGACCAGCCGCCGCGAAGGCCGCAGCCGCCTGGCGGTCGTCAACTCGGGTACGACGATCTGCGGCATCGTCCACGTCCGTGACGCGGCCCGGGCGACCACGAGTGCCGGTACGACGCTGCGCGCCTCCGACCTGATGACCGCACCCCTGCGCCTGGCGGCCGGGGCCCCGGTGGCGACCGCGATCCGGACGATGCGCGACGAGCGGTCCCAGCTGGCCGTCGTCTGCGATTCCGATCAGCCGGTCGGCGTGGTGGCGCTGGAGGATCTGCTGGAGGAGGTGATCGGGGAGTTCGACGACGAGACCGACCCGATCGTCAGCGCCGCGAAGGCAGAATCACCGGAGCAGTAGATTTGCGGCGGCTACCGTGTAGCCAGATACCCGTCGGGAGGAGAGCGCCGTGCCGATCAGCCGGATTGGGCTTGTCGTTCACGAGGGGCGGCCGGTGGCCGTGCGGACCGCCGCGACCGTGCGTGAATGGGCGGCCGAACACGACATCGGCTGCACGGCCATCGACGTGTGGAAAGCGCACGAGGACCGGCGCGGTGGGATGGACGAGCTGCATCACGCGGGGGACCCGGATCTGATCGTCACGCTCGGCGGAGACGGTACGTTCCTGCGCGGTGCGCGGATCGCGGCGAAGAACGACGCCGCGGTGCTCGGAGTCGATCTCGGCAAGGTCGGATTCCTGACCGAGGTGGCGTGCCGCGATGTCGAGACCGCACTGGAAGCGGTGCACCACGGCGGGGCGACGTACGAGGAGCGGATGACGCTCACCATGCGGGCCTCGCGTCCGCTGGAGATCCCGAGTGGCATCGAGTCGTTTCTGCGCTACGGGCATGGTCCCGCGTTGCCGCCACCGGCGGTTCGCCGAGAGGTGGCCGAGGGCGACGGCTGGGGTGTCGCTCTGGACGTGACCGCGCTGAACGACGTCGTCCTCGAGAAGCTGGCACGCGACCACCAGGTGGCCCTCGGTGTGTACCTCGCCGGCCGGCTGCTGGCGTCGTACTCGGCCGATGCGGTGATCGTGGCCACGCCGACCGGCTCCACGGCGTACAGCTTCGCGGCCGGTGGGCCGATCCTGTCGCCGAACGCCGAGGCCATCGTTTTCACGCCGGTGGCACCGCATATGACCTTCAATCGAACGGTTGTCGCGGCACCGGACGAGCCGGTCGCGCTGCGCGTCCTCCCGCACTCCGGCCAGGCTGCGGTCAGCATCGACGGGCAGCTGCGCGGGGTTCTCGATCCGGGTGACTGGATCGGCGTGTATGGATCGCACCGGCGGCTTCGGCTGGTCCGCTTGCGTCCGACGGACTTCTACGGCCGGTTGCGTGACCGCTTCCGACTTACCGACGCGCCCGCGACGGCGCTCGACGGCGAGTCCGACCTGTTCTGGCGGACGACCACACCGGTCCCACCAGACCTTGCCCACCTCAGGATTCCGCCACCGGCTGGTGAGGACCGGTAGGGTCTCTCCTCATGCGAAACGTGGTGATCTTGGCTGGTGGTTCGGGGACCCGGTTGTGGCCGCTGTCCAGAGACGACCGGCCGAAGCAGGTGCTGCCGCTGGCAGCCGGCGACTCGTTGCTCCGGGTTGCGTACAACCGGCTCCGCGGCCTGGTCGAGCCGGCGAACATCTACGTGTGCACGGTCGGTGCGTACACCGAGGTCGTCCGCAAGGAACTGCCCGAGCTCGGCGAGCACAACATCATCGGTGAGCCGGCCCGCCGGGACACCGCGAACGCGGTCGGCCTCGCGTCCGCGGTGGTGGCCCGCAACGACCCCGACGCGGTGGTGGCGTTCGTCGGGTCGGATCACCTGATCAGTCCGGAGGACGAGTTCCGGGCCGCGATCGAGAACGGTTTCGCGGTCGTCGAGCAACGGGCCCGATCGCTGGTGACGTTCGGGATCGAGCCGACCCATCCGCACACCGGACTCGGGTACATCGAACGCGGTGCGCCGATCGAGGGGACCAAGGCGTTCGCCGTCGACCGGTTCCGGGAGAAGCCGGATCGCGCGACCGCCGAGGAGTACCTGGCCACCGGGCGGTTCTGGTGGAACTCCGGCATGTTCGTGTGGCGGGCCGAGACCGTGCTGAGCGTGCTGGACGAGCTCCTGCCGGAATCCGCCGCTCAGCTGCGTCAGGTCGCGTCCGTGTGGGACACGCCGACGCGTGAGGCGACGCTGGCCGAGATCTACCCGAACCTGCGCAAGATCAGCGTCGACTACGCGGTGATGGAGCCGGCTTCGCAGGGCAAGGTGGACGCAGACGTGGTCGTCGTACCGATGCCGGTGCACTGGCTCGACGTCGGCTCCTGGGCGGCGCTGGCCGGCACGTACGACGCCGATGCCAACGGCAACCGTACGGACGGGACCACGCTGAGCTGCCTGCTCGACTCCCACGACAACATCATCGTCACCGACGACCCCGACCACCTGGTCGCCGCCGTCGGCCTCCGCAGCCACATCATCGTCCACACCCAAGACGTAACCATGGTCTGCCCGCTGTCCGACGGCGAACGAGTAAAAGACCTAGTAGCCCAAGTCCAATCAGACCACGCCGAACGCTACCTCTAACCCGCTCGCGGGTTGTTCGGCGGACCTGCTGCACTCACTAACCCACCGCAGCAGTCTTCATCGGCCACGAGCTGAGCGTGATCCACCTCGGCCCTCGCGCGTTGGTGAGTGTTACATGTCCGCATGCACGGATGCGAACGCCCCCGGGAGGTAGTTTCTCGGGGGCGTTCGGTGTGGCTGGGTAGTGTTCAAGTTGGCTTCGCGGGGTGCGTTGCGCGGGTCGCCGGGTGGGCGCGGCGCCGGAGGTGCTCAAAGAACAGCCGCCGCCGAAGGCGGTGTCCTTTCGGCGGCGGGTGGCGGCGGGGTGATTAGCCGCCGGCGGGTTCTTGGGCGTCTGTGGAGGGGTATTTGTCCATGAACTGCTTGAGGGCGTCGCCGCTGACGGAGCCGCAGAACTGGCGGTGGCCGAAGGCTTTATCCTGGCCCGCGGCGTTGCCGCTCCAGTGGGAGAAGGCGATGTTCTTGCCGTCCGGCCAGGGCTTGCCGTCGGTCTCGCGGAAGGGCGCGGCGATGAACTTGCCGTTGGTGCTGTCCGGCAGCTTGGCCTTGGAGAGCTTCTCGATCTGGTCGATCTGGTCCTTGGGGAGGGCTTCCTTGTACCAGAGGATCGTGTAGCCGTGCTCCAGGTTGTGCACCAGGTTCGCGACCGGCGGCCGGTCGTCGAGGGTGTAGAACTTCTTGTTGAACGGCGCCCAGGTCGCGTAGTGCGGGCCGGACGACGGCGGTGAGACCGAGTAGTTGATCACGGTGCCGTCGGGCTTGTGGTCCTGCGTGCCGCCGGCCTCGTCGTTGGTGGGTGCGTCGCAGGACGCCGCCGACGCGGCCACGCCGAGCTCGGTGATGGCCTGGTTCTTGGTCCGGGAGTCCTGGATCAGCCGGATCGCCGGGTAGGCGATGATCGCCAGACCGACCACGATCGACGCGACCACGATGAGGATGGTCCGGTTCCGGTCCGTGCGGGCCTGGTCCCGTTGCATCTTCTCGATCATCTCGCGGCGCGACTGCTTCTGCGACGACGCTTTACCCACAGTGTTGGTCTTCCCGGATCTGGGCGGCCACCGCGCCGCCGTGCGGGAGCAGTGTACGCAGCGACCCTGAGAGGTTACCTAGAAAACTACTTCGACCGTGAGCCGAACGTGATCGTCGCCTCACTGCCCGGTCCAGTCCGCACGCTGACGCCGTACCCCTCCGCGTGCAGCAGTACGGCGAGCCGCTCAGCGATCACCCCGACCGCGACGGGCTCGTCTCCGAAGACCGTGACAGCGTTGTCAAGCAGCTCGAGGTGAATGTCCTCGGCCTCGTCCAGCAGCCCGTCCCACAGCGCCGGATCGACGTCCCGCGGACCCGTAGGCGCCTGCCGTTCCAGTACGGCGGCCCGCGCGGCCTCGCGAGTCCCAAGGCTGAACATGTCCTGCTCGGCGTCCCGCACCAGCGCCCGCGCTCCGGCGCCATGCTCCCCAATCGGGAGTACGGCGTCCTGCAGGCCCCGCAGTACGGCGACCGGGACGCCGTCCGCCTTGCCCTTGACCAGCTCGCTCGCACTGGCGATCTCGTCGGCCAGAGCCGGTTCTGTCACCGCGAGGACGTTGCCATGGCTGTCCGTCGTACCGCGGAGGTCTTCCACCACGCGGACTCCGGCGGCACCGATGGCCAGATCGGTCTGACCGTTGCGCCACGGGCGGCCCAGGGTGTCCGTGATCACGATGCCGACGTTGACGTCGTACCGCTGCTTCAGGGCGGTCCGAAGCTGCCGGGCCGACTCGTCGGGGTCGATCGGGAGCAGCAGGACCGTGCCGGGGGCGGTGTTGGACGTATCCGTCCCGGCGGCCGCCATCACCAGGCCGTGCCGGGTCTGGACGATTCGGGTCTCGCCGCGCTGGGCCACGACCCGCACGAGCTCGGCGTCGATCGCCTCCTGCCGCGTGCCGTGGGTCAGCCGGCCCTCGGCCTTGCTGACGATCTTGGACGTGACCGACACGACATCGCCGTCCCGCAGATCGGTCCCCTCGGCGATCAGCGCGGCCAGGTCGTCCCCGGCCGCCACCTCGGGTAGTCCGGTCACCGGGAAGACGTCCAGGTGCTTCCTCATCGCCGTACGGCCTCCGCGAGGTTCAGTGCCGCGGTAGCCATCGCGGCGGTGGTGGTCTCGTCCGTCATCCACAACGGCACCGCCTGGACGTGAATTCCGGCTCCGGCGATCGAATCCGCCTGGATCGCGTCCGAGCTGTCGATCAGCCAGCCGTCCAGTACGCCGCCGGACGCGCGCGAACCGTAGTACCGCGCCACGGCCGAGGCGGTCGAGGCCACACCGACGGCGGCCAGCACCTTGTCGGCCATGCCGCGGACCGGACTGGTGCCGATGATCGGCGACAGCCCGATGACCGGCGCGGACGTCTCGCGGACCGCTTCCCGAATCCCCGGTACGCCGAGGATCGTGCTGATCGAGACGACGGGGTTGGACGGCGGCAGGATCAGCGCGTCGCAGTCCGCGATGGCATCCAGCACACCGGGCGCGGGCTTCGCCTTCTCCTGGCCGACGGCGACGATCTGGTGCGCGGTGACCTCCGCGTGCCAGCGGACCCAGTACTCCTGGAAGTGGACGGCCTTGCGCCGGCCGGGCTGGTCCGGATCGTCCACGACCACGTGGGTCTCGACCCGGTCGTCACTCATCGGCAGCAGCCGCACCGGCAGCTTCCAGCGCTCGCACAGCGCCTCCGTGACCGCGGTCAGGCCGTACCCGGCGTCGAGCATCTGTGTGCGGACCAGATGGGTCGCCACGTCCCGGTCGCCGAGGCCGAACCAGGTCGGCTCCACGCCGTACGCCGCAAGCTCCTCCTTGATCACCCAGGTTTCGTCCTCCCGGCCCCAGCCACGTTCGGCCGAGATGCCGCCACCGAGCGTGTACATCACCGTGTCGAGGTCCGGACAGACCCGCAGCCCGAACAGGGTGATGTCATCCGCGGTGTTCCCCACCACGGTGATCTCGGCGTCCGGGCGGGCCTTCAGCAGCCCGCGCAGGAACGTGGATCCGCCGATGCCACCGGCCAGCACTGTCAATCGCATGGGAAGAGTCTGCACGAGTCGTCAATCGGTCGGACCACCGCACGACTATGCTGCGGTGGGTCCGAACCATCCGCACAGCTCAGTTGTACGGCCCCCCAACATCCCGAGGAGCCCTCGTGGTCACCGACGCAACCAAGAAGCTCAGAGAGCCGGTCGCGTACATCCTGCTCGCATTCGCCGGCCTGCTCGTGCTGGCCTCGCTGATCCGGCTGTTCGTCGGCGGCGCCGGCTTCACAGCCGCCGCCGGAGGCGTGCAAGGCATACTCACCCCGCCCTCGTTCAGCGCGCTCCTGCTGCTGGTCGCCCTGGCGGGCGCGGTCTGGCTGGTGAGCGAGGCCGGTGAGCGGACGCCGAACGCCCGTACCGTGGCCCTGGCCGCGCTGGTGATCACCGGTGTGGCGCTGCTGGTCGGCCTGATCACGGCGTTCGCGGGCTTCAACGAGACCAGCACCGCCGGTCTGAAGGTCGTGGGCTTCATCTACGCACTCGCCGGCCTGGCTCTGTACGGTGCCGCCGGTCTCTACATCCTCAAGACGTACCAGGCGCTGCCGGCGCCGGTCCGTGCGCCCAAGCCGGGTCAGTTCGCGCCCCAGGGCCAGCAGGGCCAGTACGGCCAGCAGCAGTACGGCCAGACGGCGCCGTACGGTCAGCAGCAGGGTGGCTACGGCCAGCCGCAGGGCCAGTACGGTCAGTACGACCAGGGCCAGGGCCAGTACGGCGGGTACGGCGCGGCAGCCGCAGGCGGCGCGGTCGGTGGCTACGCGGCGGCGCAGGGCGACCAGCAGCAGTGGCCGCAGGAGCAGGGCTGGAACCAGGGTGAGCAGCAGGCCTGGTCAGCCGGCGAGGCCGAGGCACAGCAGCACGCGGACCCGCAGCAGCAGCCGGCCGAGCAGGCCTGGTCGGCCGAGGGCCAGGGCGTCGAGCCGACGCAGGCGTGGAGCTCCGAAGGCCAGCAGCAGTGGAGCGGCCAGGACCAGGGCCAGCAGTGGCCGCAGGAGCAGCAGTGGGGCGGCGCCGACGCCGGCCAGCAGCAGTGGAGCGGTCAGGACTACGGCCAGCAGCAGCCGCAGGGTCAGCAGGAGTGGGCCGGCCAGGGCGAGCACGCGGTCCGGGAAGAGGGCTCGCACGAGGCGCCCGAGGCCCAGCAGGCGCCGTGGCCGCAGGAGCAGGCCTGGCAGGCCGAGGAGGCTCCGGCCGCCGAGGCGGCCCAGCCGGAGCAGCCGGCCACCGAGGCGGCTGACGAGACCCGGGTCGACCCGCGGGTGACCGAGCCCGAGAAGGACGAGCAGAACCCGCAGCAGGGTCAGGGTCAGCAGGGCTGGTGGTCCCAGCCTTCCTGAGGCTGACAAGCAGCAAGCCCTTGCCGAGGTGGCCGTGGAACTACTTCACAGCGCCTCGCCCGGGCGTCGACGGATGCGGGAGGCCTGTGTACGCAGGCCTCTCGTTCTTTTGCAGCCGTGTTGCGGATGACGCCAATAGCAGACCACAGCTTGACTTTCGTGGATTGCAGGAATGTAATTTCAATCGTGTCGTTCGTTGACACTCGGTATCGGGGACCGTTTTCAGCACACAGAACGGTCGAGGTCAGGCATGTGGGACCGCAAACCCACATGTACAGGGGAACGAACAGGGTCGAGGAGGTCGTACCGTGACAGAGGGCCTGATGGCGATTGTCGACGGTGAGGCGATCGAGGAGGAGCCGAACTGGCAGGAAAGGGCACTGTGCGCCCAGACCGACCCAGAGGCTTTCTTCCCGGAGAAGGGCGGTTCCACGCGTGAGGCGAAGAAGGTCTGCCTCGGGTGTGACGTGCGGGGCGAGTGCCTCGAGTACGCACTGCAGAACGACGAGCGCTTCGGGATCTGGGGCGGGCTGTCGGAGCGGGAACGCCGCAAGCTGAAGAAAAAGGCCGTCTGACGGTCACTACCCGGCACACAACTTCACACGAACTTTCCGCGAGGCCCCGGGGACGACCAGTCACCGGGGCCCGCGGCTTTTCTGGGCTTCGGCGTACGGCTGTATGGTGACCCAGACCGTCCGTAACCATCGAGGTGTCACAGCTCCGTATGGAACAAGAAGCTCCGGCCGGCTGGGAGTTCTTCGACTCTGTCGACTTCCCGACCGATCACATCGACGACCCGATGGGCCGCCCGCGGGTTCGGCACGTCGTCACCGCGGTGGTGGTCGGGCATGAAGGTGCCGCCTGGCTGCCGCGGCTGTCCGAGGCGCTGTGGGCGCTCAACCCACGCCCGGACCGGCTGATCGCGGTCGACACCGGATCCACCGACGAGACGGCCGAACTGCTGGCCGCGATGCCCGGCGTCGAGCCGGTGGTCAGCGTGTCCGCCCGGACCGGTTTCGGTACGGCGGTCGCCCGCGGCATCGAGGCGGTCGGCTTCGCGCCGATCCCGTCGCCGTACGGCCCGTACGGCGACGACGCGCAGATGCCGGTGGTCGAGTGGTTGTGGCTGCTGCACGACGACTGCGCGCCGGCCCCCAAGGTCCTCGAGAAATTGTTGCTCCAGGCCACCATCTCGCCGGATGTCGGGGTCTGGGGCCCGAAACTGCGGCTCTGGCCGCGCGACCGCGAACTGCTCGAGGTCGGCGTCACCACCTCACTCGGCGGCCGCCGCGACACCGGCATCGAGAACGGTGAGCTGGACCAGGGTCAGCACGACCAGCCGCGGAACGTCCTCGCGGTCAGCTCGGCCGGCATGCTGGTCCGCCGCGACGTCTGGGAGGCGCTGCACGGCTTCGACCCGCGGCTGCCGATGTTCCGCGACGACATCGACTTCGGCTGGCGCGCCAGCCGGGCCGGCTACCAGGTCGGCGTCGCGCCGGATGCGGTCATCTACCACGCCCAGGCCGCCGCGACCGGCGAGCGCGCGCTGGCCGGCACCCGTCGGCACGCCTATCAGCTCGACCGTGCGCACGCGTACTACACCGTGCTCGCGAACGCGCCCGGCAAGCTGCTCCCACTGCTGATCCTGCGTTTCCTGCTCGGCACTGTGCTGCGCTCGATCTGGTTCCTCCTCGGCAAGACACCCTCCGGTGCGGTCGACGAGTGGACCGCCCTGCTCGGCACCTTGCTGGCCGGTGGCTGGACCCAAGCCCGCAAGAGCCGCCGCCACCTCGACCAAGTCCCGTACGACGACATCAAGGGACTGTTCTCCCGGTCGGTGCACGCTCTGCGGCACAACCTGGAAGAGACCACCGGCACGATCTCCGAGCGGATCCGCGAGGCCTGGGCGGACGAGCCCGAGGAGCAGGTCGTCACGACCGCTCGCAGGGCCAAGTCCACCGCCCGGGTCGCCACCGATCAGCCGCGCTGGCGTCGTCAGCTGATCCGCCGCCCGTTCCTGGTCGCGTGGGTGTTCCTGGCGATCGGTGCGTTGATCTCGGCCCGCAGTCTGATCGGTAGCGGCACACTGCGGTCCCACCTCTTGCTGCCGGCGCACGAGAGTCTTGGTGCGCTCTGGCATGCCGCGGCTTCGGGTCCTCCCGGTGTGACGCCTCCTGCCTGGCTGGCGCAGTTCTGGGCGTTCTCGACGGTGACGTTCGGCCCGGGTGGAGCGACGAACCTGCTGTTACTCGGTGCCGTCCCGCTCGCCGCTCTGGCCGCGTGGGCGTTGCTGCGTTCGTTCGTCGTGGACCGGATGGCGCGGGCGTGGGGCGCGGCGGCGTACGGGCTTGCCGTGTTCACGAACGGCGCTATCAGCCAAGGCAGGATCGGGACCTGTGTGGCCGCAATCGTGCTGCCGCTGCTCGGTGCTGCCGTGCACACCGTCGCCCGGCGGCGTCGTGTGGTCATTCAGGGCAGTTGGCGGGCCGCATGGTTCGCCGGAATCTGCCAGGCCGTGCTCTTCGCCTTCACTCCGGCGCTGGGACTGCTGATCAGCGTCCTGCTGGTCTTCGGTGCGGTGCTTGGCCTCGGCTGGCGCCGGCAAGGTCGCCAGTTGGTGTTCTCCGTCGTACTGGGTCTGTTGCTCGTGCTGCCGTGGACGATCCAGTTGGTGCTGCACCCGTCGCGCCTGGGGCAAGAGGCCGGTGGTCCGCCCACTGCCGCGATCGGTCCGGGCGACAGCCTGCAGCACCTGCTCACGGGTACGCCGATAGGTGGGCCGACGCCATGGTGGTTCGCCGTACCGCTGATCCTGGTGGCGTTGTTCAGTTTGCTGCGTCAGTCTCGGCAGCGGTACGAGTTGCTCGGGTGGTTCGCCGCAATGGCCGGCCTGGCCGGGACGCTGGTCGCGAGCCGGCTGGGTGGTGGCAGTGGGCCGCTGATGTTCCTGATGACGGCCGGCTGGATCATCGCGGTGACGGTCGCCTGGGACTCGGTCGGTAGGTCCACCGACATCATCGTGCAGGGCATGCTCGGGATCGTGCTGGTGACGACGATCGTGACGGCCGGGTTCTGGCTGGTCCGTGGGATGGACGGTCCGCTGTGGCGCGGGCCTGCTCAGGACCTGCCGGCGTACCTGATGTCAGCACAGGACCCGCCCGGGAACCAGTCGATCCTTGTTGTCCGCAAGGAGCCGGGCGGCGAGATGCGGTTCTCGCTGGTGAAGGACGGCGGCCCGCGGATGGGCGCGCTGGAGGCCGCGCCGACGGCGGAGCAGACCAAGCCGATCACCGAGGTGCTGTCGACCCTGGGTGGCGGTGGCACGGGTGAAGAGGGACGGCAGTTGGCCGGACTGGCAGTCGACTACGTCTACCTGCCCGCTCCGGTTGATCCGACCTTGCAGTCGACGCTCGACTCGCTGCCCGGTCTGACCCGGGCCAGTGCGAACGACGGCGACGCGTCATGGCTGGTGGACCGATCGAAGGTGGAAGGCAGTTCGCCCTTGCAGGACCAGACCCACACGCTGTGGCGACTGCTCGGCATCATCGGCTGGATCATCGCTCTGATCTTCTGCCTGCCGACAGTGCGCCGTACTGCCCCCGTCCCGCACGGCACCCATGCGAGGAGGGACCGGTGAGCCGGTTGCTGTCGGACCCGCGGATCCGGCTCGGAGTTTGTGTGCTGGCGATGGCCGTGATCGCCGGCCTTGCTGTGGTGACCCACCCCAAGGAGCCGAACACCCGACCACAGGACGCTGCCGCGCCGGCACCCACGATCGTGAACCGTACGGCGTTGTCCTGCCCGGTGCTCGCCGCCGGCGGCAAACTCGCGAGCGTTGTGAACGCGGTGTCCCCGACACTGCCGGAAGGCACTCCGACCGCGTCGGGCAGCGATGCGCCGCTGTCGATCACCCCACTGGCGGCCACAGCCAATCCGGTCGGTTCGCTGCTCGTGCGCGGCAAGATCGGCTCGACCACTCCGGCCACCAAGCCGGTGCCGTTGACGATCCACGGCACCGGACCACTGGCCGCCGGCACTGTCGGCACGAGTACGACGACCTCCACCGAGGGAGTGAATCGCGGCATGGCCAGCGTGCCGTGCCAGCTGCCCGGTTCGGATTTCTGGTTCGTCGGTGCATCCGGAGCAAGCGACCGGCGCGACGTGCTGGTGCTGACGAACCTGGACAGCATCAACGCAGAGGTCAACGTCACCGTGTACGCGCGGAGTGGTCCGCAGGACCTGCCTGCCGCGCGGGGGATCGTCGTACCGGCGCGAGGGACGTTCGAACTGTTCCTCGGCCAGATTGCGGCCAACCTGCGGGACGTCGCCCTGCATGTCGAGTCGACCGGTGGACGGGTGGCACCCGCGGTGCGGAGCAACCCGACCACGAACGGCAAGCCGGCTGGTGTGGACTGGCTGAACGCGTCGGCTCCGCCCGCGACCAAGGTGTTCGTGCCGGCCTCGGCGCCGGGTGCGGGAACGCGGTTCCTGTCGGTGGCGAACCCGTCGGACCTGCAGGCGACCGCCAGCCTGACCGTGAACGGGCCGAACGGCCCGTTCAAGCCGGCCGGTCTGGAGACCGTGGAGATCGCGGCCGGGTCGGTGAAGACGTTCAAGCTGGACACGGTGCTGAACGGCGATGCCAGTGCGATCACCCTGTCGTCGGACCAGCCTGTCACCGCGTCGATGCGGATCTCGGACAAGAGTGGCGAGGACTTCGCGTCGATCGGGTCGGCCGAGGCGCTGATGGGACCGGCGTACCTGGTTCTGCCCGCACACCAGCAGCCGGCTGTCCTGCAGGTGACCGCACCGGGGAAGACCGGGAGCGTGAAGCTCGAGCTGCGGGATCTGGCCGGACGCGTGCTGCAGACACGGGCCGTCGATGTCGTCGGTGGCGCGACCACTCCGATCTCGTTCGCGGCGCAACCGCGGGCGACGTACCTGATGGTCGAGCAGACGCGGGGCACGGTCGTGGCCGGCGTCACGCTGATGCCCGCGGCCAAGCCGGGCGACGACGACGTGGCTCAGGTGGCTGCCTGGCCGCTCAACACCTCACTGGTGTTCCGGGCTCAGCTGGGCGCTCAGCCGGACCTCACCGCAGCCCTGCGGTGAGGTAGGTCAGCCTTCGGAGGTGTTCGCGCCGGGGTCCTGGAGCATTCGCAGGTGACGTCGGCGGGCGATCTCGACCGGTGCGCCGGGAGTGCCGGTGCCCGGCTCTCGGCGGGGCAGGGGCCGCGCGGCCTCGCGGACCGCGTTGGCCAGGGCTTCCAGGTCGTCCGAGGACGGTCCGGCCGCGGCCGGGTCCGGAGCGAGCCGGATGACTTCCCAGCCATTCGGTGCCGTCAGCCGGTCGGCGTGGTCGGCACACAGGTCGTAACAGTGCGGTTCGGCGTACGTCGCCAGTGGGCCGAGCACACACGTGGAGTCCGCATACACATAGGTGAGCGTCGACACAGCCGGTTTATGACAGGCGGCGCGCGAACAGATCCTGGCGATGCTCACGACCAGACGTTACCCCCACTAGGCTGAGCGCGTGACCGAGGCTCGCCGTCATCGCAGGCACATCGACCGCCACGGGCGCGGCATGCTCGGCCCGATCAGCCGGCCGAGCCGGTTCGCGCCGCGGGGTCTGCCGCTGCAGCGGGCCGCCGCGGCCCAGTTCGACGAGGTGGTCGCGATCGAGGTGACCCGGCTGGAGAAGCGGCTGCCGCAGGTCGTCGCCCGGGTCGAGTTCGCGATCGAGGACGTGCCGAACCTGGAACTCGACGAGACCGAGATCCCGCTCACCCACGCCAGCGGCGGTACGTCGCACGAGCCGTACCGGATCGTGGTGTTCCGGCGTCCGATCGAGCTGCGCGCCGAGCGCTCGGGGGCCGGCCTGGCTTGGCTGGTCCGGTCCGCGCTGGTCCTCGAGCTGGCCGACGTACTCGCGCTCTCCCCGGAGCAGATCGACCCGGACTTCGACGCCGACGAGGATTGAGCGCGGCCGACACGCCCGACGGGCAAAACCACTCGCACCACTGGTGTTCGAACCTGTTTCGTACTGTGGGAAGGGGTTTGTGACCATCGTTGTCAATGCGAGAGGATCGTCGGTGTGAACGATCAAAAACTGCGCGTCGGAGTTGTCGGGCTGGGATTCGCCGGGCGGACGGCCCTGGAGGCGTTCTCCGAGCTGCCGGATGTCGAGGTGGTCGCGCTGGCCGGGCTGGAGAAGGACATCCTGACCAGCCTGGGCGAGAAGCACGGCGTACCGCATCTCTACGAGAAGTGGGAGGACCTGCTCGAGACCGAAGGCCTGGAAGCGGTCAGCATCGGCACGCCGACGCAGTTGCACGCCCCGATCGCGCTGAAGGCGCTGGAGAAGGGCCTGCACGTGCTGTCGGAGAAGCCGCTGGCCCGGACGGTCGCCGAAGGCACCGCGATGGTCGAGGCCTCCAAGGCGGCCGGCCGGGTGCTCAAGGTCGTCTTCAACCACCGCGAGCGTGGTGACGTCGCGGCGCTGAAGCACCAGATCGACGAGGGTCAGCTGGGCCGGATCTACTACGCGAAGGCGCACTGGATGCGCCGCAACGGCATCCCGGGCATGGGGGGCTGGTTCACCAACCGCGAGCTGTCCGGTGGCGGGCCGCTGATCGACCTCGGCGTCCACATCCTCGATCTCGCGCTGCACCTGATGGGCGAGCCGCAGGTGACCACGGTCTCCGCGGACACCTTCGCCGAGCTCGGTCCGCGCGGCAAGGGCAGCGTGAGCAGCACGGAGCGGCCGACCGTCGACACGCTCGGGTCGAAGTTCGAGGTCGAGGACCTGGCGACGGCGTACCTGCGGCTGCAGGGCGGCGGGGCTCTGCAGCTGGAGACCAGCTGGGCCACCTTCCGCGCGCCGGGCGACAACTTCGGCATCGAGCTGTTCGGCACCGAGGGCGGCGCCAAGATCGAGGTGCAGAACTACACCACGGTCGACACGCTGCGCATCTTCACCGACGTCGCCGGCGTACCGGCCGAGGTGAAGCCCGCGACCGGCGCCGGCCTCGGCCACCGCGCCGTGGTGCGGGAGTTCGTCCGGATCGTCCGCAGCGGCGACTGGGAAGGTCAGAACGGGTCCGAGGCGCTGCTCCGGACCGAGGTCATCGACGCCTGCTACGCCTCGGCGAAGGCGGGACGAGAGGTTGTGCTGCATGACTAACCCGATTCGCGTCACCGTCTGGGGCGAGAACGTGCACGAGGGCCGCGACGAGTCCGTGCGCAAGATCTACCCCGACACCATGCACGGCACCATCGCGGCGGCGCTGCGGACCAAGCTCGGCGAGGACGTCGTCGTCAGGACCGCCACGCTGCAGGACCCGGAGCACGGGCTGACCGAGGAGGTGCTCGCCGACACCGACGTACTTACCTGGTGGGGTCACGCGGCGCACGGCGACGTCGACGACGCGATCGTCGAGCGGGTGCAGCGGCACGTGCTGTCCGGGATGGGCCTGATCGCGCTGCACTCGGCGCACTTCAGCAAGATCTTCATCCGCCTGATGGGCACCACCTGTTCGCTGGACTGGCGGGCCGAGAACGACCGCGAGCTGATCTGGACGGTCGCGGCCGGGCACCCGATCGCGCAGGGCATCCCGCACCCGCTGGTGATCGAGCGCGAGGAGATGTACGGCGAGCTGTTCGACATCCCGCAGCCCGACGAGCTGGTGTTCGTCAGCTCCTTCACCGGCGGCGAGGTGTTCCGCTCCGGCTGCTGCTACCGCCGCGGCCAGGGCCGGGTCTTCTACTTCCGGCCGGGTGACCAGGAGTTCCCGACCTACCACCAGCCGGAGGTCCAGCAGATCATCGCCAACGCGGCCAAGTGGGCGGCTCCTTCGAGCCCGCGGCAGCTGCCGACCGTGCACCACCGCAAGGACATCGGCTGGTTCGACCGAGCCTGAGATACGAATCTCGACGTGGGCCGGATAGGGTCCACGCATGGTTGACGTTGCTGCGATCTTCAAGGCGTACGACGTACGTGGGGTCGTCCCGGACCAGTTGGACGAATCGGTGGCCCGGGCGACCGGCGCCGCGTTCGTCGAGGTCCTGGACGTTCTCGGTGGCCCGGGGGCGGTCGTGGTCGGTTACGACATGCGACCGTCCAGCCCGGGGCTGGCGGCCGCGTTCGCCGAGGGGGTGACCAGCACCGGCGCGGACGTGATCGACATCGGGCTGGCCTCCACCGACCTGCTGTACTTCGCGTCCGGCCGGCTCGATCTGCCCGGCGCGATGTTCACCGCCAGTCACAACCCGGCGAAGTACAACGGCATCAAGATGTGCCGTGCGGGCGCCGCGCCGGTCGGCTCCGACTCGGGCCTGCGCGACATCGCCGACCTGGTCGCCAAGGCCCTGGTCGATGGCCCGGCGACCGGCACCGCGGCGGGCCACGTCCGCCACAAGGACCTGCTCACCGCGTACGCCGACCACCTGCACGACCTGGTCGACCTGAGCGGGATCCGCCCGCTCAAGGTCGTGGTCGACGCGGGCAACGGCATGGGTGGCCACACCGTCCCGGCCGTCTTCGCTTCCGGACCGGTGACGATCGTCCCGCTGTACTTCGAGCTCGACGGCAACTTCCCGAACCACGAGGCCAACCCGCTGGACCCGAAGAACCTGGTCGACCTGCAGGCCAAGGTGCGCGAGGCCGGCGCCGACCTGGGCCTGGCCTTCGACGGCGACGCCGACCGCTGCTTCGTGGTGGACGAGAAGGGCGAACCGATCTCGCCGAGCGCGATCACCGGGGCGGTCGCCGTCCGGGAGCTGGCCAAGCACCCCGGCTCGACCATCCTGCACAACTTGATCACCTCGAAGGCGGTGCCGGAGCTGATCACCGAGCACGGCGGCACACCGGTGCGGACCCGGGTCGGGCACTCCAACATCAAGCAGAAGATGGCCGAGACCGACGCGGTGTTCGGCGGCGAGCACTCCGCGCACTACTACTTCCGGGACTTCTGGCGGGCCGACACCGGCATGCTGGCCGCCCTGCACGTGCTGGCCGCGCTCGGTGAGCAGGACAGGCCGGCCAGCGAGCTGTTCGCCGAGTACGAGCGGTACGTCGCGTCCGGCGAGCTGAACAACAAGGTCGAGGACGCCGCGGCGACCGTGGCCGCGATCGAAGACATGTACGCCGGCCAGGACGGGATTACCGTTGACCATCTGGACGGTCTGACCGTGTCGGCGGGACAGTGGTGGTTCAACGTCCGTGCGTCGAACACGGAACCGCTGCTGCGGCTGAACGTCGAGGCCGCGGACCGCGCCACCATGGAGCGCGTCCGCGATGAAGTACTGGCCCTGATCACCGGTGCATCGGTGGAGGAGAACTGAATGGCAGTCAATCTGGACCCGGACCTGCTGAGCATCCTGGTCTGCCCGAAGTGCCGGTCGGAGTTCCGCGTGGACGACGAGGCGAACGAGCTGGTCTGCACCAACAGCGCCTGTGCCCTGGCCTACCCGGTCCGGGACGACATCCCGGTGCTGCTGATCGACGAGGCCCGGGACACCCGGGCAGAACAGTCTGAGACCGCGGACAACTGATGAGCCAATTCGACGACACGCGGCTGGATGATCTGGCCGCACTGCGGGCGGCGGACCACCTGCTCCGCCGGCTCGCGATGGCCGGGGCGCGGGTCCGGGCCGAGCTGGAGGCGGCCGAGGAAGCGCTGGCGAAGGTGGAGTCCGACGGCTTCCGGCCGCGGGCCGTCGTGGCCGCCGGCCGGGATGCCCGGCTGGTCCGCGCCGTACTGGAGCCGGTCTGCCCGGTTCCGTTCCTCGCCTGGCCCGGTCCGGGGCTGCCCGGGTGGGCCGGTCCGCTGGACCTGGTGGTCATCCTGAGCGGCGCCACCGAGGACTCGGAGGCGGTGTCGGCCGCCGGTGAAGCGGTCCGGCGGGGCTGCGGTCTGGTGGTGGCCACTCCGGCGGACTCACCCGTGGCGATCGCGTCGGCCGGCCTGCGGCACGCCATCCGGCTGCCGTCCCAGTCCGACGACCAGTTGGCGTCGGCTGTCGCCGTACTGCAGGCCCTGCATCAGATGGAGCTCGGTCCGGAGGTGGACCACAAGGCGGTCGCGGCGCAGCTGGACGAGGTCGCGATCGAGTGCTCACCCAACAACGACGTGGCGTCCAACCCGGCCAAGGACCTGGCTCTGGTGCTGGCCGACGCACTGCCGCTGGTGTGGGGCGGCTCTGTCCTCGCAGCCCGTGCCGCACGGCGTGTGGTCGAGTCCATTCGGCTGGCGAGTGGCCGGCCCGCTTTGGCTGCCGACGCGGGCCACCTGCTGCCGGTGCTCAGCCAGCCGCCGCGGGATCTGTTCGCAGACCCGTTCGACAAGCCGGAGGAGCTGCGGCCGGCTCTGATCATCCTCGACGACGGTGTGGACGACCCAGGCGTCGCCGAGCACCGACGCAAGCTGGAGTCCAAGGCCGAGGCTCACGACGTGCGGGTGCACGTGGTGAGGCAGGCCGACGGCACCGACATCGCCCGGTACGCCGCTCTGAGCCAGCACGGCCGCTATGCCGCCGCGTACCTGGGGATCGGCCTCGGCCGCTACGGTACGGCGACCGATATCGACCCGGACGAGCCAGGGAATCCCTCGGAGGACCCAGCGTGGTAGTGCGGCTGCAGAACACCATCCGGGACTATGCCTGGGGATCGCTGACCGCGCTCCCCGAGCTGATCGGCGTGGAGCCGGACGGCAAGCCTCAGGCCGAGCTGTGGATGGGCGCGCACGAGTCCGCACCGTCGGTGCTCCCGTCCGGTGACTCCTTGTACGACGTGGTGTCCGCTGGGCCCAGCGACGTACTGGGGGCGGAGACGGCAGAGCGTTTCGAGGGCCGGTTCCCGTTCCTGGCCAAGTTGCTGGCGGCCGGGCAGCCGCTGTCGATCCAGGCGCACCCGTCGCGGGAACAGGCGATCGACGGGTACGCACGGGACGAGGCCGCCGGGATCCCGCGGGACGCGGCCGACCGGAACTACAAGGACGCCTGGCCGAAGCCGGAGATCCTGATCGCGCTCGAGCCCTTCAACGCGCTGGTCGGGTTCCGGCCGCTGCACAGCACCGTCGCCCTGCTGGACGCACTGGCACCGGAGGGCTTCGACGAGCTCACGGATCTGCTCCGCAACGGCAAGTTGCAGGACGCGTTCACGCAGTTCATGAGCGCCGACCGGGACTCCATCCGGCCGCTGGTCGCCGCGCTGGGCGAGGCCGTGGCGCGGTACACCGGCAAGGCGTTCGGTTTGGAGCGGGAGTCGCTGGCGAAACTGTGCGCCGACTTCCCGGACGACCCCGGCGTACTCGCCGCCCTGTTGCTGAACCGGGTGCGGCTGGAGCGGTTCGAGGCGGTGTATCTGCCGGCTGGGAACGTGCACGCGTATCTGCAGGGGCTCGGGTTCGAGGTGATGGCGAACTCGGACAACGTGTTGCGGGGCGGGCTGACGAGCAAGCACATCGACGTACCGGAGCTGGTGTCGGTGGTCGACTTCGAGCCACTGGCCGATCCGGTGCTGACCGCGACAACGGTGGCTGATCGAGTAGCGACGTACGAGACCGGTTGTGAATACTTCGCCATCCACCGGGTGGAGCTGGACGGTGACGAGCGGACGGTCGACGGCGTCGGACCGCGGATCATCTGCTGCGTCGCCGGGACGATCGATGCTCTCGGCAAAGAATCCGCTGTGACGTTGTCCACCGGTCAGTCCGCGTTCGCCGCGGGACCCGAGGGACCCTGTATCTTGCGTGGTTCCGGCACGGCGTTCGTCGTGTCCGCGCGCTGATTCCCGACGGAGGACCTGGAGACATGGCTGGTGGCGGTAACAAGGCCGTCGTGGCGGCATTGCTGGCGAACACCGGGATCGCGGTCACCAAGTTCGCCGCCTGGGCGCTGACCCAGTCGGCCTCGATGCTGGCCGAGGCGATCCACTCGCTCGCCGACGCCGGCAACCAGGTGCTGCTGCTGGTCGGCGCCAAGCGGGCCAAGCGGGAAGCCGACGAACTGCACCAGTTCGGGTTCGGCCGGGAACGGTACGTCTACTCGTTCATTGTCGCGATCGTGCTGTTCAGCGTGGGTGGTCTGTTCGCGCTGTACGAGGGCTGGCACAAGGTGCACGATCCGCACCCGATCGAGAACTGGAAGTGGGTCCCGATCGCCGTCCTGCTGATCGCGATCGTGATGGAGTCGTTGTCGTTCCGGACTGCGATCATCGAGGCGAACAAGCTGCGGGGACACGTGTCCTGGACCAGGTTCGTCCGGAACGCGCGGGCGCCGGAGCTGCCGGTGATCCTGCTGGAGGACTTCGCGGCCCTCACCGGCCTGGTGCTGGCGCTGATCGGAGTCAGCCTGACGCTTGCCACCGGCAACGGTGTGTTCGACGGCCTGGGCTCGATGTCGATCGGTGCGCTGCTGGTCTGCGTGGCGATCTTCCTCGCGATCGAGATGAAGTCACTGCTGCTCGGTGAGTCGGCGACCCGCGAGGCGCAGCAGAAGATCGTCGACGCGATCGAGAACACCCCGGGCGTGCAGCGGCTGATCCACATCAAGACCCTGCACCTCGGCCCGGAGGAGGTCCTCGTCGCCGCGAAGGTCGGGGTCGAGCCGACCACCGACGCGGCTGTCGTGGCCGAGACCATCGACGCGGCCGAACGCGCCATCCGCGAGGCTGAGCCGACCTCGGTCCACATCTACCTCGAGCCCGACGTCTACCACGAGAACCACGTCCCCGACGAACGCCCCGCGGTCCCCGAGGCGCCCTCCCACTAACGCGGTTTGGGTGGGAGGACGCCGGAGCGGCCGAGCCAGCGGAGGGCTCGGTCGCGGTCGATCTGGGACTGGGTGGGCGGCGCGCTGAGGCGGCCGGTGCGGTAGCCGAGGTTGCGGATGTCGGCCGCAACGGACGGTTCCGCGAGCGCCTTGAGGGCGAACGCCAGCGCTGCCGGCGTCACGTCGTACCGGCGTTCGAGGTCCAGTGCGAGCTGGACGGCCGCCAGGTCGCGGTCGTCGTACTGGCGTTGGGCGGTGTGCGCGCCGCGTGAGCGCGGGAGCAGGCCGAGAGCCTCCCGGTAGCGCAGCATGCGCGGGGTGGTACCCAGTCGGCGGGCGGCCTCGGTGATGCGCATACGACAATCTTGACATTTCAGTGTCAAAAATGGTCCCCCGGCGATCAAACCGGTCGGCTCGGCCCTCTAGGCTCTGGCAAGCAGGAAGCAATCCAAGTCTTCAGGGGAGCGGGAACCGGTATGACGTTCGACTACAAGGTGGCGGACCTCGGCCTGGCCGAGTTCGGGCGCAAGGAGATCCGGCTGGCCGAGCACGAGATGCCCGGTCTGATGGCGATGCGGGCGCAGTACGGCGAGAGCAAGCCGCTGGCCGGCGCGCGGATCGCCGGATCGCTGCACATGACCGTGCAGACCGCCGTACTGATCGAGACGCTGGTGGCGCTCGGTGCTCAGGTCCGCTGGGCGAGCTGCAACATCTTCTCCACCCAGGACCACGCGGCCGCCGCGATCGCCGTCGGGCCCGAGGGCACGGTGGAGAACCCGGCCGGTGTCCCGGTGTTCGCCTGGAAGGGCGAGACGCTGGAGGAGTACTGGGCCTGCACCGAGCAGATCCTGACCTGGCCCGGTGGTGAGGGCCCGAACATGATCCTCGACGACGGTGGTGACGCCACCATGCTCGTCCACAAGGGCACCGAGTTCGAGAAGGCGGGCGCCGTACCGGACCCGTCGACGGCGGAGTCGGAGGAGTACGGCGTCGTCCTGAAGCTGCTGACCAGGTCGCTGGCGGAGTCCACGGACAAGTGGACCACCATCGGTCAGGGCATCAAGGGTGTCACCGAGGAGACCACGACCGGCGTGCACCGGCTGTACGAGATGCACAAGGCCGGGGCGCTGCTGTTCCCGGCGATCAACGTGAACGACTCGGTGACCAAGTCGAAGTTCGACAACAAGTACGGCTGCCGGCACTCGCTCATCGACGGCATCAACCGCGCTACCGACGTACTCATCGGCGGCAAGGTCGCGGTCGTCTGCGGGTACGGCGACGTCGGCAAGGGCTGCGCGGAGTCGCTGCGTGGTCAGGGCGCCCGGGTGATCGTGACCGAGATCGACCCGATCTGCGCGCTGCAGGCCGCGATGGACGGGTACCAGGTGGCCACGCTGGACGACGTGGTCGGGACCGCCGACATCTTCGTCACCACCACCGGCAACAAGGACGTCATCACCGCCGACCACATGGCGGCGATGAAGCACCAGGCGATCGTCGGCAACATCGGCCACTTCGACAACGAGATCGACATGGCCGGGCTGTACAAGACCGCGGGCATCGAGCGGGTCAACATCAAGCCGCAGGTCGACGAGTTCCGGTTCCCCGACGGCCACACGATCATCATCCTGTCCGAGGGCCGGCTGCTGAACCTGGGCAACGCCACCGGGCACCCGTCGTTCGTGATGTCGAACTCCTTCACCAACCAGGTGCTGGCGCAGATCGAGCTGTTCGTGAAGACGGCCGACTACCCGACCGAGGTGTACGTGCTCCCGAAGCACCTCGACGAGATGGTCGCCCGCCTCCACCTCGACGCGCTGGGCGTCCGGCTCACCGAGCTCACCAAGGAGCAGGCGGCGTACCTCGGCGTACCGGTCGAGGGCCCGTACAAGTCCGAGCACTACCGCTACTGATCCCCCCACAGCAAGCGCCCCACCGGTTCGGTGGGGCGCTTTGCTTTATGCCTCGTTGCTGCCCGGAGCGGCCCAACCCTGGGGATTGAGGAGGGCTGGGCGGGGCGTGGTGACTGGGGGTGGGGCGAAGGGGCCCGGGACGGGTGGTGGGGGGAGTATGCCGTACGGGCTGGGTGGGGCGAAGGGGCCGGGAGGGACCGCGTACGACCGCGCGAAGGGCCCGGTGTGGACTGGACGTCGGGTGGCCAGGCGGTTGAGTTCTCGGCGGCGGCGTTCGGCCAGTACGGCGGACAGGTACGCCGGCGCGATCAGCGGAATCGGTGGGACGGGCGCCGTGACAGCGGCCACGCGGGTGGCGAGGGCGTCGCCCAGGGTGGTGCGGGCGTCGGGCTGAAGCTCGGTGTAGCGGGCGAGGTAGTCGCGGGAGGCGTTGGCGAGGGCGTCCGACAGCCGGGACAGCTCCAGCGACTGCGCCCACTGGACCAGATGGCCGGGGACGAACAGCGGCGGCGACGCCATCGGCTGGTGGCGTTCGCGGATGACGACAGTGCCGGAGACCATGTCGCCGATCCGCTTGCCCTGCTTGTTCATCAGGCTCGCCACAATCCCCGGGCAGGCCGCGAACCACGGCGCGAAGTCGACGAAGAACCAGAACAGCGTCCGTACCAGCGCGTGCCGGAACCGGATCGAGCTGCCGTCGTCGCGCACCACCTTCAGGCCGAGCACCATCTTGCCCAGCGTCCGGCCGCGGGTCAGCGTCTCCATTACCACCCGGTAGCCGACCGCGACGAGCAGGACGACGATGAAGATCAGGGCGACCGCGAGCGCCTCGCTCGCCTGACCGCCGATCAGGAAGCCGGCCAGCAGCGAGATCAGGACGACGAGCACGATGCCCTGCAGGATGACGTCGATCGCACATGCCAGCGCCCGCGTCGGCATCCGGGCGATCCGCACCTGGAGAACAACCGCTTCTCCGGTGACCAGCTGAGACACTCCGTCGCCCCCCTCATGCGTAGACACCGCGTCCGGTTAGTCTGCCAGCGCAAGGAGCCAGTCGGGTGGAGGAGGTGCGGCGGTGGACGTCGAAGCGTTCGTGTCGGTGCACCAGCCGCAGTGGGACCGCCTGGCCTACCTGACCCGCCGCCAGCGCCGGTTGTCCGGCGCCGAGGCGGAAGAACTCGTCACCCTCTACCAGCGCGTGGGCACGCACCTGGCCGCGCTCCGAGCCGCAGGAGCCGACCCGGTCTCGATCGGACGCCTGTCCGGCCTCATCGCGGACGCGCGCGGCGCGGTGACCGGTGCCCAAGCGCCCGTCTGGCGTGACATCTCGAAGTACTTCCTGGTGAGCTTCCCAGCCGCCCTCTACGCGTCCAGACGCTGGTGGATCACCATCGGCCTGCTCTTCTACCTGGTCGCGGCCTGGGCCGCCTGGCGGATCCTCGTGCACCCGGAGGTGATCGACTCGATCGGCACGCCGGCCCAGATCCAGCAACTGGTCGACCACGACTTCGAGTCCTACTACTCGGAGAACCCGGCGCAGGACTTCGCCCTCCGGGTCTGGATCAACAACGCCACTCTGAGTGCCGCCGCACTCGCGCTCGGCATCCTGTTGATCCCGTCGGTCTTCATTCTCTGGGACAACGCCGTCAACCTCGGCGTCAGTGCCGGACTGATGATCAGCCACGACAAGGGCGGCCTGTTCTTCAGCCTGATCGCGCCGCACGGGTTGCTCGAGCTGACCGCGGTCTTCGTCGCGACCGCGGCCGGCCTCCGGCTCGGCTGGGCCTGGATCGCCCCCGGTGCGCGAACCCGCATGCAAGCGCTCGCCCAAACCGGCCGCGCCACCGTCGGCATGGCGATCGGCCTGGCCGCGATTCTCCTGGTCACGGGCCTGATCGAGGCCTTCGTGACCCCGTTCCTGCCCGGACCGGTCCGGATCACCATCGGCGTCCTCGCCGAGCTCGCGTTCTTCACCTACGTCTGGACCCTGGGCCGCCGCGCCGCCCGCTCCGGCGAGTACGGCGACATCGACCTGGCCGACCGGGAAGCGACCGCCCCCGTCTCCGCGTAAACCGTTTGGCCCCAGGGCACCGGATCTGGAGTGCGGAACCAAAGCAGCACTGCCCACGAAGTCAGACACAGCCGCTGGTACGGCGTAGCCGTCACCGTCGGCTTGATCGCGTACGGCGTGGTCTTCCTACTGATCGCGTGGATCGCCCTGCAACTCGCCTGGGGCAAGTCGTCGGAGGAAGCCTCCCAGCAAGGCGCCCTCCAGGAACTGGCCGGCAAACCGGCCGGCGGCGTACTGCTCTGGATCGTCGCCATCGGCCTGTTCGCGCTGGTCATCTGGCGGGTCCTCGACCTCGCCTACGGTCACCTCGACCTGGAGAAGAAGGTGTCGTCGGTGGGACGCGGGGCCGTCTACCTCGTCCTCGGCATCACTGCGGTGAAGGTCGCCGTCGGATCCGGTGGTTCCAGCACCGGTCAGCAGCGCACCCTCAGCGCGCGCCTGATGGCGCACGGCGGGGGCCGGGCGCTGATCGTCGTGATCGGGCTGGTGATCATCGCCGTCGGTGTCCGCCAGCTCTACAAGGCGATCACGAAGAAGTTCCTCGAGGACCTGGTCGGCGGGGTGTCCGAGGGCACCATCCTGCTGGGCCGGATCGGGTACGCGGCGAAGGGGGTCTCGTTCATCCTCGTCGGCGCCCTGTTCGCGTGGGCGGCGATCGACTACGACCCCCAGAAGGCGGGCGGCCTGGACACCGCGCTGCGCACGGTCAAGGACCAGCCGTTCGGCCCGGTCCTGCTCACCATCCTTGCCCTCGGTCTCGCCGCGTTCGGTATCTACGCCTTCGCCTGGTCCCGCAACGCCCGCACCTGACCTACCCGATCGGTAGATCGCGCCGCCGCAGCCCCACCAGCCCAGCGACACCCAGTACGGCGGCAATGGCGAGCAGCGCGATCAGCGGACCGGCTGACGTCGAGCCGCCCGGGAGTTGCGGGAGGTGGCTGAACGGCGAGATGTCCCGGACCCAGTCGTCCAGCTCCACACCGGAGCTGACGAGCCCGATCAGGAGGCAGATCGCCGGACCGGCCCACGCGACCGGAGACAGCCGGGGGAACAGCCCGAAGATGGCCAGGGTGATCGCGGCCAGCACCCACACGGCCGGAAGCTGCGCCAGTGACGCACCGATCAGCCGCGGCACTTGTCCGCCCACATCACCGATCGCCGACCCGTAGGCGAGTCCTTCGGCCGCACCTGCGACGAGCAGGGCCAGCGCCGGCCCGAGCAGACTGAAGGCCAGATGGCTCCCGGCCCACTGCAGCCGACTGGTCGCGGTCGCCAGTACCGGTTCCGCCCGTCCGCTGGTCTCCTCGGCCCGCAACCGCAGGGTTGCCTGGACCGCGTACGCCGACGCGATCAGCCCGACGATCGTCATCACCCCGGCCAGGAACGAGTCGATCAGGCCGGTCGAGCCTCCGAGCCGCGCGAAGATCTCCTGGATCTTGGGATCGTCCCGCATCATGTCGCCGACCCCTTCGGCAACGCCGCCGAACAGCAAGCCCAGCAAGGCGAATCCTACTGACCATGCGGCCAACAGCCCGCGGTGCAACCGCCAAGCCAGGGCAAGTGGCGAGCCAAGCTTGCCCTCCGCCGGGCCTACCCGGGCCGGCAACAGTCCGGCTCCGACATCCCGTCGTACGGACAGATAGAGGGCAACGGCAACGAGTACGACGGTTGCCGCGAGCACCAGAATCCCGAGTCCCCACCGGTTCTCGCCGTACGGGTGGATCCGTTGTGCCCAAGCGATCGGGGACAACCAGGACAGCCAGGCGAGCGGTCCGTCCGTGTGCTCGCTGGTGTCGCCAGCAGCCCGCAGCACGTACGTCGCTCCGAGCACACTGATCGCGATTCCCCGAGCGGTCCCGGCGCTCGCGGACAGTTGGGCGGCGACGGCGCCGACCGCCGCGAACAGCCAGCCGGTGAAGGCGAACTCGATGCCGATAGCAACGGAGCCGGACCACGGCAGATCCTGACTGTGCATGCCGAGGGCAAGCAGTACGGCGAGCACGAGATTCGCGCCGAAGGTGGCCAGCAGGGCCGCGGCCAACTGGGCATGGCGGCCGACGACGCTCGACCTGAGCAGTTCGCTGCGGCCGGTCTCCTCCTCGACCCGGGTGTGCCGGATCACCGTGAGGAGGCTGATCAGCCCGATCATGACCGGGACGAATCCCAGTCGCCAGGTGACGAACTCACCCAGGCTGGTCCCGGACAGTTCGCCGTACAGGGTGATGAAGCCCGCGTTGTTGGCGTAGTTGCGGCGTGACTCCGCGGTCGGGAACAGGTCGCCGTACGACTGCACGTAGCTGATCGGGATCACGCACAGCAGCACGATCCACAGGGGCAGGACGATGCGGTCACGGCGCAGGATCAACCGGATCAGCCCGCCGGTGCCGGCCAGGTTCGTCATTTGACGACCTCCGGCTCCCGGTCCTGGTCCGGCTCGTACAGCCGCAGGAACAGTTCCTCCAGCGACGGCGGCTGGCTGACCAGACTCCGTACGCCGATCTCCGTGAGCCGGCGCAGCACCGGGTTGATCTCGTCCGTGTCGACGTCGAACCGGACCCGGCCGTCATCCAGCCGCAGGTCGTGGATGCCGTTCAGCCGGGCCAACCCCTCCATCGGCCCGACCAACTCGGCTTGGATCGACGTACGCGTCAGGTGCCGCAGCTCGGACAGCGTGCCGCTCTCGACCGCCCGTCCGGCCCGGATGATCGTGACCCGGTCGCAGAGTGCCTCGACCTCGGACAGGATGTGGCTGGACAGCAGAACCGTCCGGCCGTCCCCTTCGCTTACCTCCTGGACGACCTCGCGGAAGACCTCCTCCATCAACGGGTCCAGGCCGGAGGTGGGCTCGTCGAGCAGCAACAGCTCGACGTCGGAGGCCAGTGCGGCGACCAGCGCGACCTTCTGGCGGTTGCCCTTGGAGTACGTGCGGGCCTTCTTCCGCGGGTCGAGGTCGAAGCGCTCGAGCAGCTCGGCCTTGCGCTTCTTGTCCACCCCGCCGCGCATCCGGCCGAGCAGGTCGATCGCCTCGCCGCCGGACAGATTCGGCCACAGCGTCACGTCGCCGGGGACGTAGGCGAGCCGGCGGTGCAGGGCCGTCGCGTCCGACCAAGGGTCATCGTCCAGCAGCCGTGCGGTGCCGGAGCTTGCCCGGGTCATCCCGAGCAGGATCCGGATCGTGGTGGTCTTCCCCGCGCCGTTCGGGCCGAGGAAGCCGTGCACCTCCCCGGTCCGCACCTCGAGGTCGAGACCGTCCAGGGCGCGGGTCCGCCCGAACGTCTTGACCAGACCTTCCGTGCTGATCGCAGCCGGCATGATCACTTCTCCTCAGAGCGTTTGCGTAGTTGTTCTGCTTGTTCCGGCGTGACCAGCGGGATGGTGAAAACCTCCATCAGCCCCTGGCCGATCCGGGCATACCCCGCCGGTGAGGTGATGTCCTCGCCGAGTGCCTTCGAGACCTGGTCACGGAACACGAAGACGCTCAGCTTGATCGCGGCCAGCGCTGCCGCGTAGGCCCGCCGGTCGCTGGGCTCGATGCCGTAGCCCGTGCTCCACTGCTCGATCGTGTCGACCGCGTCGAGGAACAACGCGGTCGCGGTCTCCGAGCCGTCCATCATCGAGCGGACCAGATAGAGCTGCAGCGGGAACACCCGCGGATGCAGAGTCGCCGGGTCGAGGCCCGCCACCCCCTCCTGATCGGCCAGCTCCGCGCCGATCTCGGCCATCCGCTCCCGCGCGTACCGGTCGCAGGCGTCGCGCAGCGCTTCCTTCGATCCGAAGTGGTGCCGGACCAGCCCGGACGAGACCCCCGCCTCGGCGGCGATGTCACGGATCGACGCCCCCTCGATACCGCGCTCGCCGAACAGCTTGATCGCCGCGTCCCGAATCCGGGCCCGCGCAGTCAGGTCGTCGACCGGCCGATCCATCTCGTGCTCCTCTCGCTACACACAAAAGCAAACTACTACACGCTCGTGTAGTCAAGTCCCGTGGTTCGGCCCACGCGTGCTTCGCAGGTGCTTGCCTCGTCGCTGCGCTCCTCGACGCACCTGCTGCGCGCGCTCCCACCCACCCCCGGCTCAGCGCCGTGCATTCCTTCCGGGCTATCGCCGGCTGCCGCCGACGTGTTGCGAGCTGCCGCTCGCGGGTGACTGCTTGGCCGATGCCCCCGAGGAGCTGGCCGTGGCGATGGCCCCGAGCCCGCTCCGCATTCGCCGGCGACTCACGCGCGCATCCGAGACCCTTGCGGACCCGGGCCGATCCCCACCGCGGCTCGCTTGACCACCACGGCACGCGGTCGGTCGCAGGGCGCAGCCCGCATCTCCCGGCGGTAGCCGGCAAACCCGGCGCTAGCCGAAAGGATGCACGGCGCGAAGCCGGGGGTGGGTGCGAGCGCGCGGAGCGGGCGCGTCGAGGAGCGCCGCGACGAGAGAAGCGCCCGCGAAGCACGCGTGGGCGAACCCTACTAGCCCGGAAAGAAGATTACTTAAATGTGACGAAGTTTCGTATCTCGTTGACAGGAGAGCGCTTGCTCGTGTGGGGTCCTTCCCAACACACCTACCTGGGGAAGGTCTGGCGATGATCAGGAAGATGTTGGCCGCGGGCGCGGCGCTGTGCCTGCTGGCGTTCCTACCCGGTATGGCGCAAGCCGCGGAGCCGGGCCGCAAGGTGATCAAGATCGGCGTGACGCAGTCGGTCGACTCGATGAACCCGTTCCTGGCGGTGCGACTGGTGACTGGGTCGATCCAGCGGATGATCTACGGCTTCCTGACCGTGCCGGACTCCAAGACCCTGCAGCCCAGCCCGGACCTGGCCGAGTCCTGGACGACGTCGCCGGACGGGCTGACCTGGACGTTCAAGATCCGCCAGGCGAAGTGGTCGGACGGGCAGCCGATCACGGCCGACGACGCGGCCTGGACGTTCAACAAGATGATGACCGACGACAGCGCCAAGACCGGCAACGGACCGGCGGTCGAGAACTTCGCCGGCGTCACCGCGAACGGCCAGGACCTCACGATCAAGCTCAAGGCCCCGCAGGCGTCGATGCTGGACAACCCGGTGCCGATCATGCCCAAGCACGTCTGGGAGAAGGTCACGAACATCGGCGAGTACGACGCCGAGGTCTACCCGACCGTGGGCAGCGGCCCGTACGTTGCCGTGGAGCACAAGAAGGACCAGTTCGTCCGGCTCGAGGCGAACCCGGACTACTGGCGCGGCCGGCCGAAGATCGACGAGCTGCAGGTGATCTTCTACGACAACCCGGCGGCCTCGATCGTCGGGCTGAAGAAGGGCGACATCGACCTGATCGGCCGGCTCAACCCGCCGGACTTCGAGTCGCTCAAGGGCGATGACAACATCGTGCAGTGGAACACGCAGGGCCGGCGGGCGACGTACCTGCAGATCAACCACGGCGCCACCACCAGCGACAACAAGCCGATCGGTGACGGTCACCCGGCGCTCAAGGATCCGAAGGTGCGGACCGCGCTGCACTACGCGATCGACAAGCAGAAGCTGGTGGACGAGGTGCAGAACGGGCTGGCCAAGCCGGCCGACGGCTCGATCATTCCGCCGCTCTACAAGGACTTCTTCTGGGAGGCGTCCGGCGACGAGAAGGTCTCCTTCGACCTCGCCAAGGCCAACAAGATCCTGGACGACGCGGGCTACAAGAAGGGGCCGGACGGCGTACGGACGATGCCCGACGGATCGCGGAAGCTGCAGTTCCGGTTCAGCATCCACACCGACACACCGATCGAGGACAAGCTGTCGGAGTATCTGACCGGCTGGTTCAAGGAGATCGGGATCACCCTGACCACCAAGCGGCTCGACTCCAGCAAGTTCAGCGAGGAGACCGGGACGACGGCGCTGTTCGACATCGCGATCAGCGGCTGGTCGGTGAACCCCGACCCGGAGGAGGTGCTCGGCACGCACCTGTGCAGCCGGCGTCCGACGGCGACCGGCCAGGGTGGCGGGACGGAGTCGTTCTACTGCGACCCGCAATACGAGAACCTCTACCTGCAGCAGCAGAAGGAGCTCGACCGGCCGAAGCGCGCCGACACCATCAAGAAGATGGAGGAGCGGCTCTACACCGACGCGCCGGTGATCGCGCTGTACTACCCGAACGACCTCGAGGGCTACCGGAAGGACCGGATCGCCAGCATCACGCCGATCCCGGAGGACAAGGGCCTGCTGTACGGCGGATCCGGGTACTGGCCGTTCTACACGCTGGAAGCCGTGTCGCACGACGGTACGGGCGCGAGTGATGACGGCGGATCGAGCACCGGTGTGATCGCGGGCGTCGCGGGTGGTGTCGCCGTACTGGCCATCGGTGGGTTCCTCGTACTGCGACGCCGCCAGGGCGCGGCCGACGAGCGCGAATGAGTGCTCTGGAATCGGGTCCGCTCGACTCGTCCGAGGATAGCCCGGCCCGCCATGGTCTGCTGCGGTACGCGGCGACCAAGGCGGGCGGGGCTTTGCTCAGCATCGCGATGGTGATCGTCGCGACGTTCTTCCTGTTCCGGATGCTGCCCGGCGATCCGGTCCGGGCGCTCGCGCAGGGCCGGAACATGACGCCGGAACAGCTCGACCTGGAACGGGCCCGGCTCGGGCTGGACAAGTCGATCCCCGAGCAGTTCGTGCACTTCGTCAAGCAGACGGTGCAGTTCGACCTCGGCGTCTCCTACGAGTACAAGCGTCCGGTCGTCGACCTGATCGGGGAGCGGATCGGGTCGACCCTGCTGCTCACCGGTACGGCGTTGGTGATGGCGGTCAGCCTGGGGATCTGGCAAGGCGCTCGCGCCGGCTGGAAGCCGGGCAGCCGGTTCGACAAGATCTCGACCGCGATCTCGCTGGTGCTGTGGTCGGTGCCGACGTTCTGGCTGGGACTGCTTCTGCTGATGGTGTTCGCGGCCGGGGTCGGGCCGATCCCCGGGATCTTCCCGACCCGGGGCAACTCGAGTGTCGACAAGCCGGACGGGATCGCCGGCGTACTGGATGTCGCGCAGCACATGGTGCTGCCGTGTCTCACGCTGGTCGCCGTCGTGTACGCGCAGTACCTGCTGGTGATGCGGTCGTCGGTGCTGGACGAGCTCGGGCAGGACTACATCACCACGGCCCGGGCGAAGGGGCTGCGAGACGACGACATCCGGCGTCGGCACGCCGTACCGAACGCGTTGCTGCCGACGGTGACGCTGGTGTTCATGCGGATCGGGTTCGTGGTCGGGGGTGCGGTGACGGTCGAGGCGATCTTCAGCTGGCCGGGGCTCGGGCAGTTGTTCTACGAGGCGATCCGGGTGCCGGACTTCACGTTGATGCAGGGCACGTTCCTGCTGATCACAGTGTCGGTGATCCTGATGAACACGCTGGCGGACGTGGTCTACCACGTGCTGGATCCACGGGTGAGGTCGGCATGAGCAGTGTTACCTGGGTCCGTCGTCGCCGGGCGGTGTCGCGTTTCTGGACCGAGTTCCGGGGGCATCGGGCCGGGATGGCGGGGCTGGTGATCCTTACTGCTGCCGTCGTACTGGCGTTGGCGGCACCGCTGTTCATCGACGCTGGAGTGACCAACGTGGTCAGCGGGACGGGCGCGAAGATGGCGCCGCCGAGCCTCGACGATCCGCTGGGAACCGATGAGTCCGGGCGGTCGGTACTGCTGATGATCTGGTGGGGTTCGCGGACTTCGCTGCTGATCGGATTCCTTGCCGCGCTGCTGAGCATGGTGATCGGGACCGTGCTCGGGATCGCAGCCGGGCACTTCCGGCGCTGGACCGGAGCAGTCATCCTCCGGGTGACCGACTGGTTCCTGGTGCTGCCGTCACTCGTCACCGCGCTGGTGCTGGCGGCGATCCTCGGTGGCAGTACGGCGACCATCATCGTCGCGATCGGGGTGACGTCCTGGCCGTCGACGGCCCGGTTGATCCGCGCGCAGACGCTGGCTGTCGAGGCGCGTCCGTACATCGAGCGGTCGCTCGCCCTCGGCGCCGGGCACTGGCACATCACCACCCGGCACGTGCTGCCCAACGTCGCACCGTTGCTGTTGGCAAGTACGACGCTGGAGGTGGCGAGCGCGATCGTGACCGAGTCGACGCTCGCGTTCCTCGGCGTCAGTGCGAACAAGACCTCCTGGGGGACGATGCTGCGTGGCTCCTACGACTGGGGTGCGGCCACCGCGGGAGCGTGGTGGTACATCCTCCTACCCGGTCTGTGCATCGTGATCGTCGTGATGGCTTTCACCTTGTGTGGAAGGGCTCTGGAGAGTGTGCTCAATCCCCGGCTACGGACGAGGGCGGTGTGATGAGTCTGCTCGAACTGGACGACCTGTCCGTGACCTATCAGCTCGCCGCCGGTGAAGTCCCCGCCGTACGAGGAGTCTCGCTCTCGCTGGCGGCCGGCGAGGCCGTCGGGCTTGCGGGGGAGTCGGGGTCCGGGAAGTCGTCGGTGGCGCTCGCGTTGCTGCGGTTGCTGCCGCGATCGGCGCGCGTGTCGGGGCGGGTGCTGCTCGACGGCGACGACGTACTCGCGATGAAGTGGGGCCGGCTGCGGGCGGTCCGGTGGTCCTCGGCGTCCATCGTGTTCCAGGGTGCGCAGCACGGGTTGAACCCGGTGCAGCGGATCGGTGATCAGATCGCCGAGCCGTTGCTGGTGCATCGGCTGGCGTCGGGTTCCCAGGCCGCTACGAGGGTGCGGGAACTGCTGGAGCAGGTGGGGTTGCCGGCCTGGCGGGCGCGGAGCTATCCGCACGAGCTGAGTGGTGGCCAACGGCAACGAGTCATGATCGCTATGGCGCTCGCCTGCTCGCCGCGACTCATCGTCGCCGACGAACCCACCACAGCCCTCGACCTGATGGTCCAGGCGCAAGTGCTCACCCTCATCCAGCAGTTGATCGCCGAACACGGCATCTCGCTGCTGATGATCTCCCACGACCTCTCCGTCCTCGCCGACGTGTGCGACCGGCTCGCGGTCATGTACGCGGGCCGACTCGTGGAGTCCGGTCCGTCGTCAGGACGGTTCCGGCATCCGTACAGCCAGGCCCTGGCCGCGGCATTCCCCACCGTCGGGGATCCCGCATCCCGGCTCGCGCCGCGCGGGCTCGCCGGAGACCCACCGGATCCGCAGGAACTGCCGGGCGGCTGTTCGTTCCATCCGCGCTGCCCGGTGGCGCTGGAGTCGTGCTCTTCGGTTGAAATCGATTTGCGTGCGGCCGGTGCGGATCGGACCGCCGCCTGTGTTCTGGTGGGGGACTGACCATTGCTTGAGGCAACTGATCTGAAGGTGGAGTTCCCGGGACGTGACGGCCGCCGGGCGCGTGCGGTCGACGGGGTGAACCTGTCCGTCGGCGCGGGCGAGATCGTGGCGCTGGTGGGCGAATCCGGCTGCGGCAAGACGACTCTCGCCCGTACCCTGCTCGGTCTCGAACGGCCTTCTTTTGGGCAGGTGTCGTACGACGGGAGACCGCTGAGCTACTCGGGTCGCGCGTTGCGTGCCTTCCGTCGCCAGGTCCAGTTGGTGCTCCAGGATCCGATGGGCTCGCTCAATCCGCGGCAGACCGTGTACGAGGCCGTTGCCGAAGGCCCGCGGATCCACGGCTTGCCGGACGAGGAGCCGGTGGTTTCGGCGGCCTTGTCCCGCGCCGGCTTGCGCCCACCGGAACGGTTCTTCCTGCGCTATCCGCACGAGCTGTCCGGCGGTCAGCGTCAACGAGTGGTGATCGCCGGTGCGCTGGCCCTGAACCCCAAGGTCCTGATCGCCGACGAGCCAGTCGCCTCTCTTGACGCCTCCGTCCGCGGTGAGATCCTGTCGCTCCTGCTGCGGTTGCGCGACGACCTGGGCCTGTCAGCGTTGGTCGTCACCCACGACCTCGGCCTCGCCTGGAACATCGCCGACCGCGTCGCGGTCATGTACCTCGGCCGCATCGTCGAATCCGGTCCCACCGAAGACGTCCTCACCAATCCCCAGCACCCGTACACCCAAGCCCTGCTCTCAGTCCTCCCCGAATCCCCCGAACGCATCATCCTCACCGGCGAACCCCCCGACCCCACCCGAATCCCCACCGGCTGCCGCTTCCACCCCCGCTGCCCCCTAGCAACCACCGCCGAAGCCTGCACCACAACCACACTCCAAATCCTGCCTGCGGTCAGCGACCCCCAGGTCGCCTGCCACCTCACCCCAGTCACCACCCCCACCTGACTCCGACGGACCACCGCCGTACGCGCGCCCGCCGCTGCCCGACGTACGAGCTCTCCTCGCCGAGCCGACCTGGGCGAACCCTCCAACTGAGGGGATAACCCCCGAGTTGGAGGGTTGCCCACTCAGAATCTCGGGGGGCAACCCTCCAGCTCAGGGGCTAACCCCCTGAGGTTCCGCCTCTCCCGGTGCTTCAGGTTGTTGACAATAGTTGTGCTGGCGGTTAACTATTGCGGGATGGTGGAAGATCAGGTGGATCGGTTCTTTGAGGTGTTGGCTGATCCGACTCGGCGGCAGGTGGTGCGGTTGCTGGGTGAGGGGCCGCGGCGGGCGGGGCAACTGGCGGCCGCGACCGGCGCGTCGTCGCCGGCGATGAGTCGGCATCTGCGGATCCTGCTGGCGGCCGGGCTGGTCGCCGACGAGCGGGTGCCGGACGACGCCCGGGTCCGGGTCTTCCGGCTGAACCCCGAGCCCGTGGTCGCGGTGCAGGCCTGGCTCGACCAGGTGCAGGCGCACTGGCGCGAGCAACTGGGCTCGTTCAAACGACACGTCGAGCAGAAGGAGTCGTCATGACCGCACAATCCGCCAGGGCGTCCGTCGAGGTCGCTGCCGATCCGTCGACCGCGTTCCGCATCTTCACCGAGGAGATCGACCTGTGGTGGGTCCGCGGCCCGATCAACTTCTTCGACGCCGCCCGGGCTACCGCGATGCAGATCGAGCCCGGCGTCGGCGGCCGGATCCTCGAGGTCTACTCGCCGCCGGACGACGTACTCGAGCTGGGCACGATCACCGACTGGGAGCCCGGCGCGCTGTTCGCGTACCGCAGTTCGGTCGACGACACCGAGACCCGGATCAGCTTCGACGCATTCGACAGCGGGACCCGGGTGACCGTCGTACAGTCACTCGTCCCCGGTGGCGAGAAGGCCTTCTACTTCTGGCCCAACGTCATTCACTGGCTCCCAGCGTGGGTCAGCCGGCGCGACAGCGCGCCGCGCACTCCCCGCGAGCTCGATCGGCTCGCGATCGCCTTGTACTACGAGGATCCAGCAGCCGCGGCCCGGTGGCTGCACACCGTCTTCGGCCTGGACTCCTGGGACAAGATCCCCGCCGAGGGTACGGATCCGTCCTGGATCGAACTGCAGGTGGGTACTCGCGCGATCCTGCTCTTCAAGCTCACCGAGAAGCGCACCGCGCAGCTGGACCACAGCGTCTGGGTGTACGTCGACGACCTCGACGCCCACTTCACCCACACCCAGTCCAACGGCGCCAAGATCCTCAGCGAGATCCACCAGCACGGCTACCGCTGCTACGAAGCCGAGGACCTCGAAGGCCACCACTGGACCTTCGCCCAAGCCCGCCCCACCATGTGATCCCGCTGACCGGAGGCCGCCTCACCCAGGGCGTCGTACGCATCGCAGACACCGTACGACGCCCTGCGTCGGAGAAGTCCGCCTTCACCGCCGAGCTTCTCCACCTGCTCGAGGCACAAGGCTTCGCTGGAGCCCCACGGCACCTCGGCCAGGACGACGAGGGCCGCGACATCCTCACCTATCTCGACGGCTGGGTCCCGCCGAGGTTCCAGCGCTGGCAAGACGACCAGCTAGCCGCCGCCGGCGCACTCCTCCGCGCCTTCCACGACGCCACCCGCGGGAGCCGGCTCGCCGGCCATCATCCCGTCGTCTGCCACCACGACCCGGGCCCGAACAACTTCGTCTTCCGCGACAACCGCCCCGTCGCCCTGATCGACTTCGACACCGCCGAACCGGGAAGCCCGCTCGAGGACATCGGCTACGCGGCCTGGACCTGGTGCATAGCCTCGAAGTACGACGACCCCGACCGCCAGGCCGCCCAAGTCAGAGTCCTCGCCGACGCCTACGGCCTCACCGCCCAACAACGGACCGCCGTCGTCGACGCCACGATGGAGCAACAACTCCGCAACGCCCGCTTCTGGACCGAGGTCGACGCCGAAGTGACGGACCGCCGACGCGCCGAACGCATCGCCTGGTCCCGCCGCGAACACACCTTTACAGCAGCCAACAGGCACATCTTCGAAGCAGCGCTCTAGAGGCGGCCGGCCTTTTTGAGGGATAGGTAGGTGTCGGCCAGTGCCGGGGCTATGTGGTTGGGGGTTTCGTCGATGACCGTGACGCCGGCTCGGGTGAGGATGGCGGTGACTCGTTCGCGGTCGAGGCGGGTGCGGGCGGCGGAGGCGGCGGCGTAGACCTCGGGGAGGTCGGCGCGGGTGGACTCGAGTTCGGTGAGGCGCGGGTCGGCGACCGACGCGAGGACGATGACGTGGCGGCGGAGCAGCGGGCCGATCACCGGCAACAGCGACTCCTCGATGACGGCGGGGTCGAGTCCGGTCAACAGCACCACGAGGGAGCGCTGGCCGAGGCGTTCGAGGACCTGCGAGACGACGACGCGGAAGTCGGTCTGGACGAGTTCGGCCTCGACGTTCGCCAGCGCGTTCACGAACGACGGCAGCACGTCTTCCGGGGCAGGCCGTCGTACGTCGGCGCGGACGGCGGAATCGCAAGCCAGCAAGGAAACCCGGTCACCCGCGCGGGTGGCGAGTGCCGCCAGCAACAACGCCGCGTCCATCGCGTGGTCGAGGCGTGGCGCGTCACCGACCCGGCCCGCGGACATCCGGCCGGAGTCGATCACGATGGCGACCTGCCGATCGCGCTCCGGTCGCCAGGTCCGCAGTACGACGTTGCCGCGCCGAGCCGTCGCACGCCAGTCGATACTGCGTACGTCGTCCCCTGGCACGTAGTCACGCAACGAGTCGAACTCCGTGCCCTGCCCCCGCACCAGCAACGCCGTCCGCCCGTCCAGCTCCCGCAACCGCGCCAACCGCGACGGCAGATGCTTCCGGCTCTTGAACGGCGGCAACGCCCGCACAGTCCACGGCACCTGATGCGACCCCTGCCGACCAGCGAAACCCAGCGGGCCAACGGACCGGACCGTCACTCGGGAGGCGTGCCGGTCACCACGCCGCGTCGGCACCAGATGCGTCGCCAGCCGCCGCCGTTCCCCAGCAGGCAGGTCCAGCTTGTGCGGCGGATCCAGTACGCCGGCCGACGGCGGCCACGCGTCCCGCAGCAACCCCCGCACCCGCCGACCCGGATTCGCGACCAGCAACTGAACCACAGCCTGCTCACCAAGTCGTACGGCGTTGTCACCCTCACGACTCAGCTGCAGCCGCCGAGGCGACCCGGCCAGCAGCATGTCGAACACGCACACCACCAGCACGACCGCGACCACCACGCCGACCCCACTCCAGCTAGGCATCACCAGAGCGACGAAGACGACCCCGGCCGCAGCCAGCAGAGCGGCCCTGCCCGTCAGAACCATCAGCGTGGTACCGGCACGGTGGCCAGTACGCTCTCCAGCACCGCATCGGCGCTGACACCCTCGAGCTCCGCCTCCGGCCGCACCTGCACTCGATGCCGAAGGCAAGGACGCGCCATAGCTTTCACATCGTCCGGGATCACGTAGTCACGTCCGGACAACCACGCCCACGCCCGAGACACCGCGAGCAATGCGGTCGCACCGCGCGGCGACACCCCGAGCTGCAGCGACGGCGACTGCCGCGTCGCCCGGCAGAGGTCCACCACGTACGCCAACACGTCTTCCCGCACTGCAACCCGGCGTACGGCGTTCTGACCGGCCAGCAGGTCCTCTGGCCCGGCCACCGGGCGCAGACCGGCCGCCTCCAGGTCACGGGGGTCGAAGCCCTGCGCATGCCGGGCCAGTACGGCGATCTCGGCGTCGCGCGGCGGGATGTCGAGGGTCACCTTGAGCAGGAAGCGGTCGAGCTGGGCCTCCGGCAACGGATAGGTGCCCTCGTACTCGATCGGGTTCTGGGTCGCGGCCACGACGAACGGTGCCGGCAGTTTGCGCGGTTCGCCGTCCACGGTGACCTGGCGTTCCTCCATCGCCTCCAGCAGCGCGGCCTGCGTCTTCGGTGGGGTCCGGTTGATCTCGTCGGCCAGCAGGATGTTCGTGAACACGGGCCCTTTCCGGAACTCGAACTCACTGGTCTTCGCGTCGTACACGAGCGACCCGGTGACGTCACCCGGCATCAGGTCCGGCGTGAACTGCACGCGCTTGGTCTCCAGCCGCATGGCCATCGACAGTGCGCGCACCATCAGCGTCTTCGCCGTACCGGGCACGCCCTCCAGCAGCACGTGGCCACGGCAGAGCAGGGCGAGCACCAAGGCGGTCACCGCGGTGTCCTGACCGACCACCGCCTTGCCGATCTCGGTCCGCAGCGCCACCAGCGCCTGCCTGGCCTGATCGGCACTGACCTCGGTGGTGGTCACGGGGCCTCCCGGCGTGGACTGAGGAGCGTAAGGAGCGAAGCGACTGAAGCGACGAGGGAACGCCGGGAGCCAAGGCCCCGGGACCCCCGCGCCGGAGGCGCGGCAAAAAGCAGGGTCACCTGTGTCTTACCTCCTGGGTCAGTACGTCGAGTTCATGGGACAAGGACATCAGTGCGGCGTCACTGAGTGGTGGAAGGCCGTAGAGGAGTTCGTAGAGCATGGCCGGATCCCGACCGGTCCGAGCGGCCACGGTTGCCACCACCGCCGACGGGTCGGCCCGTCGGGGGATGCCATGCGCCTTGTGCAGCTTGCCCAGGGCAGACTCGCGCAGCGCCGCCGCAGCACGGTCCCGAGCGCGTGAGCGCCGGTAGAGCCGCGCTCTGCCTTCAGTGGTCTCCGCAGCATGCACGATCACCGGAAGCCGCTCCGCAATCACCGGACCAAGCCGACGCCCCCGCCAGAGCGCCACGACCAGTACGGCGAACGCCAGCGCCCAGCCGATGTAGCGAACATCCGGCGGGATCAACGGTGGACCGTCGGACTCCTCGTCGTCGAAACCACTGGACTCCCACTGCGGCAGATACCAGGTCAGCTCCTGGTTGGTGCCCAGCAGGTTGAGTGCCAGCGCCGCATTGCCGTCCTCAGCGAGCTCTTCGTTGGTGAACGAGCGCGGAGTGCCCACGACATCGACGATCCGGTCGCCTGTGTCCAGACGGATCACCGTGTTGTTGATGCCGTCGCCATAGCAGCGCTGCGCAGTACTCGGAGCGGAGTACGTCGACCCGCCGACAGTCACCGTGCCCGCCTTCACCGCGGCCGGTAGCTCGCAGCCGGGTCCGCGACTACCCGACGACAGCACCTGTCCGGTGTCGTGCACACCCGGTGCGAGGATCTCCAAGGCCCGTGACCCCGGGCGGATCAGGACGAGGTGACTCCACCGCGCATCCGCGATGCGCGTCCAGTCGTAGCGATCCAAAGACCCCGCCGGGCCGATGACGAGCGTCTTGCCGTTTCCGGATTGCACTGCGTCTTCCAGGACCTCGGTGCCGTGCACATTGACACCGTGGTTCTTCAGCAGCGTCGCCAGGGCACGTGCACCGTCCGACTCGGTGGAGTCCGGACTGAACGGCCCTGACGTCCGTGCGGTCGTCGCGATCATGACGATGATCGCGATCAGCACTATGGCTCCGGTGACGAGCAGTGGTGTCCGCAGGACACGCCAGCTCTCGCCGGCACTGCGTCCGACCGCCGTACTCACGCCAGCACCCGAGCAGTCCGCGCTGCGTCGTCGGCCGCCACGACAGCGGCGTACCGCTCCGGCGTCCCGGGACGGTTGCCATAGACAACCTCAGTGAAGGCCAGTGCGGCCGGCTGCAGCGGCTCCCGCAGCGCTGGCACGGTACGACCGGCGTCCGCGACCACCTCGTACGCCGTCCGGCCGGCGCGCTCATCCAGAATCGTGCGTTTGGTGAGCTCGGAGACGCAGGCCCGGAAGCGACTGCGGATCGCGAGCGCATAGTCGCCGGAGGCAGCCTCTCGCTCCGACTGGGCGCGGTACTCGGCCGCTGTGCGCGGCTTGGCCGTGTCGAAGACCGCCTGCGGCGCGCGGCGACTGGTCCGCAGTACGCCGGCCCGCCACAGCACCACGACGACGATGAGCGCGAGCAGGCCGATCAGCATCGCCAGACCGGCGTGACCGTTGGGGGAGGAGCCGGTGAGGCTGTCCAGCAGGTCACCGATCCACTCCAGCACCTTGCCGATCGCCTTCTCGATGAGCGAGCCACCGGACTGCCGGTACGCCGACTTGGACAGCTCCTGCGCCGCCTCCTGCGCAGCCTGGTCCCGCCCGATGTCCACAGGCGGCTCCTGGAGGAAGATCACGAGCCACCCCCAGAGCGCAGCACCGGGCGCATCCACAGGTCCAGGCCTTCCCGGCGTACCCGGAGGTCCAGATAGATCAGCGCCTGGACAGCGGACATGAACGCGAGGCTGGCGATCAGCGTCAGCACAGTCGCGATACCGGCGGCCGCACCGAGCGCGATCGCTACCGCTGTGGCCCCGCTGCCCTCGCTGCTGTCCGCCCACGAACCAACCGTGAACACCAGCGTCGAGATCCCGAACTGCAAGGCGTACCCGACGATGTTCACCACGAGCCCCCCGAACAGCAGGATGCCGAACACCCGCCAGAACTTGCCCTTCACCAGCTGCCATGACCGCCGCAGCGCACCCCAGATCCCCACTCTGACACCGATGTAGAGCCCGATGTCCGGCGCGTGCAGGCCCTCCATCAGTACGACGGTCCCGGCCAGCACCAGGCGGACACCGAAGATCAGCACGAGCGCTCCGCCGACCAGCATCATCGCCACGGCCACGGCACCGGCCACATCGGAGGAGATCGCCGCATCCGCGCCCGTACCGATCCCGAGCACCGCCAGCCCCCAGCCTCCGATCAGCAGCACGAACGACAGCGACTGCACCAGGCCGACCGCGGCCAGTGCGGGCAGAGCCGGCCGGACAAGCCGCAGAAGCTCCCGCGGACCGACCCGGTGCGCCAGCTGGCTCCGCACCGCGGCCAGCGCGATGATCCCGGCCAGCATGCTCGACACCACACTGAACAGCACGAGCTGCACGCCGTACGTCAGCAGGAGCGCCGCACCGGCCTGCTGGAACGGGTCATCCGCCCCGAAGAACCCATCCAGCCCACCTGGTACGGCGACCTGGGTCAGAGCGGCCTGCACTGCGACCAGAGCGATAGCGGCCAGCACCGGAAGGCCCAGCATGATCGTCTTGTTGTCGGAGATGGTCCGGGCCGCGTTGTCCAGCAGGTCCGCGGGCAGCCAGGGCCGCAACGGCTCCGCCGCCGCTTCCTCGTGCAAACGGATGTCGTCGGCCACTACCTGCCTCCCCTCGCTGAACCGCCGGCCCGGATTGTGCGTGAGTTGTGGTAAGCCCCGGCGATGCACCATGATCACAGCCCAACTCGGGGTCACACGGCGATCCGGCGTGTGCACTACCTGGGGGATGGGACACTATCCGTAGTGCGTACGGTCAGCATCCGCTGGGCGCACAAGATCGGACGGCAAGGAGCCAGGCGTGGCAGATGGTAACCGGACGATGAGAGGTCGGGTCCTCATCGTCGACGACGACACCGCGTTGTCGGAGATGCTCAGCATTGTGCTGCGCAACGAAGGCTATGACACCTATCTGTGCGCGACCGGTGACAAAGCGGTACCGGCGTTCCGCGAGTTCAAACCGGATCTGCTGCTGCTCGACCTGATGCTGCCCGGGATGGACGGGATCGATGTCTGCCGGGCGATCCGGGCCGAGTCCGGCGTACCGATCGTGATGCTGACCGCCAAGAGCGACACCGTCGACGTCGTGCTGGGGCTGGAGTCCGGGGCCGACGACTACGTGGTCAAGCCGTTCAAGCCCAAGGAGCTGGTGGCCCGGATCCGGGCCCGGCTGCGCCGGATGGACGAGCCCGGGCCGGAGTCGCTGACGATCGGCGACCTGACCATCGACGTGGCCGGGCATTCGGTGAAGCGGGCCGGCGAGACGATCCAGCTGACGCCGCTGGAGTTCGACCTGCTGGTCTGCCTGGCTTCCAAGCCGTGGCAGGTGTTCACCCGTGAGGTGCTGCTGGAGCAGGTCTGGGGCTACCGGCACGCGGCCGACACCCGGCTGGTGAACGTGCACGTCCAGCGGCTGCGCTCCAAGATCGAGAAGGATCCTGAGCACCCGGAGATCGTGGTCACGGTCCGCGGGGTCGGTTACAAGGCGGGTGCGGACTGATCGAGTACGGACGCGACCAAGAGTCGCCGGCTGTCGCCGAAGCTCCGGTCACACCGGGTCCGGAGCAGCAGCCGCCCGCCCCTCCCAAGCCGGAGGTGGCCGAGTCCCGTGGCACGGAGCTGGAACTGACCGCCGCCACGGTGGACTGGCCTGCCTACCCCCAGCCGCTCTGGCGGACCCACCCCAGGCACTGGCCGGACCTCTGGCGCCGGTCCATCCAGGCCCGGATCGTCACCGGCACCCTGCTGATGTCGACCCTGGTCCTGCTGCTGGTCGGCTGGGTGATGATGAGCCAGGTCACCGACGGCGTGCTGGAGTCACGCCGTACGAGCGCGCAGGCGGAGGCGGTCGCACAGCTCACGCAGCTGTCCAACACGATCAACGCCGCCGACCGCAACACCATCAACCAGCAGCTGTCCGAGCTGGTGCTCGGCTCCAACCGCCCCGGCCTGTACGACGTCCTCCTGGTGCCGAGCGACAACGCCAACTCCAACGCGATCCGCTACACCGGCCTGGTCGACAGCGACTCGATCCCGCAGGCACTGGCGTCCTCGGTGACCAGTGACGAGTCCAAGCTGTACGACACCTACACCCAGATCAACTACCGCGACGGGCCCAGCGTCCCCGGCCTGGTGATCGGCTCCCAGCTCCGGATCAACTCCACGAGTGAGCGGTACGCCGTCTACTTCCTCTTCCCACTCACCGCGCAGCAGGAGACGCTCGACGTCGTCCAGCGCGCCCTGGTGACCGCGGGACTGCTGCTGATCGTGCTGCTCGGCGCCGTGGCCTGGCTGGTCACCCGGCAGGTCGTCACCCCGGTCCGGATGGCGCGGCGGATCGCGGAGCGGCTGGCGGCCGGCAAGCTCGAGGAGCGGATGCAGGTCCGCGGCACCGACGACCTGGCCCGGCTGGCGGTCTCGTTCAACAAGATGGCGAGCAACCTGCAGCGGCAGATCCGGCGGCTGGAGGAGCTGTCCCGGCTGCAGCGCCGGTTCGTCTCCGACGTCTCGCACGAGCTGCGCACGCCACTGACCACGGTCCGGATGGCCGCCGACCTGCTGCACGAGACCCGCGACCAGTTCGACCCGATCAGCCGCCGCTCGGTGGAGCTGTTGCAGAACGAGCTCAACCGGTTCGAGGAACTGCTCGCCGACTTGCTGGAGATCAGCCGGTTCGACGCCGGCGCGGCCGCGCTCGACCTGGAGGACGTCGACCTGCGCGACATCGTCAGCCGGGTTCTGGAGAACCACGAGACCCTGTTGCAGCGCAAGGGCTGTGCGGTCGAGCTGGACATGGCGCAGCCGTGCCGCGCCCAGGTGGACTCGCGCCGGATCGAGCGGATCCTGCGCAACCTGATAGGCAACGCCATCGAGCACAGCGAGGGCCAGCCGATCCGGATCAGTACGGCGCACGACGACGACGCCGCCGCGGTGGCCGTGCGCGACCACGGGGTCGGCTTCCGGCCCGAGGAGGCCGAGATGGTGTTCAGCCGGTTCTGGCGGGCCGACCCCGCGCGGGCCCGGACCACGGGCGGGACCGGTCTCGGCCTGTCCATCGCGCTGGAGGACGCCCGGCTGCACGGCGGCCGGCTGGATGCCTGGGGCGCACCGGGTGACGGCGCCTACTTCCGGCTCACCCTGCCGCGCCGGCCCGACGTCACCCTGGCCGGATCGCCGTTGCCGGCCCGCCCGGCCGACGCGAGCCGGGTCGTCACCGAGCTCGTCGACGTGGGAGCGCCGTACCAGAAGCTGAGCGGTGGTGAGGACCGGTGAGGCGGAGACTGCTCGCGGCCGTCCTGGCCGTCCTGCTCCTGGCTGGCTGCGCGACCGTGCCGACCAAGGGCACCATCCGCAGCGGCAGCCGCCAAGGCCTGGCGCCGGAGCTCGGCGGCGTCGGAGTGGAGGCGCAGCCACCCAAGGACAACCTCAAGGAAATGCAGGTGGTGACCGGGTTCCTGGAGGCCATGTCGGACTCGCAGGCCTACGACGTCGCCCGGCAGTACATGACGCCGGAAGCCGCGGCGGCGTGGAAGCCTGAGTCCCAGACCGTGGTCTACGACCAACGACCCGACGCGCTGACGCTGCAGGGCGGTGGGGTCAAGCTCACGGCCCGCAAGATCGCGACCATCAACGACCGCGGCGAGTGGATCCCCGCGGCGGCGGACGTGCCGGCCGACTTCTTCTTCAAGCTCACCAAGGTGAACGGGCAGTTGCGCGTCGCGTCGGCGCCTCCTGGTGCCTACCTCGGCAGCAACCAGGTGGACCTCAAGCTCGCCCCGCGGGACCTGTACTTCTTCACACAGGCGAAGGACATGCTCGTCCCCGACCCGGTCTACCTGCCGCTGAACCTGTCCTCCGGCCAGGCCGCGACCCAGCTCGTCCAGGAGCTGCTGAAGGGCCCGACCGGCCGGCTGGGCAACGGCGTGGTCACGATGGCGCAGCCTGGCACCGAGGTCCAGGTGTCCGTCCCGGTCGAGTTCGGCGTGGCGACGGTGGCGCTCAACGACACGGCCGGTTCACTCCGGGAGGCGGAGCGGCGGTTGCTGGCCGCCCAGATCGTCTGGACGCTCAACCAGATCAGTCTCCGGGTCAAGATCACCGTCGGCGGCGCACCGCTGCTGCCGGACGACCCGGACGTGCTCCCGTTCGCGAACTTCAGCCAGTTCGACCCGTCCGTCCCCGGCGGGGCGCTGACCGACCTGTACGGCCTGAAGGGCGGGAAGGTGCAGCGGATCGTCGGGCTGGACGGTTCGTCCGACATCGCCGCCAAGCCGCTGGACTCCAGCCAGCTGCACGGATACAACGCCGAGTCGTTCGCGGTGAACCTGCACGGTGACTCCGGCGCGATCGTCACGACCGACAAGGACGGCAACAAGCTCGTCGCGTACGCCAAGCTGGACGCGACCGACAAGGCCGACGAAGTCAAGCCGATCCCGGTGGCCGGCACGGTGCTGCCACCGAGCTACGACAACCAGGACAACCTCTGGATCATGGACAAGGCGGACAGCGCGGAACCGCGGCTCCGGGTCCGCAACCGCGACGGCGTGGTCAGCATGGTGAAGACCAGCTTCCGCGGTGATTCCCCGGTGGTGCTCAAGATGGCGCCGGACGGCGTCCGGGCCCTGATGGTGATGAAGTCCAAGGCCACCGGGCAGAACTACGTGCAGACCGGGGCCATCCAGTACGCCAACGGCGGCAAGCAGCTGCTGCTCGGGCAGTTCCGCCAGCTCCGGCTGCCGCTCACCAGCATCACCGACGCGGCTTGGAATAAGCAGGGCATCCTGGTCGTCGGCGCGAGCCCCACGGGCAACAACCCGAGTCGGCTGCCCTGGCTGGTCAACACCGACGGGTCCCGGCTGCAGTTGCTGCCCGGTTCGCTACCCGGGTTCACCGCCAAGACCGTCGCGTCCAACCCCAACAAGGACACGCTCCCGGTCATCGAGGACGTCGAAGGCAGGGTGCACTGGCTCAGCCGCGATCTGCTCTGGACGCCGATGGATGCCGACGAGAAGGACCCGCCGCTCGTTCCGGTCTATCCCGGCTGACGCCCAGGTTGTCCACAGGCCAGGTTGTCCACAGGCCGGCGGCCGGGTGGTTGCTTTGACCGGCCGCTGCACCGATCGTGGGTGCGGTGCCGGCCCGGGACGCGTTCGTGGATCTCGTCCTGGGTGGGCGCTGCGCGGGCTGCGACCGGCCGGGCGTCACTCTCTGTGATGGTTGCCGAGGGCTACTGACGAGGCTGACTCCGTTCCGTGCCTGGCCGGACCCGCGGCCGCCCGGACTGCCGCCGCCGACCGCGAGTGCGCCGTACGCCGATGAGGTGCGGCGGCTCGTCATCGCGCACAAGGAGAACGCTCGGTACGCGCTGGCGCGGCCGCTCGGCGGCGTGCTCGCGACCGCGGTGTCAAGCGCGCTGGGGAAGCGCGACGGGGCCTGGTTGTGCCCGGTCCCATCGGCGCGGGCGACCGTCCGGCAGCGCGGCCACGACCCGTTGCGGCGCATCACGAAGGCCGCGGTACGGGCGCTGCGCAGGCAGGGGATCGACGCCCGGATCGCCGACGCGCTGCGGGTCGTACGGCGTCCGGACGACCAGGCCGGCCTGTCCGCGCAACGCCGTACCGCCAACCTGGACGGGGCTTTCGCGCTTCGTTCGCGCTGGGCTGAAACGCTGACAGATCAGCCGGTCGTGCTGGTCGACGACGTCATCACCACCGGTTCCACGCTCGCGGAGGCGTGCCGGGCCTTGGAAATCGGGGGAATCCCGGTCCTCGGATGCGCCGTACTGGCCGCGACCCGCCGGTACTCGGCGTCTGGTTCATGAGAACTTCCCTACCGGTTTTCGCCGAAGCCGACTAGCGTTGGCCCATGACACCCGCAGGGGCTTGTCGAGCAGGGATGTGGTGCAGGGCCGGATCAGCCGGAATCCTCACCGCGACCTCCGACCGGCTCGATAGCGGGTGTCTTCGTTTCGGGCGCCCCAACCGCAACCGACACAGCGAAAAGGAGTCGTTTTTTCACTCTGATGGGGGTGCGGAGACGTAACAAAGAGTCGCCGATCGATGGAGGTTTCCGTGGACGTCGTTGTCAAGGGTCATCACTGCGAGGTCAGTGACCGCTTCCGGCAGTACGTCGAGGAAAAACTCGAGCGAATCGAGAAGGTCGATCACCGAGTACTGCGGTGCGAGGTGGAAGTCAGCCAGGAGAAGAACCCGCGACAGCACGATCGGGCGATGCGTGTCGAGCTCACCATGTACACCAAGGGTCCGGTGGTCCGCGCCGAAGCGTGTGGCGAGACCAAGACGGCGGCGTTCGACGTCTGCCTCGACCGGCTCCGGGCCCAGGTCCGCAAGGCGGCCGACCGCCGCCGGGTGCACCGTGGGGAGCGTTCGCCGGAAGGCCTGCGGCACGTGAACGCGAAACAGTCGGCAAACAACACAGCTCCGGAGGAGGCAGTCGCCGAGGACAAGGTGGCGACGTACAAAGTCGGATCGCTCACGGTCACCGGCGACGGACCACTGGTGATGCGCGAGAAGACCCACACCGCCAAGCCGATGTCCCTGGACCAGGCGCTCTACGAGCTCGAACTGGTCGGGCACGACTTCTACCTGTTCGTCGACGCCGACGAGAACCAGCCCAGCGTCGTCTACCGCCGACGCGGCTACGACTACGGCGTGATCCGGCTGGCCGTCTGAGCCTGTCCGACCGAACAGCGTGATCTTGGGAGGAGCACCACAACAGAAAGGGCCGGGCCACTGAGCCCGGCCCCTTCTTCTGCCCACGGATGACAGTCTCGTCATCCCCGGTGCAGGGCTGTTCCTGCGCGTCGTGAGCGGGCGTAGCTTTCCAGAGTCCGGATTTCCCCTGGTCCTGGAAGCAAGTCGCCATGTCCCGCCATCGAGCCTCAGCACGAGTCCGTGGCCCACTGGCGCGACTCGCCTGGTTCCTCTGGTATCTCGCCGTCCTGCTGGTCCCGCTGGTCCTCACCTGGGGAGTGATCGGGCCACCGGACGCCGGTGCCGGGGCTGCGCTGGTGCTGAGCGCTGGGCTGGTCGGCTTCTCCGCGCTGGTGGTGGCCGTCGCGCTACCGGCCCGGCTGCCGTGGCTGATCGCGGCCTTCGGGATCGAGACCGTGCTAGCCATCCACCGGATGGTCGCGCTGATCGCGGTGGTGCTGGTGGTCGTGCATCTCGTCGCGGTGCTGTTCGTCGATCCGCGCGGCCTGACGATCCTCGAGCTCTGGAACACGACCTGGGCGGCCCGGGCGGCTGTCATCTCGACGGTCGCGCTGGTGCTGGTCGTCGTACTCGCGCTGCGACGTCCACGCCGCCAGCCGCGGTACGAGGGCTGGCGGCTGGTCCACAACGGACTGGTGGCGGTCGTCCTCGTCGCGGCCTGGCTGCACGTCTGGTGGCTGCGCCATCTGGTGTCGCACGTGGTGGTGGCCGCGTGGTTCGTCGCGTCCGGCCTGTTACTGGCCGGCCTGGCCGCGCGGCGCTGGATCTGGCTGCCGATCCGGTCCCGGAAGTTCGCCTACGCGGTGGTGTCGGTGCGGGCTGCGGCCGGCGACGGCGTAACGCTGACGATCCAGGCCGACGGTCATCCCGGCCTGTCCTTCGAGGCCGGCCAGTTCGTCTGGCTCAAGATCGGTTCGACGCCGTTCGTCTTCGAGGAACACCCGTTCAGCGTCGCCTCGTCCGCCGAACACCCGGACCGCATGGAGTTCACCATCAAGGCGCTGGGAGATTTCACCGAACTCCTCGGCGCGCTCCGCCCGGGCCGTCCGGTCTTTCTCGACGGGCCGTACGGCGGGTTCACCATCGAGGGTCTGGACGACGCGCCAGGGTTCGTGTTCATCGGCGCCGGCGTCGGCATCACGCCGCTGCTCAGCATGCTGCGGACGCTTGCGGACCGGGCCGACCAGCGGCGGCTGTGGCTGATCGTCTCGGCCCGCACCGAGTCCGACCTGATGCTGCGGCGCGAGGTGGAGCAGGTCCGGACGCGGCTGAACCTCAAGGTCCTCGAGGTGGTCAGCGCGCCCGGACCGGGGTGGACCGGCGAGGTCGGGCGGATCGGTCACAACCTGCTCAGCCGTAACCTCCCGCGCCGCCCGCACCGGCTCCACTACTTCCTGTGTGGTCCCCAGCCGATGGTCACCTCGGTCAGCCACGACCTGGCCGCCCTCGGCGTCCCGCTCCGCCGGATCCACACCGAACGCTTCGGTTCGGTCTAGCTGTCGATCTGGGACTGGAGTTCGGCGGCGTAGGTGGCTACCTCGGCGTAGACACCGGGGTTGCCGGCGTCCGCGCAGCCGACGCCCCAGGAGACGACGCCGAACAGGCGGCCGTTGAGGACGAGCGGGCCGCCGGAGTCGCCCTGACAGGAGTCCTTGCCGCCGTCCTCGTAACCGGCGCAGATCTCGCCGTCGGCGGTGTAGCCCTCGCTCGCATACGCCTGCTCGCAGTACGCGTCTCCCAGAACCGGTACGTCGACCTTCTGGAAGGTGTCCGCCGGCCCGGTGCCTTCGGTCTCACCCCAGCCGTAGACGATCGAGGCGGCGCCGGCCGTGTCCGCTGCCTTGTCTGTCTCCAGTGCGAGCGTGGGTACGCCGTCGAACGGCGTGGCCAGCGTCATCACCGCGACGTCGTGACCAGGCTGCTTGCCGTACTGCGGGTCCACCCAGACGCTGCTGACCTTGGACTCCTTGCCGGTGGACTTGTCGCTCAGCACGTCCCGGCCCTGGATGGCGGTGTAGGTCGTCGCCGTCTCCTGCGCGCAGTGCGCGGCGGTGACGATCTTGTTCGCCTTCACCAGCGTCGACCCACACCACTCCTCGGTCGGGTCGGGGGAGCCGCTGTTGGACAGCTGAATGGCCCAGGGGGTGTCCGCGGTGTGGGCGATGGTGCCGCCGACGATCCGGGTCTTGGGTCCGTCGGGCGACTGCGCGGCCGATGCGGAGCCGGCCACGGCCACCGCACCGAGGGACGCCGCGGTCAGTACACCGGCCGCCAACACGGCCCGGACCAACTGCAATCTTCCTGTCATGCCTCACTCCAGGTTGATAGGGGCCACACGGGCGGCGTGACCTCCTCGCAGCGTCCCTTGAACACCCTCCGTAGCGCACCTCCCACTTGCGGTAACTTCCGAGTTATGGCCAGAGAACTGTCGGAGGTACCCGGCACAATCCAGAGGGTGACAGTGCTTTGGCCGGGCCTTCGGCGCCGGCGTGGTCATGGGGCCTTGGCTCCCGGCCTTCCCTCGTCGCTCCAGTCGCTGCGCTCCCTACGCTCCTCAGTCCAGGCCGGGAGGCCCCATGACCATGCAGGTGTTGTCGACGGCTCAGGCTCGGCGGGTGGCGCTGGCGGCGCAGGGATTCATGGATCCGCGCCCGAAGGGGACTCCGGATGCGCGGGCGCTCGCTCGGGTGCTGGGGCGGATCGGTCTGATCCAGATCGATTCGGTCAACGTGCTGAGCCGCACGCAGTACCTGCCGTTGTACTCACGGCTCGGGCCCTACCCGCGCGACCTGCTGGACCGGGCATCGGGGAAGGCACCGCGGCGCCTGGTGGAGTACTGGGCGCATGAGGCGTCCCTCATCCCGGTCGAGACGCACCCGCTGATGCGCTGGCGGATGGCCCGCGCGGCGACCGAAGCCTGGGGTGGCCCGCGGTCGATCGCCGCGGAGCGGCCGGAGCTGGTCAAGCAGGTGCTCGCCGACGTCCGCGAGCACGGTCCGCTGACCGCCCGCGAGATCGACGACGACGTCGAGCGTGACCGGACCAACTGGGGCTGGAACTGGTCCGACGTGAAGCGTGCCCTCGAGTTCCTGTTCTTCGCCGGCGAGATCACGGTGGCCCGTCGCAACCAGCAGTTCGAGCGGATGTACGACGTACCCGAGCGGGTGCTGCCTCGCGCGGTTGTGGAGACGCCGACGCCGTCCGTGGCGGAGGCGCATCGAGGGCTGGTGTCGATCGCGGCCAAGGCGCACGGGGTGGCGACCGCTCAGTGCCTGAAGGACTACTTCCGGACCTCGCCGGAGCCGACCGCGCTGGCGATCGCGGAGCTGGTCGAGGAGGGCGAGCTGCTCCCGGTCCAGATCGACGGGTGGAAGCGGCCGGCGTACCTGCACAGGGACGCGCGGCTGCCCCGGCGGGTGAACGCGCGGGCCCTGGTCAGCCCGTTCGACTCGCTGGTGTTCGAGCGCACCCGGACCGAGGTCCTGTTCGACTTCCGGTACCGGATCGAGATCTACGTCCCGGCCGAGAAGCGCATCTACGGGTATTACGTCCTCCCGTTCCTGCTCGGGGACCGGTTGGTCGGCCGGGTGGACCTCAAGGCGGACCGGTCAGCCGGTGTCCTGCTGGTCCAATCGGCCCACGCGGAGCCGAAGGCACCGGTCGAGACGGCGGACGAATTGGCCGCCGAGCTCGTCCAGTTGGCCGGCTGGCTCGGGCTCGATCAGGTCCGGGTGGCCGGGGGCGGTGACCTCTCGCCAGCACTCAGTGACGCCCTGCGAGGTTTCTGACGGAGCAGCGGGAACTTTCCGGCCCGCCTGAACGTGGGTCCGATAAGCCGGTCGGCACGCATCCGGCGTGGCTTGGGACACCCAGCCCCGTACCATGGGTGTCGCGCGCCTGCCCGAGGGTGGAACGTGCTCTCAGGCGTCGCCCGCTTCCAGGCTTCAGCAGCAAGGAGAGAACTCCCCACCATGAAGGTGATCGACAAGGTCCTGCGGATCGGCGAGGGCAAGATCCTGCGTCAGCTCCAGGGCATCGCGAAGATGGTCAACTCGATCGAGGACGACTTCGTCGGCATGACCGACGAGGAGTTGCGTGGTCAGACCGCGGAGTTCAAGCAGCGCCACGAGAACGGGGAGTCGCTCGACGCGCTGCTGCCGGAGGCTTTCGCCGTGGTCCGGGAGGCCGCCAAGCGGACCCTGCACCAGCGGCCGTACGACGTCCAGGTCATGGGTGGCGCGGCGCTGCACCTGGGCAACATCGCCGAGATGAAGACCGGTGAGGGCAAGACGCTGGTCGGCACGATGCCGACGTACCTGAACGCGCTGTCCGGCCGCGGCGTGCACGTGGTCACGGTGAACGACTACCTGGCCAAGTTCCAGGCCGAGTGGATGGGCCGGGTGTACCACTTCCTCGGCCTCGACTACGGCGTGATCCTGCCGGAGATGACGCCGGCCGAGCGACGGGTCGCGTACAACAAGGACATCACCTACGGCACCAACAACGAGTTCGGCTTCGACTACCTGCGCGACAACATGGCGGGCAGCATCGAGGACCTGGTCCAGCGCGAGCACAACTTCGCGATCGTGGACGAGGTGGACTCGATCCTGGTCGACGAGGCCCGGACCCCGCTGATCATCTCCGGCCCGGCCGAGGACTCGCAGCGCTGGTACGTCGAGATGGCGCGGATCGCGGGCACGCTGAAGCCGCGGATCGCCGACGACAAGGTGCCGGAGGAGCAGCGCCCGGTGGCCGACTACGAGGTGGACGAGAAGAAGCGCACGGTCGCCATCCTCGAGCGCGGCATCGAGAAGGTCGAGGACCGGCTCGGCATCGACAACCTGTACGAGTCGGCCAACACCCCGCTGATCAGCTACCTGAACAACGCGCTGAAGGCCAAGGACCTGTTCCGCAAGGACAAGGACTACGTGGTCGTCGACAACGAGGTGCTGATCGTCGACGAGCACACCGGCCGCACGCTGCACGGCCGCCGCTACAACGAGGGACTCCACCAGGCGATCGAGGCCAAGGAAGGCGTCGAGATCAAGGAGGAGTACCAGACCCTCGCGACGATCACCCTGCAGAACTACTTCCGCCTGTACGACAAGCTGGCCGGCATGACCGGTACGGCGATGACCGAGGCGGCCGAGTTCTCCAAGGTCTACAACCTCGGCGTAGTCCCGATCCCGACCAACAAGCCGATGATCCGGGTCGAGGAGCGGGACCTGATCTTCCGCACCGAGGACGCCAAGTTCGACGCGGTGGTCAAGGACATCGTCGACGTGCACCAGAGCGGCCAGCCGATCCTGGTCGGCACCACCAGCGTGGAGAAGTCCGAGCGGCTGTCCGCGCGGCTGCGCAAGGAGAACATCGCGCACGAGGTGCTGAACGCCAAGCAGCACGCCCGGGAGGCCGCGATCGTGGCCGAGGCGGGCCGCAAGGGCGCGGTCACGGTGGCCACCAACATGGCCGGCCGCGGCACCGACATCATCCTCGGCGGAAACCCCGAGTTCCTGGCCGACAAGGAGCTGCGGACCCGCGGCATCGACCCGGCCGAGTCGGTCGAGGAGTACGAGGCCGAGTACCCGACGCTCCTGGAGCAGTTCGAGAAGCAGGTCAAGGACGAGCAGGAGGAGGTCCGCGAGGCCGGCGGCCTGTACGTCCTGGGCACCGAGCGGCACGAGTCCCGCCGGATCGACAACCAGCTCCGTGGCCGGTCCGGCCGCCAGGGCGACCCGGGCAAGTCCCGGTTCTACCTGTCGCTCGAGGACGACCTGATGCGGCTGTTCAAGCGCGAGATGGTCGACTGGGCGATGTCGCGCAACAACGACGACAGCCAGCCGCTGGAGAACAAGGTCGTCACCAAGGCGATCGCGTCGGCACAGTCCCAGGTCGAGGCGCAGAACTTCGAGACCCGGAAGAACATCCTCAAATACGACGACGTGATGAACCGGCAGCGGCACGTCGTGTACGACGAGCGCCGCCGGGTGCTCGAGGGTGCCAACCTGCGCGAGCAGGTGAGCGACATGCTCGACGAGACCGTCACCGGGTACGTGCAGGGCGCGACCGCGGACGGGTTCGCCGAGGACTGGGACCTGGACGCGCTGTTCACCGCGATGAAGACGCTCTACTCGACCGAGCTGACCGAAGACGAGCTGATCGAGGAGGCCGGCGGCGAGAAGGCCGGCCTGACCCAGGACTTCCTGATCGAGCGGTTCATCGAGGACGCCCGGGGGGCGTACGAGCGGCGCGAGGAGCTGCTCGGCGAGGACGCGATGCGTGAGCTCGAGCGTCGCGTCGTGCTGAGCGTGCTGGACCGCAAGTGGCGTGAGCACCTGTACGAGATGGACTACCTGCGCGAGGGCATCGGCCTGCGTGCGATGGCGCAGCGCGACCCGCTGGTGGAGTACCAGCGCGAGGGCTACGACATGTTCGCCGCGATGATGGAGTCGATCAAGGAGGAGTCGGTCGCCTTCATCTTCAACGTCGAGGTCGACGTCGAGGCGATGCGCGCCGAGATGGAGCTCGCCGCCGAGGCGGACGCGGCGGTGAACATCGACCTGGAGTCCGAAGGCCTCGAAGGCCGCCGGATCGAGGACATCCTCACACCGGGTGCACCGGTGGCGGAGTTCCCCGGCCGGGTCCAGGACGAGGTGCGCCCGCGGGACACTCCGCGGCTGCGGGCCAAGGGGCTGACCGGTGACAGCCGGCCGCAGCGCCTGTCCTACTCCGCCCCGACCATCGACGGTGACGACGAGGTCGCGGTTCGCCAGGAGGCCGGCGAGGAAGGTGCGTTGCAGTACGCGGGCACCCCGCGCAACGCCGCCTGCCCGTGCGGCTCGGGCAAGAAGTACAAGCGCTGCCACGGTGACCCGGCCTCGGACGTCTACAAGTTCTGAGCCAAGAACCGTGTGGCTGACGGAGACGTTCGGCCTGGGCGTGCCCGTGGTGGGCGCGCCCATGGCCAACGTCAGCGGTGGCAAGCTGACCGCCGCGATCTCGGCGGCGGGTGGGCTCGGCATGCTCGGCGCCGGGTCGGCGGTGACCGCTGACTGGATCCGGACCGAAGGCGCGGTCGTCGCGGCGAGTGGGAAGCCGTGGGGGATCGGGCTGATGGCCTGGTCGGTGCAGGAGCGGCCTGAGCATCTCGAGGCGGTGCTGGAGCTGAAGCCCGCACTGGTCTCGCTGAGCTTCGGCGACTACGCGTCGTACGTCGGTCCGCTGCAGGAGGCGGGCATCGTCGTCGCCACCCAGGCCGGGACGGTCGCCGACGCGCGGGAAGCGATCGACGCCGGTGTCGACGCGATCGTTGCCCGGGGCGCCGAAGCCGGTGGGCACGGCCGCGATGCCGTCGCCACACTTCCTTTGCTGCAAGCGATTCTGGACCTCACGGACCTGCCGGTGCTCGCGGGTGGTGGGATCTCGGGACCGCGCGGGCTCGCCGCCGTACTGGCTGCCGGTGCCGCCGGCGGCTGGATCGGTACGGCGTTCCTCACCTGCGCAGAGGCACTCACGTCGGAGCCGGTTCGGCAGCGGGTGATCGAGGCGGACGAGACCGACACCGTCTACGGCACGGTCTTCGATGCGGCGTCGCGGGCCGGCTGGCCTGACGAGTTTGGCGGCCGGGCGCTCCGCAACGCGTACTTCGACACCTGGCAGGGCCGCGAGGAGGAGTTGAAGGCTGACGACGCCGGTCACGCCGAGTACGTCGACGGGACCCGCGCCGCCGACCCGGCCCGCGCCTCGATCTACGCGGGCCAGGGCGTCGGTGCCCTCAACGGCAATCCGACCGCCGCCGAGGTCCTCGACGGCTTCGCGACCTACCGCACCTACCTCACCGCCGCCTTCAACGACGGCGCCAAGTAATTGCTGTGCGCAACCACCATCTCGTCGCACAGCTCCCAGATCCGCTCGACCGGTAGGGCCGCCGCGGTGGCCGGGTCGACCATCACGGCCTGCCGGATCGCTCGTGGGTCCTCGTCGATCGCAGCCTTCACCACGAGCTCGGCCACGTTGAGATAGGACCGGTTGAGCGCGGCGCACTGTGCCGGCAACGCACCGACCGAGGTCGGCTGCACACCCGAACCGTCAACCAGGCAAGGAACTTCGACGGCCGCGCCGGCTTGCAGGTTGCTGATCAGCCCGGCGTTCGGCACGTTGCCGTAGATGGTCCGCGGCGTCCCGGTGACGATGCTGTGGATGACCTGCGGCGCGTACTCCATCGTTGGTTCGACCACTACCGGTTCTCCGGCCTTCAACGCGTTCCGCGTCCGTTCGTACGACGCCAGATTCTCCTCGACGATCCCGAGATACGCACCGACCGGCAGCCGCAGCCGGTCGATCTCGGCCGGATGCGAGAGATACCAAGGCACGTACTCCGACGAGTGTTCACTCGTCTCGGTCGGATAGAACCCGAGCCGCCGGTACATGTCCACCCGCACCCGCCGCAGCAACCCGGGATCCGCCGCGATCGCCGCGTCCAGCCGCTCGTACAGGTTCTCGGCGCCGCGTTCGAACCGCAGGACCCATGACTGGTGGTTCACGCCGGCGGCCAGGTAGGTGACGTCGTCGTACGGTACACCGACCAGCTCGGACAGGCCCTGCATGGTCCAGTAGACCGAGTGGCAGAGCCCGACGACCTTGCGGACTCCGAGTGCGGCCAGGTACCACACGTTCATCACCATCGGATTCGTGTAGTTCAGCAGCCACGCGTCGGGGCACACGTCCGCGATGTCCTCCGCGAGCCCGCGCAGTACCGGGAACGTGCGCAGTGCCCGGAACACCCCGCCGACGCCGAGGGTGTCCCCGATCGTCTGCCGGATCCCATACCGGGCAGGGATCTCGAAGTCCGCCCGGGTCGCGGCGTTCATGCCGACCTGAACGATGTTGATGACGAAGTCCGCGCCGTCCAGCGCCGCCCGCCGCTCGAGGTGCGCGGTGATCCGCGGCGTCGCTCCACGTTCCCGAGCGATGTACGCCGCTGCGGCGGCCGCCGTGTCGAGTCGCTCGGGATCGATGTCGTGCAAAGCGATATGCAGCGGACCCAGGTCCAGACTGAACAGGTCGGCGAGCAGCCCTTGCGTGAAGACCACGCTGCCCGCGCCGATGAAGACGATCTTGCTCATGTGGTCACGCTCTCGATGGCTAGGTCCCAGTCCGGTTGGGCCGCGGTGCCTCCGGCCGCTCGGGTGGACAGTGATCCGCAGGCCGCGGCGATCGCGAGTGCCCGCTCGGTGCGGGATCCGTTCAGGACGGCGACCACCCAGCCGGCGTCGAAGCTGTCACCTGCCCCGACCGCGTCGACGATGTCGACCTTGAGCGCCGGCGCGGTCGTCACCTTGCTGCCGTTGTGGGCCAGAGCACCATCGGCGCCGTTCTTCACCACGACCAGCGGTCCCCGCCGCGCCAGGATGCCCGCGGCGTCCTCGACCGCAGGATGGCCGGTCAGCGCCAGCGCCTCGGCAGCGTTCGGCAGGAAGTAGTCGGTGACGCGCAGGATCGGGTCCAGGACCATTCGGTCCCAGCGCCCGGCCGGGTCGTCGTTCGGGTCGAGGGACGTCGTCGCCTTCGCGGCCTTCGCCTCCTTGAAGAGCCCCGCCAGCCCAGCCGCCAGTGCCGGCATCAGATAGAACGACGCCGCATGCACATGCCGAACCGACCGCAGCAACGCTTTCGGTACGTCGTCCGCCGTGGTGGCCGGGAGACAGCCAGGGGAGGTGAGGATCGCCCGATCGTCGCCAGAGGTCAGGATCGTGGTCAGTGGCGTGGGCAGGGCGTTGTCAACAATCAGAGCGTCGACATTCACCCCGCGGTCGGCCAACGACGTACGGACGAAGTCGCCGGCGGAGTCGTCGCCGACCCGACCGGCGAACGCGACACTGAGCCCCAACCGGGCCGCACCGCACGCCATGATCGAGGCCGAGCCGCCGAGCACGAGAGAGCCATGCGGAACAAGCCGTTCCCGCTGGCCGAAGAGCAGAGGTTGGTCGACCGGCCCGATCACCACATCCGGGTTCGCGTCGCCGATCACCAATAAGTCGAAAGTCATATTCAGCCTTTGAGTCCGGTGGAGGCCAGTGAGCGGATGAAGGCCTTCTGGGCGAAGAGGAAGCCCAGCAGGACCGGTAGGACGGTGATGACGTTGCCCGCCATCACGGCTGCCCACTGGGTGTGGTGCTGGCCCTGGAAGGTGGTCAGGCCGAGCTGGAGTGTGTAGGTGGTGTCGGTGTTGATCGCGATCAACGGCCAGGTCAGGTCGTTCCAAGTCGCCAGGAACGTGAGTACGGCGACTGTGCTCAACGCCGGCCGGGCCAGCGGCAGCACGATCGAGATCAGGATCCGCAACCGCCCGCAGCCGTCGATCCAGGCCGCCTCCTCGAGCTCGCGTGGCAGCGAGACGAAGAACTGGCGGAACAAGAACACCGAGAGCGGGGTCACCAGTGACGGGATGATCAGCGCGCCGAGGGTGTCGATCAGCCCGAGCTCCTTCATCACCAGGAAGGTCGGGATCATCGTCAGCTGGAACGGGATCACCATCGTCGCCAGCATCAGCCCGAGCACGATCTTCGACCCGCCGAACCGGATCCGCGCGAACGCGTACCCGGCGAGCGACCCGAGGACGAGGTTGGCCGTCACCGCCACCGCCGACACGATGAACGAGTTCACGAACCAGCGCGGGAACAACGCGTTGCCGAGCACATAGCGATATCCGTCGAAGCGGATCGCGTGCGGGATCAGCGCCGGTGGGAACCGATTGATCTCGGCATTGCTCATCACCGAGCTCACCAGCAACCACACCAGCGGCAACGCGAACAACACCGCGAGCGGCGCGAGTACGAGGTGCCAGGCGCTGAAAGGCAATCGCTTCATCGGGCCACCCTCCGCCGGTAGACCTGCATGGCGACGCCGATCACGAGCAACCCGACCGCCAAGGTGTACGCCGCCGCCGCGCTGTAGCCGGCGGTGAACGTCTTGAACGCCTTCTCCCAGATGAAGTACACGATCACCGTCGTCGACCCGAGCGGTCCGCCCTTGGTAGTGACGAACACCAGGTCGAACACCTGCAACGCGTTGATGGTCTGGAACAGCAGCAGGAAGATCGTCACCGGCGTCAACGCGGGCAACGTGACGTGCCGCAGGACGCCCCAACGCCCGGCTCCGTCGATCCGTGCGGCCTCGACCAGATCGCTCGAAACCCCTTGCAGGCCGGCCAGATAGACGATCACGCAGAACCCGGTCCCGCTCCACAACGAGATCGCGACCAGCAGGTACAACGCCTGACCCGGATCACTGAAGAACCCCTGCGCCGGCAGACCGAGCTTGTGCAGCACCGAGTTCGCCACACCGAACTCCGGGTCGAGTACGAACGAGAACAGCACGCCCTGCGCGGCGGCCGACACTACGAACGGCACGAACACCAAGGTCCGATAGAGACCGATGAACGCGATCTTCCGATCCAGTGCGATCGCGATCGACAGCCCGGCGACCACGCTCAGCGGTACGTAGAGCACGGTGTAGATCAGCGTGTGCTCGACGGCCGCACCGAAAGCCGGGTCCTTCATCAGTGCCTTGTAGTTGGCCAGCCCGACCCACTCGCTCGGCGAGACCAGGTCGTTCACCTGGAACGACAGCAGCAACGACCACACCACCGGTACGACGCTCAGCCCCAGGATGATCAGCACCGCCGGGCTGACGAACGCCCAGCCCGTCGCACTCTCACCCCGGGCGCGCCGCCTGGCCGCGGTCCGGCTCCGGGGATCGACGGTGAACGTACCGACCACGCTGGCCATCAGCTCGGCACCGCCAGCACCTGGTTGCACTGATCAACGGCCTGCTTCACGGCGTCGCCGGGGCTCTGCTTGCCCAGCAGGACAGCGGCGATCGCCTGGCCGAGGTGCTGCGAGATCTGCGGGTACGCCGTGATCGTCGGCCGGACCTTCGCCGTGTCGAGCGCCTTCACGAACACGTCCAGACCGTTCGTCTCGGTCGAGTGCTTCTTCCACTGCGGGAGCTCGGCGGTGGCCTTGGTGATCGGCAGGCTGCCGCCCTCCATGTCCCACTGGATGTCCTGCGCCGGCTCGGCCATCCACTTGACGAACTCGGTGGCCGCCTGCACCTTCGCCTTGCCGTTGTCGAAGACGGTCCAGGTGTCCGGACCCGAGATCGTCACCGGCTTCCCGGAGTACGACGGCAGCGGCACGACGCCGTACTCGAGTCCGTTGTCGATCAGCTCGGGGAGCTGCCAGGGGCCGGTGGCGACCATGCCCATCCGGCCGCCCAGGAACACCTGGTAGAGCTGCTCGCTGCCCGGCTTCGGGTCCACGTACAGCGACTTGTCGGTGCGCAGCCGGTCGAGGGTGCCGAGCGCCTTCTCACCGACCTGGTCGAAGCCCACCTTCTTGCCGTCCTCGCTGACCACGTCGCCGCCGAGGTCCCAGATCATCGGCCAGATCCGCCAGACCGTGTCCTCGTCGCCGACGCCGGGCCAGCCGGTACCGAAGACGCCCTTGGCGGGGTTGGTGAGCTTCTGCGAGGTGCTGACGAAGTCGTCCCAGGTCCACCCGGCCTTGGGCTCGGGCAGGCCGGCCGCCGCGAACAGCTTCTTGTTGTAGACCACGCAGAGCGAGTCGAGCAGGGCCGGCGCGGCCCGGACCTTGCCCTTCACGCTGACCGCGTCCTTCGCGGCCGGCCAGTAGTCGTCGATCTTCAGCGCGCCGGTCAGGTCGGCGACCTTGGGGCTCTTGGTCAGGCTGGCGAGGTCCGACCCGAAGATGTACGCGACATCCGGGAAGGACCCCGCCGCCAGCCCGGCGGTGACCTTCTGCAGCATGCTGTCCGCGGTGACCCCGCCACCGCCGCCGACCACCTTGATCTTCGGGTGCGACGTGTTGAACTCCTTGATCAAGGCATCGATCGCCGCCTTGCCGGTGTCGACCTGGCCGTGCCAGAGGTCGACGGTGACGACACCGTCCGGGCCGGCTCCTTCGTCGTCGTTCTTGCCGCAGGCGCCGAGGGTGCCGGCGGCGGCGGCTGCTGCCGCGGCGCGCAGGACGTCACGGCGGGACAGGGTACGGGCATGCTGGGACATGACGGTCTCCAGAAACAGGTGATGGGTGTGGAGCTGATTCAGCAGGTCTTGCGGACGTAGCCCGAGTCACCGGGGACCGAGACGTCCACGTCGCGCTGCACGATCGTCAACGTGCCGCCGAACTGCGAGCAGGCGGTCCGCCGGCCCTTGTCGGTGTACTCGATCACGATCACGTTGTTGCCAAAGGCATCGACGTAGTCACCGCACTCGTCGTACTGGCCGCACTCCTCGGCGACCGCGAAGTCCAGGCCGACGGCTTGCCGGTCGCCGGCCAGTTCGACGGTGTTCTTCTGTGCGATGGCCAGGTTCTTCGAGTGCGCGTGGGTGGCCAGCAGCGTCAGGTACGCCTTGGCCTGAGCCGCCGTGAGCAGCTTCTTCGAACGGGTGTAGCTGTCGTAGTTGTCCGGCTCGATCGCCTTGTACCCCTTGGCGGCACAGCCGTCGATCCAGCCGTTCACCGTCGCTGCGACGCGGTTGCGCTTGTCGGCCGTCCGCAGGTCCAGGAGTGGCTCGCCCCAGTCCTCGTCGATCACCAGGTTGCCCTTGGCGTCGCGAAGCAGGAGGTCGGACGCCCACTGGCCCTGTTCACCGGGCTGGACCTGGAAGGCGTTCACGTAGCAGATGTTGTACAGCCCGGCGGCGGGTGCCGCGGTCCGGTCGCGGGTCACGACCTGGACGCCGGCGGGTGGCGTGTACGCGCCGCCGATCTGGTAGTCGAACTTGGCGTGCGTCGGCGGCAGCATGACGGCCGCATCGGCTGGGTTGCGGGTGAAGACGGTGACGGCCGCGGTCACGGCAAGGGCTGCGGCCACAGCGGCCAAGAGCAGGCGGCGAGCAAGGTTGGACACGATTGCTCCATCGGTCCCGGGGACGCGACCCCGCCTCGGGCTTGGGTGGATCGAGCGGCCCTGGCGCCTGAAAACCGGACTCCGGACCTCGTCGGACCGCTACCGGCTGGGTGCGTCACTGCCGACCAAGTCAAGCGCCGCGGCGTCTCCCCGTCAAGGAGAAGTTGCAAACAAGTGCGCGAATTCCGCCAGATAGTGCGGCACTGCGCAGGGAAGTCCGGGGGAAGGTCGCGGGAAGGCGCCCCTCCTAACGTCCACGGCAGACACCAGCGGGAGGCCGGTGCCAACCAGGGAGGATCCCATGAAGGAGCGAAGCGAGTTCATCATCAAGCGCAGTCCATGTCGTGTCTCGTCGGCGCCCGGAGCGAAGCGAGGACGTCGATGAGCACCACAACTGACAAACCGCGCCGGAACGGGGTCGACACCGCGACGCTGTTCGCGACCATCGACGCGGTCAAGGGCCAGAACGAGATCGCCAAGTTCCAGTTCCGGGCGAGCAACACCTGGGTGTCCGGGACGCACAGCCGTTCCACCGCGTCGGACTTCTTCGGCGCGATGCAGGAAATGCGGCACAAGTCCGACACCGTGGTCGAGTTCGACCACCCGGAGGTCCTCGTCGGGACCGACCACGGGCCGACCCCGGTGGAGTACCTGCTGCACGCGATCGCCGCCTGTCTGACCGCCGGTGTCGCCAACATCGCCGCGGCCCGGGGCGTGCAGCTCACCAAGGTCACATCCACGGTCACCGGCGACATCGATCTGCTCGGGATCCTCGGTCTGTCCGACGGCTCGGTCCGCAACGGGTACGAGCAGATCCGGGTCACCTTCGCGATCGAGGGTGAGGCCGACGAGGAGACCCTGCGCGGCATCGTCGAGCAGTCCCGGCGCCGCTCGGCCGTGTACGACGTACTCGCGAACCCGACGCCCGTCGCCATCGACATCGTCTGCAACTGATCGCCGACGGCCGGCACCTGAGGGGGATGTGATGATCGCCATCGACACCGTCGTGATCGGTGCCGGCCATGCCGGGCTGGCCGTCAGCCGGCTGCTCACGCAGGCGGGCCGCGAGCACGCGGTCATCGACCGGGGACAGCTCGCCGAGAGCTGGCGTAGCGAACGCTGGGACTCGCTGCGACTGCTCTCGCCGAACTGGATGATGCGCTTGCCCGGCTGGGACTACCAAGGACCCGACCCGGACGGATTCATGACGACCGGCCGCTTCGTCCGCCACCTCGAGCGGTACGCCGAGTCGTTCGGTGCTCCGATCATCACCGGCACCACGGTGCTGGACCTGTCCCGTATGGGTTGCGGCGACTATCGGCTGGCGACGGACCACGGCACCTGGCGAGCTCGCCACGTGGTCATCGCGACCGGACCCGGAGTGCCGCGGGTGCCGACCGGGCTGGGGCAAGACATGACCACGGCGACCGGCTATCGCAATCCGGCTCAGCTCCCGCCGGGTGGCGTGTTGGTGATCGGCGCTTCGGCTTCCGGCGTACAGATCGCCGACGAGCTCAACCGGGTCGGCCGCGAGGTGTTCCTCTCGGTGGGCCGGCACACGAGGATGCCTCGCTCGTACCGCGGCAAGGACATCTTCTGGTGGCTGGAACGCACCGGGCGGCTGGCGCGGACCATCGACGACGTCCGTGACCCGGCTGCGGCCCGGCGGGAACCGTCGATGCAGCTGGCGGGCCGGGCCGAAGTGCTTGACCTGGTCACCCTTCAGAGCGACGGGGTCCGACTGCTCGGTCACTTCGACGGGATGGCGGGCGCCCGGGCGCGCTTCCGGCCGGACCTGGCCGAGACCACGGCGGCAGCCGATGCGCGCATGTACCGCCTGCTGGACGCCGTCGATCGGTACGACGATGCCCCGCGCGGCCACCGGCCACCCGCTGTGGTGGCTCCACCGCCGACGGCCGTCCTGGATCTGCACAGGGCAGGCATCACCACTGTGCTCGTCGCCACGGGCTATCGGCCTGACTACCCGTGGCTCCGGCTACCGATCCTCGGTCCGGACGGCCACATCCGGCAGGACCGCGGCGTCACCGCGGCACCAGGTGTGTACGTCGTCGGCCAGCGGTTCCAGTATCGGCGCGACTCCGCGTTCATCGACGGAGCTCGTCATGACGCGGCAACCGTCGTACGACATCTGACTGCTTGCAACGAGGAGCCGGCCGCATGAGCACGTACGACGTTCTCGTTGTCGGTGGACGGGTGGCGGGTGCAGCGACCGCGATGCTGCTGGCCCGAGCGGGTGCTCGCGTCGCTCTGATCGAGCGGGCGGCCTACGGGAGCGACACCGTCTCCACGCACGGTCTGATGCGGGCCGGTGTCCTGCAGTTGTCGCGCTGGGGGTTGCTGGACGAGCTGGCCGGTACGCCACCGATCCGCTGTACGACGTTCCACTACACCGACCGTGAGCCTGAGGAAGTCGCCATCCGTGCCAGTGGCGGCGTGGACGCCTTGTACGCGCCACGTCGACAACTCCTCGACCGGGTTCTCGTCGACGCGGCGGCCGCTGCCTGTGTGCAGGTCCGGCACGAAACAGCTGTGACGGCGCTCCTGCACGACGAGCACGGGCGGGTGAACGGCGTCCGCGTCCGGCACCGTACGAGGCGGACCGAGGATCTCCGGGCCGGGATCACGGTCGGGGCCGATGGCATTCGGTCGACCGTGGCGGCGGCGACCGGCGCGCCCGTCGTTCGGCGAGGTCAGTCCCGGAGCGCGATCCTGTATCGGTACTACAGCAACGTACGCGCGGCTGGCTACGAGTTCGCGTATGCCGCCGGCAGCGGCGCCGGTCTGATCCCCACGAATGATGGGCTGACCTGCGTCTTCGTCGCTACCACGCCGGCCCGCATGCGAGCCCTGCGTCGCGGCGGGACCGAACAGGCCTTCGCCACGCTGCTCGCGGAAACCTCGACCGACCTGGCCTACCGAGCGTTCGCGGCGAGGGCGGCGGATCGGATACATGGCTGGGCGGGCGCGGCCGGATTCGTCCGTCGGTCCTACGGGCCGGGGTGGGCTCTGGTCGGAGACGCGGGCTACTACAAGGATCCGATCACCACGCACGGAATCACCGACGCGCTTCGTGATGCCGAGCTGCTGAGTGATGCACTGACCGGAGGAGCGGACCTGGAGAGTTACCAGGCGACCCGCGATCGCTTGTCCAGTGCGCTGTTCGACGCCACCGAGTCGGTCGCGTCGTACGCGTGGAGCCTCGACGAGGTGCGGGTGCGACTCCGGGACGTCAGCGCCGCGATGCGCGACGAGGTCGCGCACTTCTCGCTATAGAAGGGGATTCTCCTGGCGCCTACGATCCGAGTTATGCACGTCAGCGTCCAGCTGCTGGGCGGTTTCACCGTCCTCGTGAACGGCGCGCCGATCACCGCGAACCGCTGGGGTCGGCGCCAGGCCGCCGCGCTGGTCAAGCTACTCGCGCTGGCGCCCGACGGCAGGGTCCACCGGGACCGGGTCGTGGATGCGCTGTGGCCAGAGGTCCCGATGGACGTCGCTCTGCCGCGGCTGCACAAGGCGGCTCACTATGCCCGCACCGTGCTCGGTGATCGGGACGCCGTCGTCCTGAAGGGTGAGGTGATCGCGCTCTTTCCCGATGCGCAGCTCGAGGTCGATGCGACCACTTTCGAACTCGGCGCGGACGACGCGCTCGGCGCCGAGCCGGTGTCGCCCGAACGCTGCGCCCAGGCCTTGAAGCTGGCCGGCGAGCTGCTGCCCGACGACTTGTCCGAGCCATGGCTGGAGGAACCCCGCGAGCGCCTCCGCCTCCGAGTCATGCGGCTGCTGCGGTGTGCGGGCCGGTGGGAAGACCTGCTGGCCATGGATCCAGCCAACGAAGAGGCGCACGTCGAGCTCCTGCGCGAGGCGGTCGTCGCCGGAGATCGAGCGAGTGGACTGCGCCAGTACGCCCGGATGGAAAGGGTTCTCGAGGCCGAGCTCGGTCTCGCGCCCGGCCCCGAGGCCGTCGTACTGCGGGACCGTTTGCTGGCCGTCGATCCGCCCTCTCGGCAGGTGGCGGTGGAACCCCGCATCCCCGGGCGGACGGACCTCGTGGAGCGCGACGTCGAACTCGCGGAACTCGCCGCGGCGGCCGATGCGGCCGTCGAGGAAGGCCGTGGCGTCGTCGCCCTGGTCTCGGGTGAGGCCGGTGCCGGCAAGTCGGCGCTGGTGCGCGCTTTCCTCGACGGGCTGAGCCCGGCGATCAGGGTGGCCGTGGGCGGGTGTGACGACCTGCTGGCGCCGCGCAGTCTCGGGCCGTTCCGCGACATGGCCGAGAACGACCCGGAGCTGGCGTCGGCGCTGGCCGGTGATCGGGCGGACAGTGTGCTGCCCGCCTTGCTGCGGATCTTCTCCGAACGCCCGTCGGTCGTCGTGGTGGAGGACATCCACTGGGCCGATGACGCGACCCTCGACGCGATCCGCTTCCTCGCCCGCAGATTCCCAGGCATCCCTGCAGTGCTGCTGCTGACCTTCCGCGAAACCGGGGTCGACGCCGGGCACCCGCTCCGGCAGTTGCTGGGAAGTCTGGCCGGCGCGTTGGTCCAGCGAGTGACGCTACCGCCGTTGAGCGTGGAGGCCGTACGACGACTTGGCGCGGCGACCCCGGAGGACGCCGTGGAGATCCACCGGGTCACGCAGGGGAATCCGTTCTTCGTCACCGAGGTGCTCACCGGCGGTGGGGCCGGCGTACCGCACACGGTGCGCGATGCCGTCCTCGCGCGGGTCGGCAAGTTGCCGGCCCCCGCACGGGCGCTGGTCGAACGGCTGTCCGTCATCCCGACCCGGACCGAGCGCCGGCTGGCCGAGAGCCTCGCGGATCCTGACGTGCTGCTCGAGGTCGAGCGGTCCGGCATCGTGATCGGTACCGATACGACCGTCGCCTTCCGCCATGAGCTGGCCAGGCAGGCGATCGAGTCCGCGCTGACCGCGGGTGAGCGGATCCAGGCCAACAAGGCGGTGGTCGACGTACTCCTCGGACGCCCCGAGGTGGAGCCTTCCCGGTTGGTGCACCACGCGGAGCGAGCCGGCCGGATCGACGTCATCCTCGAGTACGGCCCGGGTGCCGCGCTCGAGGCGGCCCGCCTCGGTGCGCATCGGCAGGCCGCCGGCGTACTGGACGTCGTACTGCGGCATCGTGAGCTGCTCGACTCGCGGACGGCAGCCGAGTTGTTCACCCGGCGGGCCTACTCGCTGTACGTCGTCAACCGTTTCGAGGCAGCCTCGGAGTCCGCCGAGTCAGGGGTCGTGGCCGCCCAGGGCGATGCCGTCCTGCAGGCCGAGGCGTTGCTGGTGCTGGCTCGGGTCGCCATGTTCGCACCCGGGCCGATGCGGGCACGACAAGCGGCGGACCAGGCCGTCGAGATTCTCGAGCCGCTCGGTGACGACGCCCGGCTCGCGGCCGCGCTCATCGAGGTGGCCCGTGCGCACAGCAACCTGGCGACGGTCGGCATCGTCGCCGAGCCCAGCCGCCGCGCGGAGTCTGCCGCCGAGCGGGCGTTGAACCTCAGCCAGCGCCTCGATCGGCCGGATCTGGAGGCGCAGGCCAATTGCTATCTGGGCGATGCCAGGCTGGCCCGGGGTGATCTGGGCGGCGACGCGGACCTGCGGCGGGCGATCTCGCTGGCCGGGTCGGACAGCCGGATCGAGACCTTGGTGCGGTGCTACGTCAACGCGGCGGGCGGCGCGTATCGCAGCGGCCGGCTGGACGAAGCGGAGAAGTACGTCGCCGGTGGGCTCAGGGCCGCGGCGGACGGGGAGTTCTTCGCGGGACAGTACCGGCTGCGACTCACCCTGGCCGCGGTCCAGGCGAGCCGGGGGAAGTGGGATCGGGCGATCGCCGATCTGCGGGAGCTGCTGGACGCGCCGGGTGAACCGGGGGTGATGGAGACGCTGGCCAGGAGCTTGCTGGCGCGTCTGCTCGCGCGGCGCGGAGACCAGGAGGCCGGTGCGGTCCTGGCCGTTGCGCTGGCAGACCGTGCGGTTGCCGACGACAGCTTTGTGGCCACGCGACTGGCAGTGGCGCAGGCCGAGCTGGGATGGCTGGACGGCTCCTGGGGTTCGCTGACCGATGAGCTCCGGCTGACTCTCGCGACGGCGGAGAGTGCGGGACACCGATCGGTCCTGGGAGAGCTCTGCGCGTATCTGGGCCGGGCCGGGATCGACGTCCCGGAACCGGTCGACGCGCCTGGACCGTGGGCGGCCACTCTGGCCGGCCGGTGGCACGAGGCCGCGGCCGCCTGGGCCGAGCTCGGCGAACGGTACGAGCAGGCAGTGGTGCTGGCGACAGCTCCGGATCGTGCGGCCCGGGCACAGGGTCTGTCCCTGCTCCGCGACCTCGGCGCGGTCGCGACGACCGTCGCCGTCTGACTGCGATCCAGACCCTTGACGAATGAGTTTTTAACCGGTTTAGTAACTGTTTAAACCGGTTTAAATCCCCTCTCCCTCCCCCGCAGTGAGGTGCCGTGAGCAAAGAGCGACCGACGATCGCGGATGTCGCGCGCCGGGCCGGGGTGTCCAAGGGCTCGGTCTCGTTCGCGCTCAACGGGCGGCCCGGGCTGGCGCAGGCGACCGTGGACAAGATCCTCGCCGCCGCGGACGAGCTCGGCTGGCGGCCGAGCAAGCGGGCCCGGTCGCTGTCGGTCTCGAAGGCGTTCGCGCTCGGCCTGGTGATCACCCGGGACCCGGCCGTGCTGTCCTCGGACCCCTTCTTCCCGGCCTTCATCGCCGGGGTCGAGAGCGTGCTGGCCACCGGCGGACAGGCGCTGGTCCTGCAGGTCGTCACGGCCGGCCAGGACGAGGAGGCCGGTTACCGGCGGCTCGTGCAGGACGCGCGGGTCGACGGGGTGTTCCTGTCCGACCTCCGGCACGACGATCCCCGGATCGACCTGCTGGTCGAGCTCGACCTGCCGGCGGTCACGCTGAACCGCCCCGACAGTACGTCGCCGTTCCCGGCGGTCATCCTGGACGACCGGCCGGGCACGAGCGCGGTGGTCGAGCACCTGCTCGAGCTCGGCCACACCCGGATCGCGCACGTTGCCGGTCCACCCGAGTTCGTGCACGCGACCGCGCGATCCACAGCGTTCGTCGCGACCCTGGCCGCCGCCGGTCTGGAGCCGGTGGCGGGCGAGACCGGTGACTTCACGGCCGCCAGCGGGATCGAGGCGACCCGGAAGTTGCTCGCACTGCCGAAGCCGCCGACTGCGATCGTCTACGCCAACGACCGGATGGCGATCGCCGGCCTCGGCGCGGCCCAGGCCGCCGGACTGACCGTTCCGGACGACCTGAGCATCGCCGGCTTCGACGACAGCGAACTGGCCGAGTACGTCCACCCCGGCCTGACCACTGTCCGCGCCGACCCGTTCCGCTTCGGCGAAGCGGCGGCGCACACCCTCAACCAGCTCGTCGACGGTGCGTCCGCCGTACCGGATGTCGAGCTTCCCCCCGCGCAGCTCGTCGTCCGCCGGTCCACCGGCCCCGCGCCTGCGTAGTGCCCCCCTGGAGGAAACATGAAGTTGCAAGCTGGACTGCTGGCGCTGGTTCTGGCCGGCTCACTCGCCGCCTGTGGTGACAGCGGCGGCGGCTCTGGTGACGCCGACGCCGCGGCCAAGGCCACCGGGCCGATCACGATCTGGTACTCGAACAACGCCGAGGAAGTGGCGTGGGGCAAGCAGATGGTGGCGGCCTGGAACGCGGCCCACGCGGACCAGAAGGTCACCGCCCAGGAGATCCCGACCGGGAAGAGCTCCGAGGAGGTCATCGGTGCCGCGATCACCGCGGGCAACGCGCCCTGCCTGATCTTCAACACCTCGCCGGCCTCGGTCTCGCAGTTCCAGAAGCAGGGCGGCCTGGTGGCGCTGGACAGCTTCAGTGACGGCAAGTCCTACATCGAGGACCGCTCCGGCGACGTCGCGCAGCAGTACAAGTCGTCGGACGGCAAGTACTACCAGCTGCCCTGGAAGTCGAACCCGGTCGAGATCTTCTACAACAAGAAGGCGTTCGCGAAGGCCGGCATCGACACCACCAACCCGCCGCTGAAGACCTACGACGAGTTCCTCGCGACGTCGCGCAAGCTGGTCGCCGCGAAGGCCGCGAAGGTCGCGATCTACCCGGCGCCGAGCAACGAGTTCTACCAGTCCTGGTTCGACTTCTACCCGCTGTACGCGGCCGAGTCCGGCGGCAAGCAACTCGTCGAGGACGGCAAGTCCACGTTCGCCTCCGACGAGGGCAAGCGGGTCGCGACCTTCTGGCGGACGATGTACGCGGACAAGCTCGCCTCGCAGGAGAAGTACACCGGTGACGCGTTCGTCGACGGCACAGCCGCGATGGCGGTCGTCGGTCCGTGGGCGATCGCGTCGTACAAGGGCAAGGTCGACTGGGGCGTCGTCCCGGTGCCGACCTCGAGTGGCAAGCCGGCGAACGAGGTCCACACCTTCTCGGACGCGAAGAACATCGCGATGTACTCGTCCTGCAAGAACCGCGGGACCGCGTGGGACGTGCTGAAGTTCGCCACCAGCCAGGAGCAGGACGGTAAGTTCCTGGAGACGACCGGACAAATGCCGCTGCGTAAGGACGTCGCGACGGTGTTCGCGGACTACTTCACCAAGAACCCGGACTACAAGACGTTCGCCGACCAGGCGGCCCGGACGGTCGAGGTGCCGAACGTGCCGAACTCGATCACCATTTGGCAGACCTTCCGCGACGCCTACTCCAAGTCGGTGATCTTCGGCCAGCAGGACCCGGGTGAGGCCCTCGACGGCGCGGCACAGAAGATCGATCAGCTGGTCAAGCAGTCATGAGACGGGGTCCGGTCACCCGGATCCTCGGAGAGCATCCGGTCGGCACCGCGTTCGTCACGCCGTACGTCGTGTTCGTCGCGGCCGTGTTCGCGTACCCGCTCGGGTTCGCGGTGTACATGTCGTTCCACGACTACTTCTTCGCGGCGCCGGGCGCGATCGTGGACCGGCCGTGGGTGGGGTTCGCCAACTACGTCACTGTGCTGACGGACCCCGCCGTCCAGCGGTCGTTCCTGAACGTGCTGATCTTCCTGGTCATCAACGTGCCGCTGACCGTGATCCTGTCGCTCGGGCTGTCGACCGCGCTGAACTCGGCGATCCGGTGGCGGACGTTCTTCCGGGTCAGCTACTACGTGCCGTACGTGACCGCGAGCGTGGCAGTGGTCGGGGTGTGGCTGTTCCTGTTCAGCTCGAACGGGCTGGTCAACTCCATCCTCGGCCCGCTCGCGCCGGACCCGTCCTGGCTGGTCAACTCGAAGCTGGCGATGCCCACGGTGGCGTTCTACGTGACCTGGAAGCAGCTCGGGTTCTTCATCCTGCTGTACCTGGCCGCCTTGCAGAACGTTGGCGCGGATCTGTACGAGGCGGCGTCGATGGACGGCGCCGGTCGCTGGCAGTCGTTCCTGAACGTGACCGTTCCAGGGGTCCGGCCGGCGACCACACTGGTGGTTCTGCTGGCCACGGTGACCGGGGCCAACCTGTTCACCGAGCCCTATCTGCTGACCGGCGGCGGTGGCCCGGACGGCGCTTCGGCGTCGCCGGTGCTGATCATGTACCAGAAGGGCATCGAACAAGGCAATCCGGACGTCGGCTCCGCGATCGGCGTACTGCTGGTGATCGGCGTGCTGATCCTCGCGCTGCTCGAACGGCGCTTCGTCGGGAGGGAAGACTGATGCGGCTGCGGTTCGTCGCGCTGCTGATCGGCGCCTTCGTGTTCCTGTTCCCCTTCTACTACATGCTGATCGGCAGCCTGCAGGCCGAGCCCGATCCGTCCGTCTCCGGGTCGATCCCGACCGGGAACGTGACGCTGCACAACTACAGCGAGATCAACAAGGCGATCAACCTCGGGAAATCGTTGATCAACTCCGGCATCTTCACCGGTGGGGTGATCCTCGGGACGCTGATCTTCGGTGTGCTCGCGGGCTACGCCCTGGCCCGGTTGCAGTTCCGCGGCCGCGCGGTGGTGTTCAATCTGATGCTGCTGATCCAGGTCGTGCCCTTCCAGCTGCTGACGATCCCGCTGTACGTGATGATCGTGCGCAGCTACGGCCTGGCCGACTCGTACCTCGGCATGATCCTGCCGTTCGCGATCAACTCGACAGCGGTCTTCGTGTTCCGCCAGTACTTCCTGCAGTTGCCGGCCGAGTTGTTCGACGCTGCCCGGATCGACGGCGCGTCCGAGCTCAGCATTTTGTGGCGGGTCGCCGTACCGCTGGTGAAACCGGCGCTGCTGACCGGTGTGCTGCTGACGTTCATCGGGCCGTGGAACGAGTTCCTCTGGCCGTTCCTGATCACCAAGCAGCAGACCCTGCAACCGCTCGCGGTGTCGCTGTCCAACTACCTGACCACCGTGTCGGCCCGAGCAGCCAACCCGTTCGGCGCCGTCCTCGCCGGGGCGTGCGTGCTCGCCGCACCCGCGGTCGCACTGTTCGTCATCTTCCAACGCCGCTTCATCTCCTCGAACATCTCGTCCGGAGTGAAGGGCTGATTTTGAGAGGCATTTCGTGGTGACTGTTCCTTACACCCTGACCCGTGTCGGCGTCCTGATGACGCCCGAGCCGGGCAACGAACTCGAGGCCGAGGGCGTGCTGAACCCAGCCACCGGTCATACCCCGGACGGGCAGCTCTACCTGCTGCCCCGACTGGTTGCGTCCGGCAACATTTCCCGGGTCGGCCTGGCCGCGGTCGAGCTGGCCGACGGCGTACCGGTCGGCGTCCGGCGCGAAGGCGTCGTCCTCGCGCCCGACGAAGGCTGGGAGCGCGGGAAGAACAACGCCGGCGTGGAGGACCCGCGGGTGACGTTCGTACCGTCGCTCGGACTGCATGTGATGACGTACGTCGCCTATGGCCCGCTCGGGCCCAAGCCGGCGCTCGCCGTGTCGTCGGATCTGCGGGAGTGGCGGCGGTTGGGGCCGCTGCACTTCGAGTACCAGCCCGACCTGGACACGGACCTGAACCTGTTCCCCAACAAGGACACGGTGTTCTTCCCCGAGCCGGTGCCCGGGCCGGACGGCGAACCGTCGTACGCCATGCTGCACCGGCCGATGTGGGACCTCGGGTGGTTCCGCGAGGGCGAGGGCGTCCATTTGCCGGCCGGGGTTACCGATGACCGGCCGGGGATCTGGGTGTCGTTCGTACCGGTGGCTGACGTCGAGCGTGATGTGCGGAATCTCGTGCACCTGCGGAATCACCGGCTGGTGGCGATGTCGGAGTACCCGTTCGAAGAGTTGAAGATCGGGGCCGGTCCGGCGCCGCTGCGGGTGCCGGAGGGCTGGCTGGTGATCCACCACGGCGTCACCGGTGAGCAGCCGGAAGGTTTCGACCCGACCACGCAGAAGGTTTGCTACGCAGCCGGTGCGCTGCTGCTCGACCCGGAAGACGTGACCCGGGTGATCGCGCGTACGTCGGAGCCGATCCTGGTGCCCGAGACCGAGGAGGAGAAGGTCGGAACCGTCGGCAATGTGGTCTTCCCGACCGCGATCGAAGAGGTCGACGGAGTCCGCTACGTCTTCTACGGCATGGCCGACGCCGCCATCGGTGTCGCCAGATTGGACCGGCTGACATGAAACCCACCCGCCGAACCGTCCTCGGCGGTGCTGTGGCCCTGGCCGCCGCATCAGCGGTAACACTCCCGGCGTCCGCCTCCGGACGCCTGTCCAACCTCGCCCATCTCGACTTCCTCCGCGCCTCGGTCACTCCGCCGCCGGCCGCGGGTCACAGCACGTTCGGATCGGGACCGCTGGGCGTGCTGTGGACCTATGCGGACCGGCAGCCCGACGGTTCGTACAAGCGCATTGGCGGCGGTGCCTATGACCCTGTGAGCAACACCTACGGTCAGGGTGCCTTCAACACCGACGACATCGCCCGGGCTGCCGTGGTCTACCTGCGCCACTGGCGGCAGTTCGGCGAGCGCACCTCGATGGTCGCCGCCCGTGACCTCCTGCGCGGGTTGACCTATCTGCAGTCGCCCAACGGCAACGTGGTGCTCTGGATGCAGCCGGACGGCACTTTGAATCCCAGTGCCGATCCGGTCGAGCTCCCCGACCCGTCCGACTCCGGACCGTCGTACTGGCTCGCCCGGACCGTGTGGGCGCTGGGGGAGGGGTACGCCGCCTTCCGTTCCCAGGACCGTGCCTTCGCCGACTTCCTCCGGGCTCGACTCGAGTTGGCGATCGCTGCGCTCGAGCGGCAGGTTCTGATCCGCTATGGCACATGGAACGTCGTTGACGGTCGCCGTCTGCCAGCGTGGCTCATCGTCAACGGCGCCGATGCGACGTCCGAGGCCGTCCTCGGTCTGTCGGCGTACGTCCGGGCAGGCGGTTCAGCGCGGGCTCGGCGGGCGCTGTCACAGTTCGCGGAAGGCATCGCGGCCATGAGTGCCGGATCGAGCCGGGACTGGCCGTTCCGTGCGCTGCTGCCGTGGGGCGAGTCGATCTCGGACTGGCATGCGTGGGGCGCACAGATGCCGTCGGCACTCGCTGCCGCTTCGTCAGCGCTGGGTTCCCGCAAGCTCCTGACTCCAGCGATCGGCGACACGGCCGGCTTCACACCGCTCCTCATGACCGCTGGCGGTCCTGACAACGGCTGGCTCCCAGTCCCGATCGACCGCACCCAGATCGCGTACGGCGTCGACGCTCGCCTGCAGGGCCTGTTGGCGGTCGGACTCCCCGGCCTCAAGCAGGTCGCCGCCTTCGTCGCGGCCTGGTACTTCGGCGCGAACCGGGCCGGTGAGGCCACCTACGACCCGGCCACCGGTCGTACGTACGACGGCGTCTCCGGCGACGGTGTCATCAACCGCAACTCCGGCGCCGAGTCCAGCATCCACGGCCAGCTTTCGATGCTCGCTCTCGACGCCAACCCGGACGTGGCCCGGCTGGCTGGGCGTCCGACGTACGACGGCCTGCAGATTGTCGAAGCCGAGTCCGCTGTCGGCGGCCAGGTGGTCACCCCACCGTCTGCCTGGACCGGCGAGTCCCAATGGAGCAACGGGGCCTACCTGTCCCTCGACGCCGGTGGCTCTGCCACGTGGACCCTCTCGGCCTCACCCCAGGCCCGACTCGTCCTCCCCGTCGTCAACCTGGTCGACACACCCAACCCCGCTCGCACGACCTGGACCACGGGCTCGCGGGTGCTGGGCGCGATCAACCACGTGACCGGTCCGCAAGGCATCTCCGCCGCACCTGGCGCCTTGCAGCCGATCACCTTGCGCACGTCGCTTCCGGCGTACGCGACGAACCTGGTGGTGGCGGCGAGCGGCCCGGTCCAGCTGGACTCGCTGCTCCTGATCCCCACCATCAGCACCCTCCGCTTGGGTGCTGCGACCTTGCTGACCAGCGTGGACACCCACCCGCGCACCGTCAGCGTCCCGGGACGGGTTGCGTACTCCTACACGTCCTCCGGCGAACTGCACTCCCGCGGAAACGCCGCTCGTGCGGTCGTCCAGCCCGGCGGCTTCACCGTCGTACTCGGCTGAGCGCCGCCGCGCACCAGTCGGCGACGAAGGCGAGCGCCAGGCCGCGTTGCTGGAAGAGGTGACGGCTGTCGGTTTGCTGGTGGTAGGCGTTGTGTGAGGTGTCGGAGGCGCGGCCGAGGAGGCCGGGAAGGAGCCAGGCGTACTTGACGCCGGACGCCATCACGGCCAGGCGCACCTGGTCGGGATCGCCGCGCCAGCCGGCCTCGCGGAGACCGTCGAGATAGTTGGCGATACAGGTCTCCGCGAGCTCCGGCAGGCGCTCGGCCGGCCAGAACAGGTCGAAGACGGCGTCCGGGATGTGGTTGCCGAGGTCCTCACCCAGGGCGCCGTCGCCGGTGAACGCCCAGTCGAACAGGGCTAGTTCGCCGGTGGGTCGTTGGACCACGTTCGAGACCCAGAAATCGAGATGGCAGCGGGCGCGGGGGAGACCGGCGACCAGGTCGAGCAGTTCATCGCGGTGGGCCAGCAGGTAAGTCCAGGCCGCCCTCAGTTTGGGCGGCCAGGTCTCCGCGACGAGCGGCTGCTGCCAGGCCGCATCGTCGTTCATCAGGTGCCACGGGACCTCACGGGTCGTGGAGTAGTCACGTAGGAAACCGGTCGACGTCCATGCCCGCTCTCCCGCGGGCCGCGCCTGCCACCGACCGCAGGCCCGGGCGAGTGCCGCGTGCTCGGCCAGACTGAATTCGGTCCCGGATGTGCCGGTGATGTCTTCCATCAGCAGTACGGCGCCATCCGCATGCTCCTCGACCTCCGCTGCGGGGAGCACGAGACCGGCGTCGGCCAGGTGCTTGCGGAGCTCCTCGTCCTGGTAGACGTCGAGCTCACGACGCCAGTAGTTCCAATGCCGCGGGTCGGTCGAGGCCGCCCATGGGCCGGTCGAGTCCACCGGCTTCCGCAGTTGCTTGCGTACCGCGGTGCGGCCGTCGGCGTACGTGATCCGCTCCACGGTCGCCGTCACCGCGTTCAAGGGGTTGTGCCGCAGAGTCGCCGTACTGATCTCGGCAGTCATGAACAGCAATGCTGACATGCGACGGGCGGCTAGCCCAGGAGTATCCGAGGGGGGAGACCGGTCAGCGCTTTGACGTCCCGCGTGAAGTGGGCCTGGTCGGCGTACCCGGTGAGTACGGCGACGTCCGCGAGTGCGACGCCGGTGCGGGCGCGGTCGAGGGCGACGTTCATCCGCAGGACGCGGTCGAGCATCTTCGGGCCGTAGCCGAACGCATTTAGGCAGCGCCGATGCAGCTGGCGCTCGCTCAACCCGACGCTGCCCGCGAGACTCAGCACACCTTTGCGCAGCATGCCGGACCGGATGCTGCGCAGCACGTGGGAGATCAGCCGATCCGGTGGCACCTCAACCAACCTCGCGACCGCTTCGTCCAGCGCGAAAGCCGGGTCCTGCGCCGACCGCACTCGATCCAGTAGCCGTCTACTCCGGGCAGGCGACCACAGTTCACTCAGCGGCACTCGCTCGTTCAGCAGTTCGCGTGCCGGGACGCCGAGAAAGCTTGGCGCCGCGCCTGGTGCGAACCGGATCCCGGCGTACCTCGTGCCTGCTTCCGCGGTGCCGGTCCAGGCCCGGCTGTCCGGCCCGGCCACGATCAGGTCGTCATCCATCAAGATCAGGTCCATGCACCCGTCGGGCAGGACCCGGTAGTCCCCGCCCTCCGCGGTCCGCGTCCACACCGCGGCACCGGGCACCAGGGCGGGTCGCTCCCGGTACGGCTCGACATCCAGAGTCACGCCCTCAGTCTGCAACGCACCACCGACAGATTCCTCCGGCGGCGTTGCAGTGGTGGCTCTCACGAACAAGAATGTCTGGTCCTGGGGCCATACGGTCTATGCCGTAAGGAGATATTGATGTCGCGTCGCGAGGATGTGTCGGCGGTACCGCTGCTCGGACGAACGGTCGCGCCGGCGGGATCGGGGCTGGTGCTGGCGGAGTGGGAAGCGGCGGGGCGTACGTCGGACCAGGTGGCGTGGCAGGCGCCGCTGCACGTGCATCACGAGGACGACGAGGCGTGGTACGTCCTCGCCGGGACGCTGCGGCTGCGGATCGACGGCGAGGACTACGACGTTCCGGCCGGCTCGGGGATCGTCGGTCCGCGCGGGGTGCCGCACACGTTCGGCAACCCGGGCGAGGAGCCGGCGAGGTACGTGCTGGTGATGTCGGCGAAGACTCACGCCATGCTCGGCGAGTTGCACGGCGGATTCTCCGGAGACGTGGCCGCGCTCTTCGAGAAGTACGGCTGCTCGTTACTCGATTAGCGGCTGTGCCGGCGGGCAGTTGCTTCCAGGACTCGGGTCACGCGCCCGACGGCACGACGTCCAGTACTTCGACGCCGGTGGGGACATATTTGACCAAGGCAACGTTCTCGCGGATCAGTTCGTCGCGGGTCGGCGTACCGGTGCGGCGGTCGATCACGGTCCGCCAGATCTCGTTCCGACGGAAGTAGTCCGCGCCGACCCGGAGGAACCGCTCGTCCTGCGAGAACACCCGGTACGACGACTCGGTCTGGGTGTCGGAGAGGATCTCGCCCTCGAGGTAGCGCTCACCCACGTCGAGCCGCAGCTGGAACGTCTGGTCGGTGTCGTTGCGGAACTGCAGATCCACGTAGTTGTAGACGATGCTGCAGCCCACGCCCCACGGCAGCACCCGCCCGTTGTCCGGGAACGGGTCGAAGCTGTGCGTGGACCGCTGCGTCACCGTCATCGGGGAGTGCAGCACCATCCAGTGCAGCAGATTGGCGAGCTGGCAGATCCCGCCGCCGATACCGGGCCGTGCCTGCCCGTTCGACAGCCGCATGCCTTTCCGATAACCCTTGCGACGCGTCGCGTTCCCGACCAGCTTGTTGAACGAGAACGTCTCGCCCGGCCGGATCAGCAGCCCGTCGACCTGCGCACACGCGAGCTTCAGGTTGGTCACCTTGTTGTGCTGCATCCACATCTCGGTCTCACCGAGTTGCCGCAACAAGAACGACTTGTGCCGCTTCACCCGCACCGGCAGACGATCCAGCTCCCGACTCCGTGCGTACGGCGTACTGGACGTCATCCACTCGAGGCGCTTGCGCACCCGGTGGAACCGTACGGCCAGCGGATAGAGCAGCGGCATCCGCTCGGTCCACCGACGTCGCCGTACGGTGGGCAGGACTCGCGCCCGCTCCGCGTCGGTCAAGTCGTCCAACGCGACCTGCCACGGCACACCCGGCGTCACCCCAGTGGACTCCGCTCGTACGCCGCCTGCCGGTCCGCTGGACCCCAGCGTCCTGGTGAACGTGCTGTCTGACATTCGTTCCCCCGAACGACGAGGACCGATCCATCGACCGACCCGGTTACGGTACGCCGCGCCCGCCGCAGCCACATGACAACAACCGCACGATCCGATTGCGCTCCTTAGACGCTCCACCCCCACCCCAAAGTTCACCCGCTCAACCCGCCGCCCATGTGGTCAGCCACCCGTCCCAACCGACTGCCCGTGTGGTCAGCTGCCCGCTCAACCCGCTGCCCGCTCAAACCGCTGCCCGTTCGACCGGCTGCCCGTGTGGTCAGCTGCCCATCCAAACGACTGCCGTGCGGTCAGCTGCTCGTCCAACCAGGTGCCCGTTCGATCAGCCGAGCTCGAGTGCCGTGCAGACCCATCGGTTGCGGCGAATCTCCATCCGCAAGGCGATCGCCCGAGACCGATCCCCGTGCCGCACGTGCGCAGCAACCTCAGCCACATGCTCAGTCGGCGCACAAACCCGAACCGACCGCACCGCACTCCGCTCCTTCGCCCCACGAGTGGTGGCAGTCGTCGTCAGCCCCAACATCCGAACCCGCCGATTCAACTCCGTGAACACAGCATCATCCGTAAACCGCACCAGCTGCGAAATCGGCCGATCTCCCGCCAGCACCTCCGAAACCGCCTGCACCAACCGAGAAGCCCAAGCCCCCGCCTCCGGCACCCCAGACCCAACTCCTGCAGCCCGCCCAGCCGATCCCGCACCCGCCGAGCCCGCACCCGCCGAGCCCGCTCCCACCGCACCCGCACCCACCGAGCCGGCGCCCGCCGAGCCGGCGCCCGCCGAGTCAGCGCTCGCCGAACCCTCGCACGCCGAGCCAGCACCCGCCGAAGCCCGCCCGACAGCACCTCCGGCAGATGCCCCACGCTCCGGCACCGCGACCAGCACCCGCTCCACCGCCGACCCACCACTCTCCGCCGACCCCGACGTCGCCGCCCCAGCCCCGTCCGCCACCGCGTCACCAGCCGGCACCGCTGCAAGCTTCCGCGCCTCGGCCACCGACGCAGCCGCAGCCGCGGCCGGTGCAGGCTCGCCCTGAGCGTTCACCACACCCCGAACGGCGGCCTGCTCATCCGCCCCGCCGACCACCGCCGGAGCCTGAGCCGGCGCAGATGTGAACGCCGCCAGGCTGGTGAGAGTGGTAGGCGCAGACACCACCCCAAGCCGAGTGATCGCCTGCAACCGCAGGGCCAACGCCCCCTCCGTCATGCTCTCCGCATACCGCACCGTCGCCGGCACCCTGTGCTCAACACCAGACCCGACACCCGGCCCGAAACCGCGCTCGGCAGCAGGCCCGACACCTGGCCCGGCAACGGACCCGGCACGGCGCTCGGCAACAGAGCCGGCACCGCGCTCGGCAACAGAGCCGACACCTGGCCCGGCAACGGACCCGGCTCCGCGCTCGGCAACAGAGCCGACACCTGGCCCGGCAACGGACCCGGCACCGCGCTCGGCAACAGAGCCGACACCTCGCCCGGCAACGGACCCGGCGCCGCGCTCAGCTCCGGTCCCCGCCGACCGACCGCCGACGGCCCGCAGCCGGGGCGTAGCCACGCTGACCATCCCGACTACGTCGTCCGAGGCGGCGGCCTGCGGAACGGCCGCGAGAGTGGAGAGGGGAGTCGGGTGCTGGAGTTCGTCCGCACGGAGGTTCTGTGGCTGGCTCATGTCACTTCTCCTGTTGGGTGGGCGGCACATGATGGCCAGTACCGGCTGCAGGGATGCGCAGCACCTGACCGGGAAGAATGAGGTCGGGATCGGACCCGATCACCTGACGATTGGCGGCGTACCACTCCGGCCACCGAGCCGCGACCGCCTCAGCACTCGCACCCGCCCCGAGCTCCGCCGCCGCAAGACTCCACAACGAATCCCCGGCCGTCACCACAACCGACCCAGGCACCCGCACGGGAACCCCAGACCGCAGATCCGTATACCGAGTCCCCGCCCCCACAGCCGGCCGATCAGGCACCCCCACCCGAACCCGCCCCGCACCGGCCACCGGCTCGCCACCATCCCGACGAGCACCCGCAGTCGGCTCAGAGGTTGGTACGCCGTCATGCCGACGAGCGTCCGCAGTGGGCTGGGTAGTCGGTACGCCGTCATGCCGACGAGCGTCCGCAGTGGGCTGGGTAGTCGGTACGCCGCGCGGCTGCCCAGCGCGTGTGGTCGGCGCAGGGGCTGCCACACCGTCGTGCTGGCGAGTGCCCGCAGTCGGCTGAGGCGTCGGTACGGCGTCGCGCGCGTCAGCACCTGTGGTTGGCGCCGGAGTCGCCACGCCGGTGTTCGGCTGGGCGGCTTCGGCCGGTCGCTCCGGGGGCGGTGTAGTCGTGTGCGGGTTGGGTGCATCAGTCCGGCCAACGGACTGCGCCGGACCTGTGCCCGACGCCTCCTCAGTCAGCCGGACCGTCGACGGCGGCTCGCTTGCACGCCAGTCCGTCGTACCCGAGGAGGCGGCCGGCCGATGGATGCCGGCGTCGGGTGCGGCGATGTGGATGGTGGATTTGGGCTCGGTGGTGCGCTGGTCTGCGGTACCCGAAGGAGCAGCTTCCGGGTGGGTGCCGGGTGCGGCGAGGCGGATTGTTGAGGCGGGCTCGGTGGTGCGCCAGCTGGTGGTGTCGGTGAGTTGGACGGTTGAGCGGGGCTCTACCTGTGTCCATGCCTGGCTGGTGCCGCCATCGCCGGGGGTTGCGTGGGCTACGCCGACCGTGAGGGGCGTTACGGCGGCTACGCCGAGGCCGGAGCGGAGGAGCGTGCGGGCGGTCTTCGAGGTGATTCGCCCGACGACAACACTCGCCAGCGCGCCGATCGCCCCGGGGATCTGCTCGAGGACAGTCATGAGGACCGCTAGCACGAACCACCCGTAGGCCATCCACGCGACGGTCCCGACCACGAGGACCGTCATCGACTCGAGGTCGTAGGTCCGCATCCCGGTGATCGCGCCGTCGGTCATCCAGCGCAACCCCAGGCCGACCGCGACGAGTGCCGCAACCGCGAGCATCCCCTTCGCCCCTCGGATCATCGCGTTCATCCCGCTTCGCTCCCGACCTATGAGTTTGCGTTAGTTTGCTTTGGCTTGATCACTATAGACCGGATCTACGGCCGCTTTGCAAGTCCTTAACCCACAAAGCGTCAACTTCCCTGACCCAAGGTGACTGCCCGGCCTCCGTGAACGCGCGCGGGTGGTGGGCTGGGATGACGCGGGCGGCCGGTAGGTTCGCGGGTATGCGGTGGGATGCGTTGTTCGCGGATCTGGAGTCTCAGTTCGAGGCGCTTCAGGAGGGGGATCTGTACGGCGAGGTCGCGGATCGGATCCGGGCCGAGGTCGGGAAGATCACCGTGCTCGACCGGCTGCGGGGTGCTGTCGACACCGTCGTACGGGTCGAGTTGATCGACGCGGATCCCGTGCACGGGATGCTGACGCGGGTCGGGAAAGACTGCGTGCTGATCGAGACCGAGCGGTACGAGGAATGGCTGATCCCAGTCGCCGCCCTGGTCGCCGTACACCGCCTGGGCCCGTGGGCGGAGCCGGCCATCGGAGCGATCGAAGGCAAGCTCGGCCTGGCCCATCTGCTGCGCGGAATCGCGCGCGATCGCTCCCCGGTCACCCTCTTCTGCGCCGGAGGTTCCCCGGTCACCGGCACGATCGACCGAGTAGGTGCCGACTTCCTCGAGCTAGCCGAGCACCCGCTCGACGCCCCCCGCCGCCGAACCGAGGTCTACAACGTCCGCCTAGTCCCCACCCAAGCCCTCAGAGCCCTCCGCCGCCGCTAATCCCACTCCAACCGCCGAGTCGTGGCGTTGGGCGGAGGAGGGTGGCGCCGAGTCGTGGCGTTGGGCGGGGGAGGGTGGCGCCGAGTCGTGGGTATCGGTGGGCGACACGCCGAGTCGGGCGACCCAGATCCACGACTCGGCGCCGCCCAGCCGTTGAGGACTCGGCTTCGCCCTAGCCGTTGAGTGCGCCGAGCAGGCGCCGGATGGGCCTGCGGCACGCGGTGTGAGTCTCGGAGCGGCGCCAGCTCGCCGGTCCGGGCGGTATTACTGGTGGGCTTGTTCGGGTTGGTCTGCTTCTTCGCCGAAGGGGTGGGTGTCGATGAAGTCGCGGGTCTCGGTGTAGAGGCGTTCGATGTACTTCTCGAGTTCGCTGGCCTCGACGCGCCACTGGCCGCGGCCGCCGATCTTGACGGCGGGGATGTCGCCGCGGCGGACCAGGGCGTAGACCTGGTTGGCGGAGATGTTCAGGACCTCGGCGACGTCGGCGAGCTGGAGGAATCGGGGACCCGGCATCCGTCCTACTCCTTCACATAGTGGCTGGTTCCTTCAGTTTGCCACGGTTGGCGACCGGACGACCGCAGTTGTCCCCAGGCTGTGTCAGGCTGTCACAGCCTGTGGACAACCGTTCACGGCGCGGTCCGGGGACACGGCAGAATGTCGGCGGACAGCGATCGATTGACTGGGGAGCCGACGTGGTCGACACAGCAGTGCGGAGTGGGTTCGGGGCGCCGTCGGTCCCGGCTCAGCGCAACAAGCGCGCCCGGTGGAAGGACGGCCGGCTCGTCCTCGGCGTGCTGCTCGTCGCCATCACCGCGCTGGTCGGCGCCAAGCTGCTGTCGTCGGCCGACGACACCACCACGATCTGGGCGGCCAAGCACGACCTCCCGGCCGGCACCAAGCTGACCGGCGACGACCTGGCCACTGTGCGGGTGCGCTTCACCAGCAGCGACGACGCCAACAAGTACGTCGCCGCCGACGCCGATCTCAAGGGTCTCGTCGTCGCCCGCGCGGTCGACGCGGGTGAGTTCGTGCCGCGCGGGGCCGCCGTTTCCGAGTCGGAGAACGATCGCACCGAGCTGCCGCTGTCCGTCGCCAGCGGACGCTTGCCGTCGGACACCGCAGCCGGCGACCTGGTGGACCTCTGGGTCGTCCCCAAGGCAGAGGGGCAGTCGGCCAAGTTGTGGTGGACCAATGTCCGCGTCCTTCAGATCGACTCGGTGAAGGGCGTCGCGGGCGGCTCGGCCCGTCGACAGGTCCTGATCGGCCTCGCACCGAACGATGTGCAGCGACTCCCCGCCGCGCTCACCGCAATGAGTGTCGGCGAGCCCACTCTCGTCCGACGAGCCAGCTGATGTCGGTACCAGTCCTCCTGGCGGTGACCGGCGCCCCTTGGGAGGCAGACGTGGTACGGCGGACCGAGCACGCGCCGGGGATCCGAGTCGTACGGCGCTGTGTCGACATCGCCGACGTGATGGCGGCGGCCGCGAGTGGGCAAGCCCGCGCGGTGCTGCTCGCCGACGACTTGCCCCGGCTCTCGTCCGACGCGGTGTCCGCGTTGCACGCGCGCGGCATCGCCGTACTCGCTCTCGTCGACCCGACCGAGAACGGCGCACCCTTCGGCGCCGAGGATCGCCTGAGCCGGATGGGCATCGAGCGCATCCTCCCGGCCGACGTCAGCCCGGAGGACCTCGGCCGTGCGGTGACCGATGCGGTGGAGTCCGGCCCGCCGGTGTCGGTCTCGCACTTCGCCGGCGGATTCGTACCGTTGACGCCGGAGACGGCCGGCAACCCGCAGCCCGCATATACCCAAGGCAGCGGCCGGCTGATCGCGGTCTGGGGTCCGACGGGTGCACCCGGGCGTACGACGGTCGCCGTAGGACTCGCCTGCGAGCTCGCGATCAAAGGCGTGCCGACCCTGCTCGCCGACGCCGATGTGTACGGCGGGACTGTCGCGCAGATGCTCGGGATGCTCGACGAGACCTCCGGACTGGCGGCCGCGGCTCGGTCGGCGTCGAGTGGTTCGCTCGACATGGTGATGCTGGCGAAGCACGCCCGTCAGGTCGAGCCGCATCTGCTGGTGCTGACCGGGCTCAGCCGCGCCGACCGGTGGACGGAGTTGCGGCCGGCCGCGATCGAGTCGATCTGGGCGACCGCGCGGACCCTCGCGCCCTGCACCGTGGTCGATGTCGGCTTCTGTATCGAGGCGGATGAGGAGATCTCGTTCGATTCGCTGGCGCCGCGCCGCAACGGGGCGACGATGTCGACGCTGGAGGAGGCCGACGAGGTGATCGTCGTCGGTACGGCGGACCCGGTCGGCCTGACCCGTTTGATCCGAGCGGTCCACGAGCTGAGCGCCGTCGTACCGTCGGTCAACCTCAGAGTCGTCGTCAACCGGATCCGCCCCGGCTCACTCGGCAGCTCTCCGGCTGATGCAGTCACTGATGCGCTCACGCAGTACGCCGGAGTCGAGCCGGCTGCCCTGCTTCCGTACGACCTGAGCGCTGTGGACACCGCCATGTCGCACGGCCGCAGCCTGGCCGAGTCGGCCAAGTCCAGCAAGCTCCGGAAGGCCCTGCAGCAACTCGCCACCGCCGTGGCCCAAGACCTCGGCACTTGATCCCCCTCGGGTCGGAGGAAGCGGCTGACTCAAGGCGCCGGCGGATGGGCGGGGACTCAGGGTCGGGTCGGTGGGGATACGGGGGAAAACCCCACCGACACGGGGTCGGGGATGTGTCAGGGTTGGGGTAATTGACCGCACCCCAGGGGGAAGCATGTCCGACGTCCAGGGCCGGCCGGCGAGCACGATGAGCACCGAGCGGCGGTATGGGATCGCGATCTCGGTCGCGCTCATCCTCGGCGGTGTGTACTGGGCGCTGACCGGACTGACGGAGGGCACCAAGACAAGCCAGGACAGCTACCCGGTCCAGGGCGACGAGCTGCGGGTCGACACCACCTCCGCGGAGGTCGAGGTCCGGGCCGGGGACGGACCGGACGTCCAGGTCGAGCGGCAGTTCGAGCGGAACGTGTTCGGGTCGGACCCGAAGGAGAAGTACGACAACGGGAAGCTGGAGCTGCGCGACAGCGGCTGCGGCTTCCTGTCGTTCGGATGCAAGACCAGCTACATCCTGACCGTGCCGAAGGACGTGAAGCTGACGCTGAGCAGCAGCAGCGGCGACATCACGGTGTCGGGGCTTTCCGGTGGTGCGGACCTGACGTCGAGTTCGGGCAGCATCGAGGTGCACGACGTCGGTGGGTCGCTGCGGCTGGAGTCCAGCTCGGGTGATCTCGAAGCGCAGGGTCTGACCGCGACCACGGTGACGACCGAGAGCAGTTCCGGGAGCGTCGACCTCGACTTCGCGGTGGCGCCGCAGTCGGTGGACTCGAAGGCGAGCTCGGGGGACGTGTCGATCCGGATCCCGTCCGGCGCCGAGGCGTACAAGGTGGACACCGACACCTCGTCCGGGGACGAGTCGGCGAACGTGAAGATCGACCCGAACGCCACCCGCACGCTCAAAGCCAAAACCTCCTCAGGTGACGTAACCATCGAGTACAACCACTGACCCGTTGTTCGCAGGTGAAACGGACACCGGCAGGGAGTGGTGGGCAGGCGACGTAACCATCGAATACAACCACTGACCCTGATTGTCCGCAGGCGAGGCGGACACGAGTGGTGTTCGCCGGCTTGCGATGGGTGAAGCGGGGACGGACTGCGTGATGTCGGCGTCGGCTGGCGCGGTGGCGTGGTTGGCGTGTGTACGGGGAGTGATGGGTAGGACCGGCGGCGTGAGCGCCTCTATGTTCTGAGTAGGCTGGCCGGCATGTCTGAGGTTGAGGTGGTGCCGCGTGGGCTCTTGGTGGATTGGGGCGGCGTGCTCACCTCCGGCCTGGAGGAGGCGCTGCGGCGCTGGGCCGAGCTCGACGGTTTCGACTTCGATTCCTACCTGCAGGCGGTCCTCGCCTGGCTGCCCGCCGAGTCGCCGGAGAACGCGACCGCGGAAGCCGAGCTGAACCCGGTCCACGCCCTCGAGCGCGGCCAGATCGCCGTCCCCGACTTCGAGCGCAAGCTCGCCTCGATCCTGGTCCGGCGCGACGGTACGCCGGTGCCGGCCGAGGGCCTGATCGAGCGGATGTTCGCGCACTTCGAGCACCAGCCGGCGATGTCCGCCCTGGTCCGCCGGGCCCGCTCGCACGGGATCCGCACCGCCCTGCTGTCGAACTCCTGGGGCAACACCTACCCGCGCGATACCTGGGACGGCATGTTCGACGACATCGTGATCTCCGGCGAGGTCGGGATGCGCAAGCCCGAGCCGGAGATCTTTCTGCTCGCCGCCCGCCGGCTGGAGCTGAAGCCCGAGGAGTGCGTGTTCATCGACGACCTCGAGCTCAACATCGACGGCGCCCGCGCGGTCGGCATGACCGCGATCCTTCACACCGAGTACGACGAGACCCGGCAAGCGCTGGAAACCCTGTTCGGAGCCGACCTGACGTGACCGTGACCACCACGCCCTCCTCCCCACCCCGCCCGGCCGGCCGGCGCCGCGTACTGATCGCGATCGTCGGCTGCGCGCTGCTCGTCGCCCTGGGCGCCTGGGTGGGCAGCCTGTTCGCCGGCATGATCGACCTGCGCGTGTACCGGATGGGCGGCTCGGTGCTGCTGCACGGCAACGCGCTGTACGACGCCGAGCTGCCGGGCTCCGGGTTGCCGTTCACCTACCCGCCGTTCGCCGCGATCGCGATGGTGCCGCTGGCCGCGGTCCCGTGGGGCGTCGCGCTGGTGGCGTGGACGACGATCTCGGTACTGAGCATCACTGCGCTCTGGCGGACCAGCCTGACCAAGACCTTCTGGTCGTTCATCACCCAGCGCAAGCGGACGGCGGTCCTGGTCGCGCTGACCGCACTCTCACTGCTGCTCGAACCGGTCTGGCAGACGATCCAGTTCGGCCAGATCAACCTGTTGCTGACAGCAATGATCCTGCTCGACCTGGTCCGGCCCGACAACGCGCGGCTGCGCGGGTTCTGGCTCGGTGTCGCGATCGGCGTCAAGCTGACCCCACTGCCGTTCCTGGCGCTGCTCATCGTCACCAAGCAGTGGCGTGCGCTGCGTAACGCCGTACTCGGTCTGCTGGCCACGATGGCGATCGGGTTCGCGATCGTGCCGCACCAGTCGTGGCGCTACTGGACCGACGTCATCCTCGACGCCAACCGGGTCGGCGGGATCGCCTACACCGGCAACCAGTCCTTCAACGGCTTCCTCCACCGGATCGGTAACGAGGCGGGCTGGGTGCAGCCGACGTGGTTCGTGCTCTCGGTGGTGTTCGGTCTGCTTGTGCTCTGGCTGGCCCGGCGCTACTGGCTCGCGGACGAGCGCGTGACCGCGATCTCGGTGATGGCTCTGGCCGTGCTGTACGCGTCGCCGATCTCGTGGAGTCACCACTGGGTCTGGATCATCCCGCTCGGCGTGAGCCTGATCCGCGCGGTCAACCGGGTCTGGGGTCTCAACCCCGCAGTAGTGACCGGAGTGCTCTTCTACGGCCTCTTCGTACTGCGTTCGATCTGGTGGGTGCCGTACCGCGACGACCGCGAACTCGGCTGGAGCTTCTGGCAGTCCATCCCCGGCAACTCGCATCTGATAGTCGGGATGATCGCGTTCATTTTGCTGGCGGTCACCAGCCGGAGTCTGCCTAAGCCGTCGTCGTCAACGCCCGCAGCGGCGGAGCAAGCCTGACCGCGAGGTCGGCGTCGACCACAAGCACCTCGGCCAGCAGTACGTCGACACTGGCGCGGAACGCCCGTACCAGCTCAGCAGGGTCGAGTGACCGCACCAGCGTCGGCTCCACTGCCGCAGTGGTAGCCGCAGGCAACAGATGCAACCCACGGCCCTGTGAATGCGGCACACCGTGCCGGAGACACATCAGCATGAGCACGTGGTCGCGGACCCCGCTGATCATGTACTCCGCCTGCCAGACCTTTCCCCGCGCGATGCTGGAGCGCGCATGCAACGCATACAGCCACCCCATGCCCACCAGGTCCACCGGTGAAGGTGTGCTCCAGGCCGGCTGCTCCACTGCCTCCCCGAAGAGGAGCTGGAAGGTAGGACCCAACGCACCGAACTCAGCTGCCGGTGCGAAGGCGATGTCCACCTGCAGCGTCGACGACAGCAGGAACACCCGGTACTCGGTCCCGCGGGACCACACGTCCGCGTGATGCACGGCGCCGTGTTCGTAGAGAAGCGCAGTCCAGTCGGCCAGTACGGCGTCTTGGTCGGCGTCAACCGCGAGTCCGAGCGCCAGATCGACGTCGGACCACTCGTCCTCAGCCCCGATCGCGGCCGACCCGGTCAGCGCCGCACCGGTGATCCGTGCGTCGGACCGGGCGGCC
>NZ_JBEZYF010000008.1:0-188846 GCF_040638415.1 Kribbella sp. NPDC026596 | reverse complement strand
GTCTGCCCCCCCCCCCGCCCGCCCCAATAAAAACCTCACCCGACACACCGTGTTTTTTTGTTTCCCGGGGGGGGGGGGTGCGCGGGTGGGGGGCCCCCCCCCCCCCACCTGGGTGTACGGGCCCCCATCAGGCCGCGACGAACCGCCGCGGGCTGCTCGCCCATACACCAGTGAGGCGCTACTGGCGGGCAGCACCTCACCGAACAGGGGGAGGGCACACAGGACCCTCCAGCGGTGGCGTGGTGCGGACGCCGTTTACGGACCGTACTCAGTCCAGCACGCGTTGTCCATGGCTCAGCACAGCCGTCTCACCCTACTGACGGGAAACCGAGGCGTCAGGGCTACCGATTCAGGACTGCCGCCGAGACCGCCGCGTCCAGGGCACCGATTCCGGTCAGGTCGGCGACCGATCGGCGCGTGCGGTCCATACCGTCCCGCAGTACGGCGCCAACCGCGAGGTCCACGTTGTCGGCCACGACCCCGGCCCGGACGGCGTTGCCGAAGTCACCGTGGTCGAGGCACTGCGCGTGGTCGTCGGTGGCAACCAAAGCGCCCTCGAACACGGAGACCGGCAACTCACCCTTGCCCGGCATGTCGGTGCCGATCCCGGTGACGTGGATCGCGGACCGGAACAGCTCAACCGGCAACGGCTCACGGGCGGCGGTTGTCGTAATCACACACGCAGCACCACCGTCGGCGTACGGCTGGGCATCCAAGCCATCCGCCAGGAACGCGGCGCATAACTTGTCCACAGCCTCGGGACGGCGACCCCACACCTGCACGCGTCGCAGCGGGCGCAACTCCCGCAACCACTGGACCTGCATCAGCGCCTGCTCGCCGGTCCCGAGTACGGCGACCTCGTCGACGTCGGCCGGGGTCATCGCGTCGGTGATCAGCGCGCCGGCTGCCGCCGTACGCCAGGCCGTCAGCTGACCCTCGTCCGCGAGCACCGCGGCGGGGGCGCCCGTGGTCGCGTCGACGACGAGCATCAGCCCGTTGTTGACCGAGGCAAATGTGCTCGCGATCTTCACCGCGAAGTACGGCGACCCGTCGACGTACCCGGCCTTCACGTGGCAGTCGCCGGAGTGTTCCGGAAAGTCGAGCACCATCGGCGCGGGGACCGACGTACGGCCCTCGGAGTGGGCGATCAACGCGTCCCGCACCGCGGCGAACACCACGGCAGGCGTGGCAACGCGAGCGATCTCGTCGAGGCCGATCACCGGCAGAGTCATCCGCGCTTCTCCAACCAGGTAGACCAAACATCCAGGGCCTCAGAGGGATCCCGACGGCCGAGGCCGACGCGGAAGCGATCGGTCGGTGTCTCGGTCAGCGTGGAGCTGTAGATGCTCGACGGCAACAGCAGTACGCCGGCCTGCTCGACGAGCTCGGTGCACATCGTCTCGACACCGTCCGCACCGAGGTACCGCGGATAACAGACGCAGCCGCCATCCGGCGCCGCGAACTCGAAAAGCTCGGGATACCGCGCGAAGAAGTCTGCGAAGACCGGCAGGTTCGCCGCAACGATCGACCGGTTCCGCTCAAGCAGCCGGTCGCCGGCACGCAGGGCGATCAGCGCCAGCACCTCGCTCGGCGCGGAGTTGCAGATCGTCGTGTAATGCTTGGCGCGTTCGAGCTTGTCGAGCACGGACCGGTCCCGGCAGGCGATCCAGCCGATCCGCAGGCCGGGCAGCCCGTACGCCTTGGACATCACATTGAGGGAGAGCGCCGTACCGGACAGATCTGTTGCTTGGGGCAACGATGGCACCTCGAGCTCGAGGCCGCGATACACCTCGTCGCTGAACAGCGTGATCCCTCGCTCGTCGCACAGCTGGACCAACCGGTGCCAGCTGTCGAGCGACGGGACGGCCCCGGTTGGGTTGTTCGGGAAGTTGACCGACACCATCCGGGTGTTCGGCCGGAGGGCACGCTCGACCGCGTCGACGTCCAGCGTCCAGTCGTCCTCGGGCCGTAGCGCGACGCCGGTCACCTCGCAGACGGACAGCGGGATCGTCTCGGCCGCCTGGTAGTTCGGCGTCAGTACGACGATGTGGTCCGTCGGCTCGAGCAGGGTCCGCATCGCCAGGTAGATCGCCTCTTCAGCACCTGCGAAGCACAGGATGTCCTCAGCCTGTGCCTCCGAGTAGGTCGCGGCGATCTCCTCGCGCAAAGCCGGTAGACCGCGCGTCTCGGTGTAGCCGAGGGCCAGCGACTCCCACCGCTCGCGACCGTCGTCGTCGGCCAACGCGAGCAGCTCGGACATCGGCAACGTCTGCGCGTCGGAGGCGGTCAGGTGGTAGCGGGCACTGAACTCCCACTGCGCGAAGTACGTCTCCAACCGGAAGTCAGGCAGGGTCGGCATTCGGCTCCTTCCGGGTCTGAGCGAGGAGCTGGTAGAGCGCGGATCGAGAGACCCGCAGTGCGCGGGCGACGGCCGGCACGGATCGCCGCTGACTGAGCACGCCCGCCGCGTCGAGCCGGCCGAGCAACTCCAACCGGTCCGTCTTGCTCAGGCGTTCAACCGCGACGCCACGCTCTCGGACGTACTTGGCGACGATCTCGTTGAGCGTCTCGGACCAGTCGTGCTCGAACAGCACCCGCGGCTGCCCGGCGACCGGCGCGGCGAAGGCGGCCAGCAGCCGGCTCGCCTCCTCGAACGCGGTCCGGTCGACGTTCACGCACAGCACGTACGCCGGTGCGCCGTCGTCGTCCCGGATCACGGCGGTGACGCTGGACAGCCGCCGACCGTCGGACAGCGTCTTGGGGTAGGGGCCGTACACGTCGTCGCCTGTGGCGGTCAGCTCCTCGAGCTCGCCGAGGAGCGACGGATCGCCGGGCTCGCGTCCGGACAACGGGTTCCAGATCGCGGCGATCTCGTCGGTGGCCGGGTCGTGCAGGACCACCTCGGCGTGCGGCGACAGCAGCCGCGCGAGCGCCTCGCCGATCGGCGCGAGCTGGTCTGGTTTCACCTGTGGACAGTACGTCCACATTGGACACTTTGTCTAGACAGGCACCAAGGTGTCCGCGCGCTGGGCCCGCTTGAGGCCGAAGAGGAGCAGGCCGATGGAGATCGCGCCGACGATGGCGTACGTGATCCAGCCGCCGATGCCGTCCCACGTGGTGTGCAGGGCCACGGCCAGCGCGTACATGGCGACGAAGAAGGCGAAGTGTTTGCCGGTCGGCTCTGTCACGAACCGCCAGAGACCCCAGCAGGCGAGCCCGGTCCAGGCCGCGTGCCCGGCCGGTGACAGCAGGCCGCGGATGAACAGCGTCTGCTCGGCGTCCCCGACGCTCCCACCGGACTGCAGCAGCGCGACGAACGCGTAACCCATGGTCTCGAGGACGGCGAACCCGGTGCCCACCGCGACCCCGATGACGATGCCGCGGCCGATCGAGGTCCGGTACCGGGTCCCGAAGAACACCACCAGGATCACCGGCACGATCAGCTTGGCGGCCTCCTCGATCAGCCCGACCCCGACCATCGGCAGGGTGCCCAGTCGCCGCATCGCCTTGTACTCGAGCAGACCCGCGACGGCCACGCCGACCACGCCACCGAACAGCAGGCAGCCACCGAGGGTCGGGCCGTCGATCAGCCAGCGCCCGGACCGGCCGTCCGCGAACGTGACGAACGTCAGCGGTACGACCATCGCGCCGAGCAGGATCAGGGTCGGGAACAGGTTCGGGTTCCCGGTGTCGGTGAGGACGGCGAGCACGGCCAGATACAACCCCGCCCCGATCACGAACGTCCCGACCCACGCCCACCGGCGGATCAGTTGCTGTGTCATGGGGCCCTCCCGGCCTGGACTGAGGAGTGAAGGGAGCGAAGCGAGCGGAACGACGAGGGAAGGCCGGGAGCCAAAGGCCCCATGACCCGCCGAGCCGGAGGCGAGGCCATAAGTATGGCGTGGTTGCGCCATGTCGCAAGGAAGGCAGTGATGGACAGGGCGGATCCCTGTGACCTGATTGCAAACTCTGTCGGAAGAAGAGGTGTGCCTGCCCCAAACCTCTCGAAGGAGAACTATGTCCCCCCAACGGACCACCGCCGCCACCCTCGCGGCGATGCTCGCCCTGGGCGCGGCGTCGGTAACACCCGCCGTCGCCGCCTCCCCACCACGGGCCGGGAACACCGGCCCGACGACCGCGACAGTCACCCTGATCACCGGAGACGTCGTCGAGGTGACCGACGCCGGCGCCGGCAAGAAGGCGGCCACCGTCCGCCCCGCCGCGGGCCGCGAAGGCGTCTCGTTCCACACCATCGAGGCCGACGGCGGACTCCGCGTCCTGCCGAGTGACGCCGTACCGTACGTCTCCACCGGAGTACTCGACGTGGATCTGTTCGACGTCGACGAGCTGATCGCCGACGGGTACGGCGACTCCGCCGCGCGGCAGCTCCCGCTGATCGTCAAGGACAGCGCCGGCTTCCGCGGCTCCCAGGCCCTGCCCGGTACGTCGACCACCCGGGACCTCCCGTCGATCGGCGGCCGAGCCGTGGACGCGGCCAAGGACCAGCTGCCTGAACTGTGGAAGTCGCTCAAGCCGGCCCCCGGCGCGCGGACGCTGAACAGCGGCGTGACCAAGATCTGGCTCGACGGCAAGGTCCGCCCGGTGCTCGACAAGAGCGTCCCGCAGATCGGTGCACCCGACGCGTGGAAGGCCGGCTACGAGGGCTCCGGCGTCGAGGTCGCCGTACTGGACACCGGCGTCGACGCGACGCACCCGGATCTGGTCGGCAAGGTCAAGGAGACCCAGGACTTCTCCGGCAGCGCGACCGGCGCGGAGGACCACTTCGGCCACGGTACGCACGTCGCCGCGACGATCGCGGGCACCGGAGCCGGCGCCGGCGGGACCCGGAAGGGCGTCGCACCGAAGGCGGACCTGCTGGTCGGCAAGGTGCTCGGCGACGACGGCTACGGCTACGACTCCTGGATCATCGCCGGGATGGAGTGGGCCGCCGCCGAGGGCGCGAAGGTCGTCAACATGAGCCTCGGCGGCGGGGCCACCGACGGCACCGACCCGCTCAGCCAGGCGGTCAACGACATCACCGCGCAGACCGGCACGCTGTTCGTCGTCGCGGCCGGCAACGAGGGCCAGGACGAGACGGTCGGTACGCCGGGCGCCGCCGCGTCCGCGTTGACCGTCGGAGCCGTGGACCGCAACGACGTCCTGGCCGAGTTCTCCAGCCGTGGACCGCGGCTCGGCGACGCCGGCCTCAAGCCGGAGATCACCGCGCCGGGGGTCGACATCATCGCCGCCCGGGCGAAGGACACGGCCATGGGCCAGCCTGTGGACAACCTCTACACGGCCGCCTCCGGTACGTCGATGGCCACGCCGCACGTGGCCGGAGCCGCGGCGCTGCTCGCACAGCAGCACCCGGACTGGAAGGCCGACCAGTTGAAGAACGCGCTGGTCAGCACCGCCAAGACCCAGCCGAACCAGACCGTGTACGCCCAGGGCGCCGGCCGGGTCGACCTGACCAGGGCGGTCGCGCAGAAGGTCACCGCCAGCGGCGTCGCGGACTTCGGCCTGCAGACCGGTGACGCGGGCACCCGGACCATCACGTACCGCAACGACTCCGGCAGCCCGGTCACTCTGAGCCTGTCCGTCCAGGTGACCAACCTGGACGACAACAAGCCGGAGACCGACGGCTTGAGCATCCCGGCGACCGTCACGGTCCCGGCCAACGGCAGCGCGGACGTCCCGCTGTCCCTGGACCCGGCCAAGCTCGGTCGTGGTCAGTACAGCGGCTGGATCGTTGCCACCGGCCCCGATGGGGTCGTCACCCACACCGCGGTCGGCGCCCTCCGGTCCGGCCCGAAGCACAAGGTGACGCTGCGCGCCGTCGGCCTGGACGGACAGCCGACCGGAGTCCCGGTCATCTCGCTGTACGGCGACAACTCGCGGTCCGACGTCCTGGCGTGGATCGGGGACGGCGAGACGTACACCGCCGAGATCGAGGAGGGCACCTACCTGCTGCACTCCCTGGTGGAGAACTACGACCCGCAGGACGAGCAGGTCAGCCTGTTCACCGACCCGAACATCGTGGTCACCAAGGACACCGAGATCGTCATCGACGCACGCAAGGCGGTGCCGATCACCATCCAGACGCCCAAGCCGTCGGAGCAGCAGGCAATCCTGAGCTACTACGTGCACCGCGAGTACGGGAACGGCCGGTCGATCAGCCACGGCGTGATGCACTTCAGCACGGTCAAGCAGGTGAACGTGACGCCGACCAAGCCGGTCATGGACGGCAGCTTCGAGTTCTCGTCCCGCTGGCAGCTCGTCGCACCGCTGGTCCAGGCGTCGGTGTCCGGGGTGACCGGGCCGCTCGATATCAACCTGCTGCACCAGTCGCCGTCGTACGAAGGCAAGAAGCGGTTCCCACTCGTGTACGCGGACTCCACGCTGAAGGGCGTGAAGGGTGCGCTGGCGGTGCTGGACTCCAGCGAAGACGGCTGGGGGAACGGCAGCGAGCACGACCAGATCGTGGCGGCCGCCAACGCGGGTGCCGCGGCGGTGATCCTGGTCCGGCCGGCGGACTGGTCGGCGTGGACCGTCTGGCGCCCGATCGGGGACCGGGAGCCGATCCCGGCGATGGTCACCACGTCCAACGACGGTCGCAAGCTCATCGACCGTGCCAAGCAGGGCCGGGCCACCATCGACCTGACCCTGACCACCTCCAGCCCGTACCTGTACGACGTACAGCAGGTCTCGACCGGGGCCATCCCGAGCAAGATCACCTACAAGGTGACACCGGCGAACAGTGCGCGGATCACCACCCGGTACGCCGACAACGGCGGCTTCAACTGGGCCAAGGAGCAGCGGTTCGGGTGGCGGCCGTGGCAGGAGTACTCGTGGAACGACTCCCAGCGGTTCGTGGAGACGCCGAAGGTGCGGGAGGAGTGGGTGACCTCGGGTGACTCGCTCTGGCAGCACCGGGTGAGCCACCTGTGGACCTGGGACGACATGAACCCGCTGGCCGGTGGGATGACCGCACTGCCGCAGAGTTACCGCAACGGCACGTCGGACGAGACGTGGTTCGGTCCAGTCGTACGGCCCGCGGCGGCACCTGGTGTGGTGTCGACTCGGACCGGTGACCGGTTGTCGCTGCGGATCCCATCGTTCGTGGACGCGGACGGCCACTACACGGTCGGTGAGGCCACGTCCGCATCCGCAGTGCTCTCGCGGAACGGTCAGGTCGTGGCCGAGCTGCCGGACGCGTGGGAGGACGTGATCACGTCCAGCGAGGACGCGGCGTACAAGCTCGATCTGAAGACCGCCCGGCTCGACAGCGAAGGCGAGTGGAACTGGGGAACCCGGACCGAAACCTCGTGGGAGTTCCGATCGGCGAAGCAGGCGGAAGACAAGGCGACCCCGCTGTCCCTGCAGCAGGTCGGCTACAGGGTTCCGACCGACCTCACCGGTCGGGTCGGCGCTCGCACCCACGTTGTGGGCTTCGAGTCACCGGGAGCGCGGACCCTGCAGGCGTGGGCGTCCTTCGACGAGGGCAAGACCTGGCGGAAGCTCCCCGTGGTCGGTGTGCACGGCCACTACGTCGCTGTGGTCGCGAACGCGCACGACACCGTATCGCTGAAGGTCCAGGCGACCGGCACCAACGGTGCGAAGATCACGCAGACGGTGATCCGCGCGTACGGAGTCAAGTAGTCCAGTGACGAGAGCCCGCACCCTTCGGCCGGGGGTGCGGGCTCTTGTCAGATCCAGCTGCGTTTGGCGGCTTGGAAGGCCAGACCGGTACGAGTGTCCACACCGGCCAGCGCCATCATCCGGTCGAGGCGGCGCTGGACGGTACGGCGGCTGATCCCCAGCTGGGACGCGATCGACTTGTCGGGGACGCCGGCCACCAGCAAGGACAGCAGGAAGCGCTCGGAGTCGTCCAAGCCCTCGGTCTCCTGCTGACCGTCGGTCTGCAGCTTCACCGGGGTCGCCTGCTCCCAATGGCTCTCGAAGAGCGCGAGCAGCGCGTCCAGCAGTTGGCCGCGGCTGATCACGGCGGCCGTCGGCTCGCCGATACCCAGTTCGTTGTCGCGAACGAGTGGGCAGACCGCGGTGGCACGATCGACGATCGCGAGCCGGACCGGCAGCGTCGGCAGCGAGCGGGCCTCCTCACCCCAGCTGATGCCCTCGGCGATGGTGTCGAGCTCACCGGGGCTCTCGAGCAGGGCGCGCTCGTAGATGGCGCGATACCGGACGCCGCGGGACAGCGCGCCGTACTCCTCGGTGTTGTCGGAGCCCTGCATCGCCAGCGGGTTGGCCCGGCAGAACCAGAGGATCTCCTCGCGGGCGGCCTCCTGCAGGTCGCGCAGGCGCTCGCGGAGCGCGGCCGCCCCGACGATCACCTCGACCAGGTGGTGCGCGTCCCGACGGCTCGCACTGGCGCGGAACTCCTCGCTCAACGCCGCCACGGTCTTCCGGTCGGCTTCGAGCGACTCCTGCCGGCGCAGCAGCGACGTACCGAGGGCGACGTCCGGCGGGAGCGCGCGGAACACCGGCTCGTCGGCCTGCTGGACCGTCACCAGGCCCTTGGCCTGCAGGCGCTGCAGCACCTCGTCCGCCTCGTGCTGCGTCAGCTCGGCGACCTCGGCCAGCTCCGTGGACCGCGCCGCGGACAGGCCGACCAGCAGCCGGTAGGCCTGCTCCTCGCGGGCATCAAGTAACGCGCCGTCCTGCATCATCCGTACCTCCCGGGCACCACCTAAGCAGGGTTTCCAACGATGGCACGAGCCCTTTCTCATTGGCACACCGAGGACACGGCACCGCTGTGCCATCACGCTTGTGGTGAGAGACCGTCACTTCCGGTCAGAACTTCGCGGAACTCGCCGCCCCCTGGCCGGGGCGGTGGGGTGGGGCCGTGACGGCACAGAGGAAACCGCCCTTGAGAGAAGAACGATGATGAGTCTCACCGACTACGCCGGTATCGCCGGCCTGCTCGCCGCGGCCGCCGTTGCTGTCTGGATGCTCCGGAGCAGCCGCACCCCGAGCCCCGCGGGCCGCCATCGCGGGAGCCCTACTCTGCGGCTACCGCGACCGAGCCATCCGGAACGGGCTTCGCGCGCAGATAGGTAAGCCCGCCGTAGGTGTACATCGCCAGGCCCAGCGCGGCCATCGCCGCGACCACGACCCACTGCCAGGGCTTGTCCACGTAGAGGGCGAGAAACCACGACTTGGTGTCGTCGTTCCCGGTGAGCAAGAAGATCGCCGGTACGACGGCCTGTGGGAACAGCGGGATCGCACCGAACCCCAGGCAGAACCCGGCCGTGGTACGACGCCAGCGCGGGAGCTTCTCGAGGTTGGACCGCTTGATCTCCCCGATGACGGATCGACCGTGCCTGAGCAGCGTGAGCAACTCCGGACCCCGTCGGTCGAGTCGCCGGGCCGCGAGCCGGCCGAAGTACCACCACGCCAGCACGCCGGACAGGACACCGATCGGCACGCCCCACCACGACCAGGCGAGGGCGGCGACGAGCGCCGGGCCTCCGGTCAGGGCCACCAGCACGAGCATCAAGTAGACGATGCCCATGGTCTCGCCCTCGTTCTCACCCGAGTTGAGCGGATTGCCGGACCGCTTGTGCGCGTCGGTCGTCGGTACGGCGGCGTACACGGAGCAGGCCACGACCAGACCGGCCGCGCCACCGAGGAGCGCCGGCAGCACGCTGAGCACGAGCGGCCAGGCGCTGGCGTAGCCCGACCACCAGGTCAGCAGCAGAGTGATCAGCAGCGTGGGCGGACCGAAGACGAGAAGGAATGCGCGCTGTCGTGCGCGCACATCCGGCCGGGCTGATCCCGGAATCATCAGCGTGGTCCAGAGCGCCGTACCGTCGGAGCCATAGAGGTTGGAGGACATCGAACCGGCCATCACGACCGCCGCCGGCCCCGCCCACGGCAGCATGGCCGCCCATCCGATCGCGAGTGGCATCAGGCAGAAGAAGAGCCCGTAGCTGATCGCGAACACGGCCCGGTGACCGTAGAGCAGGTCGCGTGTCCAGGACCGCAGCTCCTTGGCACCTGCTGCACTGCCCGGACCGGTGGCGGACAGCGGTCGCCGTGGTTTGCGTCCGATCCGCGTGGCCGTCGTACGTCGGACCAGGAGAGCTGACCAAACGGCGAACATCAACGCGGCGAAGAGCACGAGACCGACGAGTGCTCCGAGTGCTCGGAGCCAGTCTCCGCGGCCGGCCGCCTCAACCGCGACCAGGCCCCAGCCTGACGGTGCGATGCGTGCGGCTTTCGCTACGGTGCCCTGGACGTCGGTGGACACGAACGCGACGATCAGCGCCCAACCCTGCGCGGTGAAGGCGAGGATGAACGCGTTGACGAGTGCCGCGATCACTGCACCGGACCGCACTTGCAGGAGTACGCCGTACACCGCGACGGCCAGCCGCGACGCCAGTACGAAGCACAGGAGCTGCAGAACGACCGCAGGTAAGGCGATCAGGGTTGCGGCGATCGAGAGTTGGGTGCCGACGACGACGAGGCTGAGCAGTGCCAGCAGGCTGATGACGGGCGCGACTCCGGCCAGGGCGGCGGTCAGGAGACCGGCCGACAGGGTGCGCGGCGACAGCGGCTGCATGCTGAAGTACTCCGGCTTGAGCGTCTCGTCACCGCCGCCCGCGAACATCGGGCCGATCACCCAGCCGAGCATCCACACGCCGAGCCCGACGACGAGAACATCGAGGTCGCCCTTGCCCGCGGCCCAGATCAGGCCGCCGGCGAGCGCCAGGCCGACGAGCCCGCCGCCCACGATCCAGGTCAGCCGGTTCTGGTCCTTCAGCGCGTGCCGGAACGCGGCCAGGCGCACCCGGACCAGCGTGTGGGATGTCGCATAGGTCAGGCCGAGAGCCACGACAACCCCTCCGCGCCGCGAGTGGATGCACCGACCAGCGCCACGAACGCATCCTCCAGGCTGCCGCCGGCCTGCACCTCAGCAATGGTGCCGTTGGCAACTACCTTGCCGTCGGCGACGACGGCCACCCGGTCGCACAACTGCTCGACCAGCGCCATCACGTGACTCGACATCACCACCGAACCACCGCCGGCGATGAACCTGTTCAGGATCGTCCGGATGGTCGCCGCCGACACCGGGTCGACCGCCTCGAACGGCTCGTCCAGCACGAGCAACCGCGGTGCGTGCAGCAACGCGACTGCCAGTCCGAGCTTCTTGCGCATCCCGGTCGAGTACCCGATCACCTGCTTGTCGTCCTCGTGATCGAGCTCGAGCACCTCGAGGAGTTCCGACGTACGCGCGGCGACCTCGTCCTCCGGCAGTCCGCGCAAGAGACCGAGATACGTAAGCACCTCCCGCCCGGTCAACCGCTCCGGCATCCCCAGCCCGTCCGGCAGCACGCCCACGAGCGCCTTCGCCTTCACCGGCTCGGCCCAGACGTCCGCCCCGAAGATCCGCGCCGTCCCCGCGTCCGGCCGCAACAGTCCGACCGCCATCGACAACGACGTCGTCTTCCCGGCCCCATTGGGCCCCAACATCCCGAAGAACGACCCCTTGGGCACACTCAAGCTGAGCTCATCCACCGCCCGCTCAGCCCCGAACACCTTCGTCAGCCCCACCAACTCCAACGCCTGCTCCATGCCTGGCACCCTCTCACCCACGGCCCCGCCATGACGTCAGCCCAACGGCCGACTCACGCAGTCATCCGACCGTCGGAGCGGGCGCGCCGACCGGCTGATCGGCGGGCTTCCCGTCTTGCGTCGTTGGTTGATTCGTGCCTAGCTGTTGTGAGGAGGGGTCCGTCATCGTGGGCGGGAGGGGCGATGGACACCGATGATGGATTGGTAGTCCTCGATGACGCACCGTTGGAGGGGATGGCCTCGGTCGTCGAACGGCTCGGGGACGCGGACGACGACGCGGCCTCGGCCGCACTCGAGCAGTACGTCGACCAGCAGGAGGTCGGACGGGCCGGGGACCGGGGCATCATGCGGAATCTGCTCGACCAGTTCCGCGGGATGCAGTTGGTCGCCGATCTCGGGACGCACCAGACCAAGCTCGAGTGGCTGGCCTTCCACGTCCCACCGGGAGGAACCGGCCGGCTCCAGCTCGAGGTCGCCGGGACCCAGCACGCGGCGGTGCAACTGAAGGTCATGGGGCTGGGCGGCGGGTCCGGGCGCAAGTTCAGCTTCGGAGCCGAGCGCGATCTCGGCCAGCGTGACCAGTGTTTCGCGCTCGGCGCCTGGATCGACGTCCGGCTGCGGAAGTTCCGCGGCCGTGACGCCGACGCGTCGGAGGACCTCCGAGTCGACGTCGAAGCGGTCATCAACTCCTATGTCGAGCCCCTGCAGCCCTGCGCGCTCTGCTTCACCGATGCGGCCCGGCGACCTCTCCGGGCGCATCCGGCGGGCGTCGGCTGGGACCTGAGCTCGGACGACAAGGGTGTGACCGAGCGCCTGACCGTGGAGTTCTCCCGCGAGACCGAGCTCGAGGTCACCCTCGCGATCCCCGGGCTGCCGTTGGCCGGACTCGTCCCCGGAGTCGCGATGAACCGCGAGGTCCGGAGCAAGTGTGAGGCCGTGTACACGTTTCCGGGCAGGGCGAACTTCGTGGGCTACGAGCTGATCGGCCGGAGAAAGGACTTCCCATTCTGGGGGCGGTCCTAGATGCCTGCCTTCGAGGTGCTCCTGCACCGTTACTGCACGCGCCGGGGGCTCAACGGCGTTCCACCCGACGACGACCGCGCGCTGCTCGAGCGGGTGTTCCGGCGCTGGGCCGAGGCGGAGCGGGCGATGCGGCAGGGCCAACCCCGCCAGGCGTTGCGCTGGCTCGAGGACGCTCGCGGGCTCAGCGACGTACCGCTCGATTCGGTGGTCGACGCCGAACTGCTCGCCGGTGAGACGCGGTGCTGGGTCGCTCTCGATGAACCCCGCGAGGCGATCAGCCCGGCGCGAGCATCGTGGGAGCGGTGGCTCGACCTGGCCAACGGGCCGAGCCTCGATATCGTCGTACCGCCGGCGCGGGCGTTGCTCGCTGTGTTGTCCTCGCCAGACCCACCGCCGAAGCTCAGTGACACCGAGATCTTCACGGCATGGCTCGCCGACAGGCTCGCTGTCGAGTTCGCGCGCAGCGCCACGCTCGTCCTCGGTCTCCTTGCCGATGTGCATCGCGTCGACCTGGCCGAGGAGGTCGCCGAAAACTACCTGGGCTGGATCGACCGCTTCGCCCCCGCGGCCGACCTGGTCCGGGCCAGGTTCGCGCTCACGCTCGGAGATGTCTACGACCGGTGTGGCGACTCGGAGCGTGCCTTGACCGTGTTGCGCGATGGCTTGCGGCGGCTCGAGGGGTTCGCCGATCAACCCGAGATCGTGATCCTGCGCGGCCAACTGACGTTCAACTCCGCGAATCAGTACGCCAAGCTCGGGCAGCTCGAGAATGCGCTGGAGGCGTTCAGTTCAGCGACCGAGGTCGGTGAACAGGTAGGTGTTGAGGCAGCACTCCGAACCCGGTACGCCGTCGCCTTCACGAAGTACCAATTGGGGCGAGACGGTGGGCTGATCGAGGAACTGGCCGAGCTCGCCGCCCGCTACGAAGACGTGCTGGCGGAGTCGACCGCCGGCGGATCGGACCTCGATGTCCGTCAGGGCCTCGACCTCGTCTACCGGCTCTGGCTGAAGCTGGAGGCTGCGCGGCTCGACCCCACCGACAGCCGCGCGGTCGTTCGCTTCCTGCACCTGGTGTTCGCGCTCAAGGAAGAGGAAGGCAAGTTCTGTCGCGTCCTGCGGACGATGGAGCAGCAGCCGGACGCGGCGTTCCACTCCGAGATCACCGTGCTGCTCGAGCGGCTGCAAACCACGTCGACCGGAGTGCTGGTCATCGAGTCCGTGCCCGACGCCGTCATCCTTGTTTCGCTCGCACCCGGGCGCGGGGACGTGGCGGTCCAGCTTCTCGACCGCGACGCGGCGGCGGTGGTCGGGGACCTCATCGCCGAGCAGCGGCTCGCGACAGACCGTCTGTCGGGCCGGGTGATCCCGGCGGCGAGCCCGCCGAGCCCTCGCCACGTGCAGGTCTGTCAGGCGATGTGGCAAGCGCTCGATCCGGAGATCCGTGAGCACATCGACGGCGTGCGGGTGCTTGCCGTGGTGATGGACAGCAGCACCGACCTCGGCGAACTGCCGGTCGAGATTCTGCACGACGGCACGACCTACCTCGGTCTCCGGCAACGAATTGTTCGCTCGCCGGCACTCCGCGACCTGAACCTGTCCTTGTCGCGCAACCTGGTGAACGCCCGGCCGACGGGCGCGGCGATCGTCGTCCGGGCCGAGGATGCGCTCGTCCATGCCGACGCGGAGACAACCTTGGCCGTCGCGGCTGCTGCCGACCTCGGCATGACGGCGAGTGTCCACCGGGGGCCTGAGCCGTCGGCGCTCGTGCACGACCTCGGCGCCGGGATCGACCTGCTGCACTACGTCGGCCACGGGCTCGCCGACCGGATCGGCGAGGAGCTCCCGCTCGGTCCCGGCAAGCGCCTGACGGCGCGTGGATTCGAGGCGATCAGGCCGGCGCCGGCGCCGTTCACCCTGCTCAGTGCGTGCCTCGCCGGCCGCAGCCGGCAGTTGCGGACCGGTCACGAGCACGGCTTCGTGACAGCGCTCGTACGCGCGGGAGCACCGGGAGCGATCGCGGCTGCGTACATGGTGCCGGACCACCTCGCCGCCGAGTTCACCGCGCTGCTGTACTACTTCGCCAAAGACGCCCCGTTGGCCGACGCCGTACTGCTCGCGCGTCAGCAGCTCGCCGAGGATGGCTATCACCCGGCGGCGTGGGGATGTTTCGTCCAGCACGGCGCGGCCGATCTGTACCTCGGCCGTCCGCACCTCAACGAGCCGAGCACGTGGTCAGAGTGGGCGGCGCGGTATCTCGCGAGTGGAAGCGAGGACCACCTTCGCGCCGCGCGCGACCACCTCCGGCACGAGCTGCCCACCCTCCTCGCGCAGGCGATCGACGACGACCTTCGCGCGCTCGCCGAGCACGATGGGGATCACTTCACCGCAACCGATCACGAGCTGCCGCATACGTCGCAGGCGGCGATCGTCGTGTCGATGCTGCGCTCGTACGGCGAGCTACGTCACACAGCCGTCGGTCGCGAACGCAAGGCCCAAGTGATCGTCGCCCAGGCACGCAGTATCGAGCGCATCCTCGGCGACTCGTACCTCTTGATCGCCGCCGCGGTGGAGCTGCGAAAGCACCTGCTGCCGTTCGGCGACAACAAGACCTTTCTCGATGCCGCCCTCCGCCGGCTGCACTGGCTGACGGCCGACGACGAGCAACTCGACCGGGCGCGACGCGCCCTCAAGGGGGAGGAAGCACATGTCTGACGACGAGCCCATCTACCTCGACATCGGCGATCTGGCCGGGGTCGACGCCGGCACCTACGCGGCCGCCGACAGCGGCGATCGCCAGGCGCAGAAGCTGATGCTCCGCAACCTGCTCACCTCGCAGGCGTCGGTAGCAGCTCTCACCACCGGCCACTGGACCGACTGGACGCTGCGCATGATCGCGACCGGAGACGAGCAGGCGACTGCCGACATGCTCGGCTCGATCGCGGAGGCCGCGCGCTCGGGTGAGCTCTCGGGGGAGCAGAAGGCGGCGCTCGACGAGCTGGTCGAGCAGTACTTCGGTCCGGGCTCGGTGGGTGCACCGACAGCCAATCGGGCGCGGGCGGCGTTCGCCGGGGAGACACGGGAGTCCGCTGTCGTCGATCTCTACCTGGTCAGCGACCGGTTGGCCAGCGGTGACCAGGTGGACCTCGACGAGTTGGCGGACGCCGTGGCGACGTCACAGTCACTCGATGCACCGGCCACCGAGGCGTTCTTCACGGCGGTCACCGCCCAGCTGAGTTACGCGGCTGACCCGGTAGCGGCGTTCCGGATGGCCGTCGACGCACTCGAGAAGTACGTCGAACTCCGCGACCAGGACGCCATCTACGAGGGCAAGGTCGGGATGACCGCGCTGCTCGGCTCGCAGCTCGCGGACATCGCCGGTGAGCCGCAGGCGTCGATGATGCTGCGCGCGGCGTACGACGTGGAGATCGAGGCCTTCCAGTCAGCCGACAACGACTGACGCGGATCAGGGCATCGTGCGGTTGCTGGAGCGCGGGTCGGTGACGGCCCGGGTCCGGTAGATGTCGCCCTTCAGGGCGGTGGCGCGCCAGGGACGGGCGTGGGTGAGGGGAACGGTCAGGCTGGGGTCTTCGCGGTCGAGGGTGATGACGGTGAGGTCGGCCTGGCCGGTGATCTGGGCGGCGTACGTACCGGCTGGGGTGATCAGGCCGGACGGCATCAGGTCGAGGGTCTGGGCGGGCAGGGACATCGCGATCCAGTAGCAGTTGATCGCGGCGTGCGCGCGGGCCTTCAGCTCGAACACCGTGTCCACCGGATACGCCGAGAGCAGGAGGCACTCGACGCCGAGACGTTCGTACTGGCTGAACAGGTGGGGGAAGTTGATCTCGACACAGACCACGCAGCCGAAGCGGTACCCGTCGACGTCGAACACCACCGGGTCGAAGCCGGGTGAATAGAAGTGGTTGATCTCGGTGTGTGAGCAGAATCGCTTGTCGTACCGGTCGACCAGCTCGCCCGTGTCGGAGATCACGTACAGGCTGTTGTGCGGCCGGTGCGGTGGCGTGAGCGGATGCGCCGACCCGAGCACGACCCACAGCCGCAACTCCGCCGCGAGCGCCATGATCTGCTCGAGCTCCGCACGAACCACGTCCCAGTCGACTTCCGACCAGTCCGCGATCTGCTCCTTCGCGTACCCGCTCAGCATCCCTTCGGGAAACTGCACCAACCGGGCCCGCTTGGCCGCTGCCTTCCGCATCGACGCGCGCACGGTTTCCCCGTTCACGCGCGCGTCCGCGCTGATCGTCGGCTGAGCAATGCCGACCCGAATCCCCGTCATCGCCCTACGGTCGCATCCGGCACCGACAGAAGCGTGGACCGGCACGGCGCGTGATCGACAACCCTGCGCGCGGTCCGGAAATGCAAGAAGTCCCGGTCGTCGACCGGGACTTGCTGTGCGCGAGGGGGGAGTTGAACCCCCACGCCCTTTCGGGCACACGGACCTGAACCGTGCGCGTCTGCCTATTCCGCCACCCGCGCGCTGACTGCTCTGACCCGGCTCTCACCTGGTCACCTGCAACCGAGAAGGAACAGTAGCACGGGATGTCCCGGAGCTTCACATTGCGGGTTCGGTCGAACCTCCCGATACGATCGATCGTCGTACCCGGTGTGTCCGCCTCGACCGGTGGACCAACTATGGAGTACCGACCGTGGAGGAGGAGGCGTGCGACCGCTGCAGCGCTTCGAGCGACGCCTGGAAGGCATTGTGAGCGGTGTCTTCGCGCGTGCGTTCAAGGGCGACGTCGAGCCGATCGAGCTGGCGGCGGCGCTCAAGCGTGAGATCGACAACACCGCGCGGATCCTGTCCCGGGACCGGCGGCTGGTGCCGAATCACTTCACCATCGAGCTCGGACCGGGTGACTTCGAGCGGCTGAACGCCTACGGCAAGACGCTGAACTCGGAGCTCGCCAACGAGCTGCGCGACCACGCCGACATCCAGCGGTACACGTTCTCCGGACCGATCGAGATCGAGCTGACCCAGCAGGACGACCTGCCGACCGGTAGGTTCCGGGTGGTCAGTGCCACGGTCGGTACGCCGCAACGACGGCCCCCCGCCTACGAGCAACAGCCCTACCAGCAGGAGCCCTACGTGCCGCCGAACGACGGCCAGACGGTCATGCACAGCACGCCGCCGCCACCGCAGCAGCCACCGCGCCGGGGTCACCCGCAGGTGATGCTCGAGGTGAACGGCCGGCGCCGCCCGGTCAATCCGCCCGGCGTGGTGCTCGGCCGCGGCACCGACGCGGACATCCAGATCAACGACCCGGGCGTGTCCCGGCGGCACGCCGAGATCCGGCTGATGCCGGAGGGCCCGGGCGGTGTCCGGGTCGTGCTGGTCGACCTGGGTTCCACCAACGGGACGCTGGTGAACGGACGGCGGACCACCGAGGCCGAGCTGGTCGACGGCTCGACCGTCCGGATCGGGAACACGACGATGACGCTGCGTCTCGCGGACGAGCCGATGGCCCAGCCGCCGAGCAGCGGGTGGTGACCGGCCCGTCATGTCGGAACTGACCCTGACCCTGATCAAACTGGGGTTCCTGGCCCTGTTGTGGATGTTCGTCCTCGCGGTGCTCTCCGTGATCAGGTCCGACCTGTTCGGTGCGAAGGTGGACAGCCGCGCGGCGGTCGCCGTCGCGCCGCAGGTCTCGCGTACGCCGAAGCCCACCAAACCGGTGAAGAAGCGCAAGGGCCTGCCCGGATCGGTGACGATCGCGGACGGCCCGCAGGCCGGTGTCGGCGCGACCCTGGTCGACGAACCGGTGATCATCGGCCGCGGCTCGGACTGTCAGATCCGGCTGGATGACGACTACTCTTCCACCCGGCACTCGCGGCTGTTCCAGTCCGAGGGCCAGTGGTGGGTCGAGGACCTCGGCTCCACCAACGGCACGTATCTGGACGGCCAGCGGGTGACCCGCCCGGTGCCGGCCGAGATCGGCGGCTCGATCCGGATCGGCCGGACGACGCTGAACATCGCTAAGTAGGCCTGCCTCGATGACCCTCTCGCTCGACTACGCCGCACTGTCCGACGTCGGACGGGTGCGCCGCAACAACGAGGACTCGGCGTACGCCGGTCCGCACCTGCTGCTGCTCGCCGACGGGATGGGTGGTGCGGCCGCCGGTGAGGTGGCCAGCTCGGCGGCGGTCCAGGTGATCCGGCGGCTGGACACGGGCGAGATCAGCGGCGAGGACATGATCGAGGCGCTGGCCGGTGCGGTGCACCGGGCGAACGAGCGGCTGTCCGAGCTGGTCGAGGAGGACCCCGAGCGCGAGGGGATGGGCTCGACCGTCACCGCGCTGATGTTCGACGGCAAGCAGCTCGGGCTGGCACATCTCGGCGACTCCCGCGCGTACCGGATGCGGGACGGGCTGCTGTATCAGCTGAGCCACGACCACACCTTCGTGCAGTCGCTGGTGGACGAGGGCCGGATCTCCCAGGAGGAGGCCTTCACCCACCCGCACCGCAACCTGATCCTGCGGGTGCTGGACGGCCGGCCGGACTCCGATCCGGACCTGGAGATCCTCGACGTCCGGGCCGGCGACCGGCTGATGCTGTGCAGCGACGGTCTGCCCGACTACGTGAGCGACGAGTCGATCGCCGCCTCGATGGCCGACGGTACGCCGGACTCCGTCGTGGTGGAGCTGATCACGCACGCCCTCGAGGCCGGGTCCAACGACAACGTCACGTGCGTCGTGGCGGACGTGGTCGAGACGCCACCCACGAGTGGGACCTCGGCACAACTCGTCGGCGCCGCCGCTGAGCTGGCGCAGGGTGGGACCGGCCGCGGTGAGCCGACGGTCGCCGTCCGCGGCGCCGGTGGCGGTCACGGCGGTGGTCACGGAGCCGGGCTCGACCCGGAGGAGCTCCGGTACGCGCCACGCGCCCCGAAGCGGTTCCCCTGGTTGCGACGGATCGCCGTACTGGTGGTGGTTCTCGGCCTCATCGTCGGCGGCGGCTGGTTCGCGTACAGCTGGACGCAGAAGCAGTACTACGTCGGCACCGACGGCGACTACGTGGCGATCTTCAAGGGAGTGGAAGCCGACCTGCCTGGCCTGACGCTGTCGAAGGTGTACGAGCGGCAGTCCCTGCAGGTGGACAAGCTGCCGACGTACAGCCGGCAGCAGGTGGAAGGCAACATCCAGGCCGACGACCTGGCCGGCGCGCACGCGATCGTCAGTGAGCTGCAACGGACCGCCGACGCGTGCGCCAAGCCCAAGCCGACCCCGACTCCCAAGCCGAGTACGCCGCCCGTGTCCACGCCACCGAAGCCGCCGGCAACCACTCCGGTGACGACGCGCCCGTCCACCGCACCGTCCAGCACGCCTAGTACGCCGGTCGACCCGGACGACTGTGACGGGGTCCGATGAGCATCGCCTCGACCTCGGTCATCCAGATCATCCCGCGCACCCGGCGCGGGGTGGAGTTGCTGCTGCTCATCATCGCGATAGGCGTCTCCGTCGGCGCGTACGTGAACATCGGCATCACCGTCCAGGACAAGGTGCCGGCCAGCACCGGGTACTACGCGGCCGGCATCGGCCTGCTCGCCCTGATCGCACACTTCGCCCTGCGCTACAGAGCGCCGTACGCCGATCCCGTCCTGCTGCCGTGTGCCGTGCTGCTAAACGGGCTCGGCGTCGCGATGATCCACCGGATCGACCTCGGCCTGGCCGCGGTCGCGGAGGCGAACGGCCGGACCCCGAAGGCGGCCGCCGCACCGCAGCAGATCACCTGGACCGCGGTCGGCATCATCCTGTTCCTGGTGGTGATCCTCGTGATCAGAGATCACCGCCGCCTGCAGGCCCTCACCTACACCGCCGGACTGGCCGGTCTGGTGCTGCTCGTGCTGCCGCTGATCCCCGGCCTCGGCGTCAACCTGAACGGCGCCCGGATCTGGATCCGGCTGGCCGGGATGTCCTTCCAGCCCGGTGAATTCGCCAAGGTGTGCCTGGTCGTCTTCTTCGCCGGCTACCTGGTGGTGAAGCGCGACGTGCTGACGCTTGCCGGGCACCGGTTCCTCGGCCTCGACCTGCCGCGGGCCCGCGACCTCGGTCCGATCCTGATCGCCTGGTTCGTCAGCCTGGGTGTGCTGGTGTTCGAGAGCGACCTCGGTTCGTCGCTGCTGTTCTTCGGCCTGTTCCTCTTCCTTCTGTACGTCGCCACCGAACGGGCCGGCTGGCTGATCATCGGTGGCCTGCTGTTCGTCGGCGGCGCGTACTTCGCGTACCAGACCTTCGGCCACGTCCACAAACGGATCCAGGACTGGCTGGACCCGTTCTCGATCGACGGCGGCCAGGTCGCGAACGGCTTGATGGGCCAGGCCTGGGGCGGCATTCTCGGCCGCGGGCTCGGCCAGGGCCGCCCGGAGATCACCCTCTACGCGAACAGCGACATGATCATCTCCTCGTTCGCCGAGGAGCTGGGCCTGACCGGGCTGATCGCGATCATCCTGATCTACACGCTCATCATCGAGCGTGGTCTACGGACCGCCCTCGGCTGCCGGGACATCTTCGGCAAGCTGATCGCGACCGGTCTGGCGATGTCGTTCGCGCTGCAGGTGTTCGTGATCGTCGGCGGTGTCACCGGGCTGATCCCGCTGACCGGTCTGGCCACGCCGTTCATGGCGCTCGGCGGTACGTCGCTGGTCGCGAACTGGGCGATCATCGCGCTGCTGCTGCGGATCAGCGACCAGGCTCGCCGGCCACAGACCCCGGCCGCTCCAGTGTCCGACGAAACGATCGCGATGGCGGTGCAGAAGCAGTGAACTCAGCGATCCGACGACTGGCCGTGGCCGCGATCATCCTGATGCTCGCGCTGATGGCGAATTCGACGTACCTGCAGGCCTTCCGGGCGAACGAGCTCAACGGCCGCAACGACAACCGCCGGGTGCGCGACTCGCAGTTCTCGGTCAACCGGGGCCCGATCCTGATCGGGAGTACGCCGATCGCGCAGAGCAAGCCGTCCACCGACCGGTTCAAGTACCAGCGCACCTACCCGTCCGGACCGACGTACGCCCCGGTCACCGGGTTCTACTCGTACCTGTTCGGCCGCAGCGGCATCGAGTTGACGATGAACTCCGAGCTGAACGGCTCCGATCCGTCGATGGCGTTCCGCCGAATCATCGACGTGATCAGCAACCGGCCGCAGCAGGGTGGCAGCGTCACGCTGACCCTGAACGCGGCGGCTCAGGCGGCGGCGTACGACGGCCTGGCCGGCAAGACCGGCGCGGTGGTGGCGATCGAGCCCAAGACCGGGCGGATTCTCGCGATGGCGAGCCGGCCGTCGTACGACCCGAACAAGCTGGCCTCACACGACCTGGACGCGGTCGGCAACGCCTGGAAGACACTGAACGCCGACAAGGACAAGCCGCTGACCAACCGGGCGACCCAGGAGACGTATCCGCCGGGTTCGACCTTCAAGCTGGTCACCGCGGCGGCCGCGCTGTCCAGCGGCAAGTACACGCCGGAGTCCAAGGTGAACTCGCCGGCCGAGTTGCCGCTGCCGCAGACCACCACTCCGCTGGTCAACGAGGACGGCAAGAACTGCGGCGGCAGCAACAACGCGACCCTGACGATCGCGCTGCGGTACTCCTGCAACACCGCGTTCGGCTCGGTCGGCATGGACCTCGGTCCGGACGCGCTGCGCGACCAGGCCGCCAAGTTCGGCTTCGGCGAGCGCCCGTTGAGCGAGCTGTCCGGTGTGGCCGCGAGCCAGTTCCCCGGCGACCCGAACGCGCCGCAGACCGCGCAGTCCGCGATCGGCCAGTTCGACGTCCGGGCCACGCCGCTGCAGATGGCGATGGTTGCCGCCGGCATCGCGAACAAGGGCGAGGTGATGAAGCCCTATCTGGTCCAGAACGTGAAGACCGCGGATTTGAAGACAGTGTCGGAGACGAAGCCGGAGTCGCTGCACCAGGCGATCACTCCGGAGGTCGCGAGCCAGCTGACCGCGATGATGGTCGACGTCGTGAACAACGGCACCGGCAAGCCGGGCCGGATCGACGGTGTCCAGGTGGCCGGCAAGACCGGTACGGCGCAGACGACGAAGGAGCGCCCGCCGTTCGCCTGGTTCACCGCTTTCGCGCCGGCCGACGACCCCAAGGTCGCGGTGGCCGTGCTGATCGAGGACGCGAACATCCCGCGCAACGACATCGCCGGCGGCACCTTGGCGGCACCGATCGCCAAGAAGGTGATGGAGGCGGTGCTAGGCCAATGACGACGATACGGAATGATGCCGTGACAGCGCGTCTTTCCAACGGGGTTCCACGTGTGGCTGCCGTTACCGTGGGCAAATTGAGTGTGTTTCCGGACAGGTTGGAAGGCTGAGGTCATGACATCGCAGGCACGTCTCGTCGGCGGCCGATACGAAGAAGGCGAACCGCTCGGCCGCGGCGGCATGGCCGACGTCCGACGGGGCGTGGACAACCGGCTCGGCCGGGCCGTCGCGATCAAACGTCTGCGGGTCGACCTGGCCAGTGACGCCACCTTCCAGGCCAGATTCCGCCGGGAAGCCCAGTCGGCCGCCTCCCTGAACCACCCCACCATCGTGTCGGTCTACGACACCGGCGAGGAGCCGGACCCGAACGGCTCCGGCGTCACCATCCCGTACATCGTGATGGAACTGGTCACCGGCAAGACGCTGCGCGACCTGATCCGCGAGGGTCGCAAGATCATGCCGGAGCGGGCGCTGGAGATCACCTCCGGCGTGCTCGAGGCGCTCGACTACAGCCACCGGGCCGGCATCGTGCACCGCGACATCAAGCCCGGAAACGTGATGCTGACCCCGCAGGGCCAGGTCAAGGTGATGGACTTCGGGATCGCTCGCGCGGTCGCCGACACGTCGTCCACGATGACCCAGACCGCGGCCGTCATCGGTACGGCGCAGTACCTGTCACCGGAGCAGGCCCGAGGCGAGACCGTGGACGCCCGCTCCGACCTGTACTCGACCGGCTGCCTGCTCTACGAACTGCTCACCGGCCGCCCGCCGTTCGTCGGCGAATCCCCGGTGTCGGTGGCCTACCAGCACGTCCGCGAGCAGCCGCTACCGCCGTCCTCGTTCGACCCGGACATCCCGCCGGAGGTCGACGCCGTCGTCCTGAAGGCGCTGGCGAAGAGCCGCGAGGAGCGGTACCAGAGCGCGTCGGAAATGCGGCAGGATATCCACCGAGTGCTGGCCGGTCAGCAGGTCACCGCGCCGATGGCGCCGGTGGGGGCGATGTCGGAAACCCGGGCGATGGCCCCGACCGCTGTGGCGGCGACCGCCGCGACCCAGGCGTACCGGCAGGCCGGCGACGACGACCTGCTCCCTCCGGGCGACGACGACCTGGAGCTGGACAGCCGGTCCCGGCGCAACCGGGGCCTCGCGTACTTCCTGCTCGGCCTGGCCATCGTCGCGGTCGCGGTCGGCGCCTACGCGCTGTTCACCAACCTCGGCAACGACAACAAGGGCAGTGGTACGGCGACCAACACGCCGTCGGCCAAGGTCGCCGTACCGGATGTGAGCGGGAAGTCCGTGGCCGACGCGACCCAGTTGCTCAGCGACAAGGGCCTGAAGCTCGCAGTGGGACCGGCGGAGACCAGCGACACGGTCGGCCGCGGCTCCGCCATTCGGCAGACGCCGGAAGCGGGGACCGAGGCCGAGCAGGGCTCGACCGTCACCGTGGTGTTCTCGTCCGGCCGGAGCGCGTTCCCGGTGCCGGACGTGATCGGCAAGTCCGAGTCGGCTGCCCGCAAGGCTCTGGAAGGCACGGCCGGAAACTTCAAGGTCAAGGAAGAGACGGTCAAACAGGACAGCGCGGAGAAGGAGGGGACCGTGCTCGCGGTCAGCCCGGACCCGAGCGGGCAGTACCCGAGCGGTCAGGTGTTCACGCTGACGGTGTCGAGCGGCAAGGAGCTGGTCGACGTCCCGGATGTCGTCACCGTCCCGGCTGACGACGCGGCCGACCAGTTGAAGAAGCTCGGCTTCCAGGTCGGCTATGCGACCGGGCAGGACCCGAACGCGGTCGACGGCACCGTGCTCAAGCAGAGCGTGAAGGCCGGCACCAAGGCCCCGAAGGGGAGCACGATCACCCTGACGATCAACCAGTTGCCGGAGAACACACCGTCGAACACGCCGACGCCGACGGACACTCCCCAGGATCCGAACACGCCACCGATCACGATCGGCGGCTGACACGAAGAAGCCCCCCGCGGAGAATCCGCGGGGGGCTTTCTCGTGCTGTGGGTCAGCCGGCTGAGCTGACGATCGGGGCCAGGCCCGCCGAGCGGGCGACAGCGTCGGGGTCACCGCAGATTGCCAGCCAGTTGGCCAGCATCCGGTGGCCGCCCTCGGTCAGCACGGACTCTGGATGGAACTGCACTCCCTCGACCGGGAGGTCGCGGTGCCGGGCCGCCATGATCACGCCGGCCTCGGTCCGGGCCGTCACCTGCAGCTCGTCGGGCACGGTGTCCTGGGCGATCGCCAGCGAGTGGTACCGGGTCGCGGTGAACGGCGACGGGAGTCCGGCGAGCACGCCCGCGCCTTCGTGGAACACCTGGCTGGTCTTCCCGTGCAGCAACTCGTCCGCGCGCCCGACGACACCGCCGTACGCGACACCGATCGCCTGCAGGCCGAGGCAGACGCCGAAGATCGGGACCTCGCTGCCCTTCTCCTTGACGATGTCCACGCACGCGCCGGCCTCTTCCGGCGTACCGGGACCGGGCGACAGCAGGACTCCGTCGTACTCGCCGACCTGGTCAGGGGTGACCTCGTCGTTGCGCAGGACGGTCGTATCGGCCTGCAACTGCTGCAGGTACTGCACCAGGTTGTAGACGAAGGAGTCGTAGTTGTCGACGACAAGGATCCGCGGCATGCGAACCATTGTGACAGCTACCGTCCGCTGGCTGTGGGGCTGACCGAAGGGGTGTGCTCGAAACCGGGGACTGTGGCGCTCTGGAGGTCCAGAGTGCCTTCGTAGGCCGGCATCTGGATCGAGGACTGGCTCTTCACGTCGTACCCGAGCTGGAACTTCACCACGTAGTCCTGCAGGTTCTCGATGTACTGCGAGTCGTCCAGCGCCTTCTGCAGCTTCCGCCGGTCGCCGATCGCGGTGATCGCGTACGGCGGCAGGTAGGGCACACCGTGCAGGACGACCGAGTTCCCAACACATTTGACCCCGGTGGTGGAGATGACCCGCTGGTTCTGGATCGACATCGCCTCGGCGCCGCCGGCCCAGAGTGCGTTCACCACGGCCTGGATGTCCTGCTGGTGGATGACGAGCCAGTTCTCGTCCACGTCGGGGTTGTCCTTGACCACCTCGGGCGGCGCGTCTCGCAGCGTGACGGTGAGGCCGGGCCCGGTGACGGGCCTGGTCCCGACCTGCTCGGACAGGTCGTCGAGCTGCTTGGCCAGCTTCGGATCGATCGATCCTTGCTGTGCCTGCAGGGCCTCGATGTCATGGGTCAGCGCCGCGTGCTGGCGAACCAGGGTCGCGCTGCGCCGGCTCTGTTCCTCGACGAGCCCGGCGAGCGTAGTGTTGCGACTGGGCCGCAGGTCGGTGCCACGGGCGTTGGTGGCGCTGGTCGCGAACAGCAGACCGGCGCACAGCAGCGCCAGCGGCGCGACCGCACGCCACAACGAAATCCGCTTGAACCTACGCACCCGTGATCTCCATGCTGCTCTCTGCACTACGCTAGGGCCTGCCTCATGGTCCCACGCCGTAGCGAGCAGGTGCTCGGTGCGGTGCATCGGCGTGCTGGCGCGGTGCCGTGCCGAGTGCCGCGCAGTAGGCGTGGGACCATGAGGCAGGCCCTACCCCGGACCGGACCCGCACAGGTCCACGGCGGTTAGCTTATGCGTCCTTACAAGGAGTTCAGTCGTGCCCGAGTCGAGCAGTCGCAACAAGAAGAAGACCGAGAAGGTCAAGGCGCAGAAGACGCCGAAGAAGCCGCGTACCTCCAGCCGCGTCTGGGTGGCGCCGCTGATGCTGGCGTGCTGGCTGCTCGGACTCGCCTGGCTGGTCGTCTTCTACGTGGCCGGTCAGGACATCCCGGTGATGGACGACCTGGGCAACTGGAACCTGCTGATCGGCATGGGCCTGATCGCCGTCGGCTTCGTGGTCTCGACCCAGTGGGTCTGAGCTTATCCACATCTGTGTCCCCAGCTGTGCACACCGATTTCGGGAAGTTATCCCCAGCTCATCCCCGACTTCTCCACCGAATCCGGCCGAAACTCGGCCAAATCTGTGGATAAATCGGGTTTGAGCAGGTCAGTTTCCACACCGTTCACGTTGGCAGCGGGCGGTTGTCCACGACCTTCTTCATCACGATCGTCGAGGTGAGCCGCTGCACTCCGGGCAATCTCGCCAGCCGTTCGTCGCGCAGTCGCTGGAAGGCGGCGATGTCCGCGGTCGCCACCCGGACGAAGTAGTCCGGCTCCCCGAACAGCCGCTCGGCGTGCACTACCTCCGGGATCTCCGCCAGCCCGGCCTCGAACGCGACCACCGACTCCTCCCGGTCCATCGTCACCGCGAGCAGCACCTCGAACCCGTGACCGACCGCGGCCCCATCGATGACCGCGCGATATCCACAGATCACCCCGGACCGCTCCAACTCCCGCAACCGCCTATGACAAGGCGCCGCACTCAGCCCGATCCGCTGGGCCAACTCGGTCACCGTCAGCCGGCCCTCTGCCTGCAGTACCGCAAGGATGTTGCGATCGATCGCATCCACGGCAAAGATCCTACCCTTGCTGCCTTCTGGCGAGCATGAATTCGCACGATATCGTCGCCGATTCGGCCGTAATCTTGCGCCATGCTCGACCTTCTGCCCATCGCCGCCGCCGTTTTCGGGATTCCGCAGTACCTCCCGCAGATCCTCAAGCTCCGCCGGACCGGCGACACGGCCGGGATCTCCTGGTCGTGGGCGACGCTGACGAGCATCGACAACGCGGCCTGGTTCGGCTACTTCATGGCTTCGGGCTACTGGACCGCGAGCCTTCCGTCCACAGCCGCCACCATGCTGGCCGGCACCGTCTCGGTGATGCTGGTACGGCGTGGTGCGGTGAACCGGCGGGCGATCGGCTGGATCTGTGGCTGGGCCGGTCTGCTCGTGATCGCCACCGTCGTGGGTGGCCGGATCGGTTTGGGAACCCTGCTCGCCGCGGCTTCGATCATCCAGGTCACGCCCTCGCTCTGGACGGCGTACCGGACGTCCCGGCCGACCGGGATCTCGCAGGGGACCTGGGCGCTGGTCTTCGGCGAGCTGTCCTGCTGGTTCGTCTTCGGCCTGTGGAAAACCGACGCCCGACTGATCACTCTCGGGGTCACCGGTGTCGTTGCGAGCCTGTTGATGCTCGCCCGCACCCAGCGTGCGAAGCGTCAGCGGACCGTCACGATAACGGCCGTCGACGAGGCGGAGAGCCGGGCGTAACGTCGAGAACGCCGACCTACGGCCCGAGGAGACGGGGAGGGTCTCACCATGTTCGTTCAGGTCATTCAGGGGCAGGTCACCGACACCGAGCAGGCACACGCCGCGATGGATCGGTGGATGGAAGAACTGGCGCCCGAGGCGTCCGGCTGGCTGGGGACCACGGCTGGTGTCACCGCGGACGGACGGTTCATCGCGCTGGCTCGCTTCGACTCCGCCGACGCCGCCCGGCGCAACAGCGACTCGCCGGCGCAGGACAAGTGGTGGCACGAGTTCTCGTCGTTGCTCAGCAGTGGTGCCACCTTCCACGACACCGAGGACGTGGTCCTGGATCTGCAGGGGAACCCGGACTCGGCCGGCTTCGTGCAGGTCATGCAGGGCGCCGGCAGCAACCCGGAGCGCGCGCGTGAAGTGATGGGGCAGCACCGGGACGAATGGGCCGCATTCCGGCCCGAGATCCTCGGCAGCGAGGTCGCCATGTACGACGAAGGCGACTACACGATGGCGATGTACTTCACCACCGAGGCCGAGGCCCGCGAAGGAGAGCAGAAGGAGGTCCCGCCGGAACTGCAGGCGGACATGGACGAGATGAACGCTCTCGCCGGCGGTCCGCCGGAGTTCTACGACCTCAAGCAGCCCTGGCTCTACTCACCCAGCTGAGCCACCGATCACCCGAGCCCGGCCGCGACGACCTCGTCGCGGCCGGCTCCGCGTCTACGTAGAGATATATGTAGACATCTGCGTAGCCTTCTGCGTATAGTTCTACGTAGGAGGAGGGCGAATGCCTAACAAGACGATCTACGTGTCGGACGACGACCTGCCGCTGTACAAGAAGGCGCAGGAGCTCGCTGGGAACTTGTCCTCGGCGATCTCGATCGCACTGCGCAAGTACGTCGAACTGGAGGAAGGCCGACTCGAGGGGTACGACGAGATCACCGTGCGGGTGGGCCGGGGAGCCGGCCGCAAGCAGCGGTTCTCCGGCGTGCTGCTCGCCGAGGGCGGCCGGTCCAGCAAGAACGGCTACGAGGCCTTCAAGGTCTACCGGAGCCGGACCGGCAAGTTCGTGCTGCACGCGGACCGCAGCAACCTCTACAGCATGGGCGCCGACGACGAGCAGTACCTGAGCGGCTGGCGCTCCTGGATCGGCAACTGGAGCTCCGACCAGTCCTGGAGCATGGCCCAGGGCGAGGCCACCCTCGATGTCGTCGACACCATCGAGGAGCTCCGCGAGTTGATCCCCGAGGACCTCTACGAACTGGTCGAGGAAGCCGGCAACCATCCCGTGGTGGAAGACCTCGACATCTAGTCCGGCCAACTGAACAACTCTGATCCGGCGCCTGCCAGCGGGCCGGCCGGCTGGATCAGCACGCCCTGAATCGCCTCCCACAGACCCTTCAGCCACTGGGTCAGGTTCACCCTGCCCACAATTCACTCGAGGAAGACCCATGTCAGCAGCGATCGACGTCCGTGGACTGCACAAGTCGTACGGCGACAAACTCGTGCTCGACGGCATCGACCTGAACGTTGCCGAAGGCACCATCTTTGCCCTGCTCGGCCCGAACGGCGCCGGCAAGACCACCGCGGTCCAGATCCTGTCCACCCTGATCACCGCCGACGCCGGCGAGATCCGGGTGGCCGGGTACGACCTGCACCAGAACCCCGAGGACGTCCGGGCCGCGATCGGCGTCACCGGCCAGTTCTCCGCGGTCGACGGCCTGCTCACCGGCCGGGAGAACCTGATCATGATGGCCGACCTGTACCACCTCGGCCGCCGCGAGGGCCGCCGCCGGGCGGACGAACTGCTGGAGCGGTTCGACCTGGTCGAGGCCGGTCCGAAGATGGCGATGACGTACTCCGGCGGCATGAAGCGGCGGCTCGACCTGGCGATGACGCTGGTCGGCAACCCGCGGATCATCTTCCTGGACGAGCCCACCACCGGTCTCGACCCGCGCAGCCGGCACAGCATGTGGCAGCTGATCCGGGAACTGGTCGCCGGTGGCGTCACGGTCCTGCTCACCACGCAGTACCTCGACGAAGCCGATCAGCTCGCCGACCGGATCGCCGTACTCGACCATGGCCGGCTGGTTGCCCAGGGCACCGCGGAGGAACTGAAGCGGCTCGCACCCGGCGGGCACATCCGGTTGCGGTTCACCTCGCCGGAGGAGTTCTCGCTGGCCGGTCAGGTGCTGCCGACCGCGGTGCCGAACCACGAGTCCCTGGTCCTGCAGGTGCCGAACGACGGCAGCGTGCACAGCCTGCGCGCTCTGCTGGCCCGGATCGACGACGCCTCCCTCGAGGTCGACGAACTGACTGTCCACACCCCCGACCTGGATGACGTGTTCTTCGCCGTCACCGGTCAGCCCACCCACGAGAACGCCGACGAGAAAGTGACGAGCAAATGAGCACCGTGTCCTACCCGATGGCAGACACCGCCACGATGCTGCGCCGCAACCTGCGGCACGCGCAGCGCTACCCCGCCCTGTCGCTCGGCGCCGTCGGGATGCCGGTGATCATGATGCTGCTGTTCGGCCTCATCTTCGGCGACACCTTCTCCGCCGGTCTCGGCGGTGGGAAGGGCTTCGACTACATCGACTTCCTCACCCCGGGCATCCTGCTGATGTCGATCGCTTCCGGGACGATGTCTCCCGCGGTCGGCGCCGCGATGGACATGACCGAGGGCATCGTCGCCAGGTTCCGGACGATGGCGATCTTCCGGCCGGCCGTGCTGACCGGGCGCGTGCTGGGCAATGTGCTGGTGACGATCGTCAGCCTGGCCCTGGTGATCGGCTTCGCCGTCCTGATCGGGTTCCGCCCGAACGCGTCGTTCACCGACTGGCTGCTGGCGGGCGCGTTGCTGATCGCGCTGACCGTCGCCCTGACCTGGTTCGCGATCGCCCTGGGCCTGACCAGCAAGACCCCGGAGGGGGCGAGCAACATCGTCCTGCCGATCAGCTTGCTGCTGCCCTTCCTGAGCAACACCTTCATCCCGCTGGAGTCGATGCCGAGCGGCATCCGCTGGTTCGCCGAGTACCAGCCGTTCACGGCGATCATCGACACTCTGCGCCACCTGCTGCTGGGGGCGCCGATGGACCCTGGCACCGGCTGGCTCTCCATCGCCTGGTGCGTGGCGATCGCGCTGGTCGGATACTTCTGGGCCCAGAAGACCTACAACAAGGGGACGGTCGCCTAAGACGGTGCGCCTAGTCGGTTCGCTCGGGCGCGGATGTGCGCGGGGACCAAGAGGTCGCAGTCAGGGTTGTTCTCCGGTTCGCCGGCGACGACGTGGAGCGGGATCACGCCTGTCCAGTAGGGCAGGTCGAGGTCCTGCTCCTCGTCGTTTGCGGGTCCGGAGCGAGTCTTGACGGACGCTTCGGTGAGGGAGAGCGCGAGTACCGACGTCTTCGCCAGTTCCTTGCGGTTGGGCGGACGGGTGGCGGAGGAGCGGCCGGGGACCAGGTGGTCGACGATGCGGTTGAGGCCGTGGAGCTTCTCGTCCGGATCGGTGATCAGCCGCGGTACGCCGAAGATGACCGCCGAGCGGTAGTTGACCGAGTGGTGAAACGCCGACCGCGCCAGCACGAGCCCGTCCGCGTGGGTGACGGTGACGCAGATCGTCTGGTCCGGCGCCGCGACCACGCTGCGCGCCGCGACCGAGCCGTGCAGGTACAACGTCCCGTCGGGTCCGCGATCCAGATCCACCCCGTACGCCGTCGGCAGCACCAGCGGATCGCCGTCGACCACCACGCCCAGGTGACAGAACATCCCGTCGAGAAGAACGTCGGCGAGAACCTGGCGATCGGAGGCGGCCCGCTCCTTCGAACGACGCAGAGAAGTCCGGGCAGTCGGCTGGAGCGGTGTGGTCATGGGGCCTCCCGGCCTGGACTGAGGAGTGGAGGGAGCGAAGCGACCGGAGCGACCGGAGCGACGAGGGAAGGCCGGGAGTAAAAGCCCCATGACCCTGCCGGCGCCGGAGGCCCGGCCAAAAGCACTGTCATGTAATCAGGCTGGGGTCGGGAGTGGCATGCTGGCACGGTCCATTCCCGCACGAATCAGGTAGTCCATTCGTGGAGAGCTCACTCCCACTGACGATCGATCGCGCCGCCGGTGTGCCGCTGCACCTGCAGCTGGCCGAGCAGTTCCGGGCCGCGGTCCTGGACGGGCGGCTCCAGGCCGGCCATCGGCTCACATCCACCCGCGACCTCGCGCGGGAGCTCTCCGTCTCCCGGTCCGTGACGCAGGCGGCGTACGACCAGTTGCATGCCGAAGGCTGGATCGAGGGCCGGACCGGCGCCGGTACGTTCGTGACGGACGTCGTACCGCTGCAGCCCGCCGTACGGCGGCACCCGACTCATCGGCCGGATCCCGGCACCAACCTGCTCACCCTGCGACCTGGCATCCCGTACATCGCACCGACGCCCGACCCCGGTTGGCGCCGCGCCTGGCGTGAGGTGTCGACCCAGTCGCCGCCCCGCGGGTACGACGAAGCCGCCGGACTGCCCGCACTCCGGGCTGCACTGGCCGAGCACGTCGGCCGGGTTCGCGGGATTGCGTGCGGACCCGAGAACGTACTCGTCACCAACGGCACCGTGCACGGCCTCCGGCTGCTGCTCACGGTCACCCGGCGACCGCGGGACCGGATCGCGATCGAGGACCCCGGCTACCTGAACGCGGTGGTCGCCGCCCGCGACCATCAGCTCGAGATCGTCGACGTCCCGGTGGACGAGGACGGCCTGCGAGTGTCCGCGCTGACCGACGTACCGGCGGTCTACGTCACGCCGTCGCACCAGTACCCGCTCGGCGGCCGGCTATCCGTTGCCCGACGCAACGAACTGGTCCGATGGGCGCGGCGGACCGGGGCGATGCTGATCGAGGACGACTACGACAGCGAGTTCCGGTACGACGTCGCGCCGCTGCCCGCGCTGGCCCAGCTCGACCCGGACCTGGTCGTCCACCTCGGCACACTCTCGAAGACGCTCAGCCCCGCGCTGCGCCTCGGCTGGCTGGTCGCGTCCGAGCAGATGGTCGACCGCCTGGCCACCTTCCGCGCGATGTCCGGCGACTGGCCCGGCTGGCCGATGCAGGCCGCGCTGCTCGCGATGCTCCGCGACGGCTACCTCGATCAGGCCGTGCGCAAGGGCCGGCGGCTGTACGCCGACCGCCGCACCCACACGTGCACCGTGCTATCGCCGTACGGCCAGATCATCGGCCAGGACGCCGGCCTGCACATCACACTCCTGCTCCCCGACCAAATCGACGATCTTCAAGTCGCGGCGGCGGCCCGGGCGGCCGGCGTCGTCGTGGCCCCCTTGTCCGAGTACCGCCGTACCACTCCCGGCCCACCTGGCCTCGTCATCGGCTACGCGACCCCGTCAACCGCCGACCTGCACAAAGCCCTCGACATCCTGACCGAAGTCCTCGACGTCAGTCGCCGTTGAGGGGGTCGATGGAGGCTCGGGCGCCCCAGCGGAAGTGGACCGGGGCGGTGAAGTTGTTGCCGGACAGGCCGAGGCTGTTGATCACCGTGGCGGTGCCGTTGGTATGGCCGACGGCGTACTGATAGCCGGTGCCGGTGTCCTTGTCGATGCCGAGCAGGATGGTGCCGAACTGACCGCACTGGTTCGCGATCAGCTTCTCGAAGCGCGCTCCTCGAATGTCTCGTCACCGATCCGACGGTCAGGCTGCAAGCGGCGGCCGATCCCTCCACGGTCGCCACAGTCACCCGTGCCTCTCGTAGACCTTGATGCGAAGTGAGCGGGAAAGGTTGTGTCACTCCCCGTTGAGCGGATCGAACTCCAAACCCCAGCGGAAGTCGACCGGGTCGGGGAAGGTGCCTTGGACCTTGCCGAGGCCCCTGATCACCGTTGACAGGCCGTTCGCGTGGCCGACGGCGTACACGTAGCCACTGCTCGTGTCCTTGTCGATGCCGAGCAGCATCGTGCCGGACAGGCCGCACTTCACTGCCAGCAGCGTCTCGAAGGCCTGCCAGGTCGAGGTGCGCACCTTCTTCACCTCGAAGGTCGGCGGCACCGCGGTGCTGATGCGGATCGTGTACAGCGCTCCGCCGCGGGTGTTCGCCAGGAACGTGTCGTACTTCTCGGTCTTGCTGATCAACGCCATCGTCTTGACGGCTTCGAACCCGGCTCCGGCGCCGTTCCGTCGCCACACCTCGCCGATGTTCCGCCACCGGACAAGCAGCCCGTCGTTCGTGAGCCCGTATTCCGAGATCCGGAGTAGTCCCCCGCCTTGGACCAGTGCCCACTCGGCTTCCTCGACCAGCTTGAAGTTTGTCCAGCCGCCACCGACCCGACGCAGCTCTGGCGAACCCGACAGGTGTCCGGCGGAATCCAGCAAGTAGACGCTGCGGTACAAGGCCCCACCCTGAATTACCCATCCTGCGACACGCGTTTCACCCGACTCGTAGGTCTCATTGTCGAACGACGTGCTGAGTCCCACCTGGCCCGGCGGGTAGATCCCCGTGCCGACGCGGTTGGCGACCGTGGCGATCGTCGGTGGTGCGCCGGCCGTGATGCGGCGGTACGTGTGATCCCCGGCCGCGGTCACAGATCCGACATCCATCGTGCAGGCGGCGGCCGTTCCCTCCGCAGTCGCCACTCGAGCACCTGCAGGCGGCACCAAGGCCGTCGTGAGAAGAATCGCCGTGCCGGCCACCAGGCCGACCCGGATGCTGCTTGGTCGGGACATGTGTCCTCCCCCTCTCTCCCCATAAAGCACGATAGGAGTGAGGGCAGGAAAGGTTATGCCGAAGGGCGTCAGGGCTGGGTCGGATTGTTGCGGAGGGGTGGTTGGACGACGGGGACGTCGCCTGACCAGGTGAGTTCGGAGAGCCACATCGTGCGGCCGTGAGGGTCGGTGCCTACTTGGGTGGGGTTCCAGGCGTGGTAGATGAACCAGTCGTGGTCGGCTGCGTGGAGGACCATGTTGTGGCCGGGGCCGGCGGCGTCGGGGGAGGTGTAGAGGATGGGGGCGCCGGATTTGGTGCAGGGGCCGGTGGGGGATTCGCAGAGGGCGTGGCCGACGGCGTACGTCGCTTTGTCGAAGGCGTTGCCTGAGTAGAAGAGATGGAACTTGCCGTTGCGTTCGACCATGTACGGCGCCTCGACCAGGTTGCCCTCCCACTCGAGGTCCTGCTTGATCAGGCGATGCACCGGGCCGGTCAGCGTGAGACCGTCGGCCGACAACTCCGACACGTAGATCCAGGTGTCGACACCGATCGCGTTCCCGTCGTTCTTCCAGTACAGCCAGCGGCGGCCGGTCGAGTCCTGGAACGGCGACGCGTCGATCGAGCCGCCTTCGTCCACCTGGGAGATCAGGGGCTGTGCCGATTTATCGACATATGGACCTTCCGGCCCGGACGCGACCGCGACGCCGACGGCCTGCCGGTCGGACGCGTCGTCGCGACTCGTGTAGTACATGACATACCGGTCGGCGGCATGGACGGCGACCTCGGGCGCCCACACCCGACCCGGAGAGGTCCAGGACGGCAGCACCGGGAGTGCGTCGCCGACCTCGTCCCACGAGACGAGGTCCGGCGACCTCAGCGTCTGGACGTTGCCGAGCGCTCCGTTGGTGGCGAACGCGTAGTACATGTTGTCTACGGCAACAACGAACGGGTCGGCGAAGTTGTTGCCGTAGACCGGATTGCTAAAGCCCATTGTCACTTGCTCTCGTAGAACTTCAGGTAGTCGAACGTCGCCACCGGCGGCGGGTTTGCCCCGGTGAACTCACCGTGCGCGTACAGCCCGATCCTCGCCGCGGCCGGTAGCACCCACGACGCACCCCACGTCCAGTTCCTCCCGTCCACCGACGTTCCCGCGCGGTAGACGTGCTCACCCGTGGCGTTCTGGTGATAGGCGAGCCGCATCCACAGAGTCGGCGCCGATCGCCCGATAGCAGCCGCACCGTACGACGTTGCGCCGTCCGACGGCCGTGCCACCAGCTCACGCCCGTACTCGGTCTGCCGGGTCTTCCAGATCGACACGTTGCCCAGCCGCGCGAAGTCGCTGTCGTTCAGGTAGGCGACCATCCCGGCCTGCTGGTAGTTGCGGACATCCCCCTCGCCGGTGTCGAGGTGCAGTTTGGTCTCCGCGATCCAACTGTCGCCGGCAGGCGTCGTGTGGAACAGCAAGGCCGCGTTGTTCGCGCCGCCGGTCAGGTCCGCGTTCTCCAACGGCCACGACAGCTTGCCGTCAGCAACAACTGCGTTGGAGTCCTGCCGCACCCACGACCAGTCCGCCCCCAGCGCCGAGGAGAAGTCGTCTCCCACGAGCAGCTTCCCAGTCTGCGGTACGTCGGCCATCCGCGTCACCGGCTTCGCCACCGGCCGCACGGTCAGGTTGTCGACCTCCGCCGACCCGAGCCACCGCACCGGCGCGGACCCGAGCTTCAGACCGGGTACGACGAGTTGCGCCTCGGCGTACACATCACCCAGACCGGCGTCGTTGAGCCGCGCGGTCACCGTCGAGCCCGACACCTGGACGGACAGCTTGTTCCACTGCGTACGGTCGAAGTCCGCCGGCACCGCCACCGAGGTGGTTCGGCGGCCGGCCGCAAGAGTGAGCTTGCCGTTCGCAACTGTTGCTGCGACCTGGTTGCCAAGGACCGTGGTGAACGACGATCCGAGCCGGACATCGGCCTCCACCCGCAGCGAGCCACCGGGCGCGGCCTGACGGGTCTGGGCAGCTCCATTGATCGCGGCGGTCGGACCGCCGACCGCGTCGCCGGGCTGACGGGTTGCGGATTGCAGTCCGCCGGCCGGATCGGTGGAGTCGATGCCGAGCCCGGATCCAGTCGTGGGCGCGGGAACCGGTCCCTCGGACGGGCCGAGTCCGGCCCGGGTCCGCGGCCAGCCGTCGATCCAGTCGATCCGGTCGATCAGCATGGGCCGCCGGTTGATCCCGAACGGGTCGGTCAACCATGGCGTACCGCGGTCGATCGCGTGGTAGACGATGTGGTCCTGGCCGGCCGCGTCGGTGATGAACGCGTGGTGGCCGGGCCCGATCCACTTGTTGCCGTTCTGCGTGATGACCGTCGTACCGCCGACCCGCGAGTCGGTCAGTGCGGCGCCGTCGGCATCCACGAACGGACCACGCGGCGACCGCGACCGGCCGGCGAAGACCGAGTAGCCGGTGGTCGGGCCGGCGCAGCAGTTCATCGACGAGCCCATCAGGTAGTACCAGCCGTCGCGGTAGACGACGTACGAGCCCTCGTAGCGGTCGCCGATCGTCACCTGGGTCGGCGTACCGACCGACTGCAGGCCGTCCGCGCTCAGTTCGGTGACCGAGATTCCGCCGTAGAAGCCGCCGTAGTACAGGTACCGCTTGCCGTCGGTGGCCGTGAGCATGGCCGGGTCGATGGTGCCGTAGTACCCGCCGTTGCCGTCCGGCTTCGGGGCGACGACCGGGCCGCCGGTGGCGGTCCACGGTCCCGCTGGGGTCGGGGCGGTGGCCACACCGATCGCAGGATCGCCACCGGGGTTGGCCGCGGTGTCGGTGACGGTGAAGTACATGACGTACCGGCCGCCGAAGTACCGGATGTCCGGAGCCCAGAAGAACGACCCGGACGCTGCCCAGGACGGCTTGGTCTGGTCGTTGAAGACTGTGCCGAGGTACTCCCAGGAGCTGAAGTCCTTGGTCCGGGCCATGTGCATCAGGCCGAAGGGGCCGTTCGCCACCAAGGGATCCGAGGTGGCGTACGCGTACCAGTAGCCATCGCGGCCCTGGATGATCGATGGATCGGCGAACGTGTCGGCGAAGCTCGACGAGATGGCGTTCGTCGTGGTCACAACGGGTGCTGCCGTGGCGGCCGACGTACCGGCCGCTACGGCAACCACAGCGAGGGCTGCGGCGAGGAATTTCTGGGAAGGCACGGGCGGGTCCCCTCTCGAATCAACCTTGCAGGCGGATCATGTGCCACGACGCCGGCGGCAGCGTGGCGGTGCAGATGCCGTTGACGACCTCGGTGCTGTCGACCGCGCGCGGGACCACTCGGTCCGGGTCGTCGGCGGTGTTCACGGCGGCGCGGTCGTCGTCGTACAGGGCGAGGTGCTCAATCAGTTGCAGGCCGAGCGGGATCTCCAGGTCGACCTTGTCGGTCTCGCTCCGGTTCACCACGAAGATCGTGGTCGCTCCGGTGTTCTCGTCGTACGTCGCTGTGCTCCACAGCGCCGGGATCCGGCCGAACGCGGCGGTGTCGATCTCCGGGCCGCCGGTGATCGCGGTCTGCAGGACGGTCGGACCGGCGTACCGGGCGGTGAGAGCGAACGGGTGGAAGATGGTCTGCCGCCAGGCGCGACCACCGGGCTCGGTGCGGATCGGGGAGATTACGTTGACCAGTTGCGCTAGGCAAGCGATCTTCACGCGGTCGGCATGCCGGAGCAGCGTGATCAGCAGACTGCCGACCACGACGGCGTCATCGACGGTGTAGGTGTCCTCGATCAGCGGGCTGACCTCACGGATGCCGAGACCGAGCTCGCCGGGGAAGTGTTGCTGGTACCAGACGTTCCACTCGTCGAACGACAAGGTGATCTCCTTGTCGCTACGCTTCAGCGCCTTCACGTGGTCGGCGGTCGCGACCACCTCGGTGATCATCCGGTCCATCTCCTCGGACGCGACCAGGAAGCTCGCCTGGTCACCGTCGTGAGGTTCGTAGTACGCGTGCAGGCTGATGTGATCCACGAGCTCGTACGTGCGTTCCAGCACGACGCGCTCCCATTCGCCGAAGGTCGGCATGGTCGCGTTGCTCGAACCGCAGGCGACGAGTTCGAGCTCGGGCTCGACCCGGCGCATCGCGTTCGCGGTCTCTTCGGCGAGCCGCGCGTACTCCTCGGCGGTCTTGTGACCGATCTGCCAGGGGCCGTCCATCTCGTTGCCCAGGCACCACACCTTGATGCCGTGCGGCTCGGTGTTGCCATTGGCGACCCGACGGTCGGGCAGCTCGGTGCCGCTCGGAAGGTTGCAGTACTCGAGCAGCTCGACGGCCTCCTTGATGCCGCGGGTGCCGAGGTTGACCGCCCAGATCGGCTCGACCTCGGCCTTGCGGGACCAGGCGACGAACTCGTCGGTGCCGAACTGGTTCGCCTCGATCGCCCGCCAGGCCAGGTCGAGCCGCCGCGGCCGCTGGTCCTTCGGCCCGACGCCGTCCTCCCAGTCGTAGTTGGAGACGAAGTTGCCGCCGGGGTAGCGGATCGCGGTGACACCGAGCTCGCGGACCAACTCGAGCACGTCCTGGCGGAAGCCGTCCGGATCGGCGGTCGGGTGCCCGGGCTCGTAGATGCCGGTGTAGACGCAGCGGCCCATGTGCTCGACGAACGAGCCGAACAACCGCCGATCGAGCGCACCGACCACGAACGCCGGATCCACCACCAACCGAGCCACAGAGCCTCCCCAAGAACCCTTTACAACGTTTAACGTGGATGTCTACAACGATTGACAAGACCTGTAAAGGGCTGAGCCCGCATGGTCGTGGCACACTCAGGCTCAAGCCGGTGACAGGAGGTTCTGGATGACGACCAGGCTGAGCGATGTGGCGGCGCGGGCCGGGGTGTCGGTGAAGACCGTCTCCAACGTCATCAACGACTACCCGCACATCACCGCGCGGACCCGGGAAAAGGTCGAGGCCGCGATCGCCGCGCTGGATTACCGGCCCAACGTGAGCGCCCGGTCGCTGCGCAAGGGCCGGTCCGACTTCATCGCGCTGGCCATCCCGGAGATGGCCTCGCCGTACTTCGCGGAGCTCGGCGCCGCGATCAGCCGGGCCGCGAAGCGCCGCGGCATCACCGTGCTGATCGATCAGACCGAGGGCGAGGCGGCCGCCGAGAAGCTGGTCCTGGACGGAATGCGCGGGCAGTTGATCGACGGCATCATCTTCTCTCCGATCACCACCGTGCCGGCCAAGCTGACCGCCGCCGACACGGGGAAGCCGCTGGTTCTGCTCGGCGAGCGTCCGGCCGGGCATCAGTTCGACCGGGTCGCGGTCGACTCGGTCAAGGCGTCGTACGACGCCACCACGCACCTGATCTCGATCGGACGGCGCCGGATCGCGGCCATCGGCGTCGGCGGAACGAGCACCGGCGCGGTCCGGCGGAAGGGGTACCGCAAGGCACTCAAGGCGGCCGGACTGCCGCACGACCCCGCACTCGAGCTGGCCGGGACCGGCTACCACCGCCCCGACGGTGCGGCGTCGATGCGCGAGCTGCTCGCGTTGCCGGAGCCGCCGGACGCGGTGTTCTGCTTCAACGATCTGCTGGCGCTGGGCGCGCTGCGGACCCTGGCCGACGCCGGCCTCAAAGTACCGGACGACGTCGCGGTGGTGGGCTTCGACGACATCGAGGACGGCCGCTACCACTCGCCGTCGCTGACGACGATCTCGCCGGACAAGGAGTGGCTGGCCGACAACGCGGTCGGCCTGCTGCTGGAGCGGATCTCCGGGACCGGCGAGGCCGCGCATCGCGACCTCGCCGTCCCCTACACGCTGCAGATCCGGGAGTCGACCGCCGGTTAGCAGGTCAGGTTGGCGGTCGCGGTCGCACCGCGGGCGACGGTGATCGGCCGGGTTTCCTGCACCTGACCGGCGGGTCGCTCACAGGTCAGCGTCCACGACTCGGTGCCGCCCTGCTGGACGACAGCCGGGCGGGTGGACGGGTTGGTGTGCCACGTATAGGTCCCGCCGGCCGGGACAGTCATCGTGGTGTCGAGCGTGTCGGGCAACTGCGTCCCGTTCCACGTCTTGGTGGTGAAGGACTTCTTCAACCGCAGTACGGCGCCGGCCGGAGCCGCACCGGTGATGATCGAGTGCCGGGCCGGATTGATCGTCGACTCGGCCGCGAGCAAGTACGCCGCTCGGTTGCCGGGGTACATGTTCACAACCGTCGAGAAGGCCGGGTGGAAGCTGTTCGTGCCGTGCTCGAAGGTGAAGCCGAGTCCGCCGGTCGCGTAGTACGACCAGTCCTCGGTGACGCCGGTGGTGTCGTAGAGCTGGTAGCTGAACTGGCTGGTGTACCCGTTCTGTGCAGCCATCTGATCACCGAGCGCCTTATGGATGGACTCGTCCGGCGTGATCGGCGCACCGGCGTACCCAGGCTCGCGGAGGACGAGGTTCGAGTACGTGTGGTTCGTGATCAGTGTGGTCACTTGATACTGCGACACCAGCGCCTGGATGTTGCGTGACTCGGGCTCACTGAACGCGCTCGCACCGCGGTACGTCTCCGAGGTCAGGCTGCTCGACGCACCGGGACCACCCCAGAAGCCGGAGTAGTTGCGGTTCAGGTCGACACCACGGGACCGGTACGACGACTGCGCGCACTGACCAGCGGTCGGGATCTGCCCGTTCGTGACCCGGCAGTTCTTCCGCTTCAGCTCGTACCCGAGCGAGCGGCTCAGGCTGAAGCCGTCCGGGTTCACCACCGGTACGACGATCACCCGCGACTTCTCGAGGATGTTGGTGATCCGAGTGTCGGTGCCGTCGTTCTTCAGCAGGTCGTAGGCGAACTCGATGGTCAGCTCACCCGACGGCCACTCGCGCGCGTGGTGCAGGCCGACCATCAGGAACACCGGCTTGCCGTCGCTGGTGCCGACGTTGTGGGTGATCTCCAGGCCGCGGATCGTCCGGCCCTCCAGCGACTTCTCCTTCAGCGTGAACAGCTTCGCCTTGGTCGGATACTGCTGCGAGAGACTGCCCAGGTCGTTGTCGTAGTCGGCCAGCTGCCGGTACGCCGTACGCCCACTCGGCAACGCGACTGCGACGGTCTTGTTGCGGACGGCCTGGGCATAGGCGGCGTCGGCCTTCTCCCGATCCCGGTCGGCTCCGACCAGGTCGTCCTCGAGGGTCGACCAGGTGAAGCCGGCGAGCTGGAGCAGCCGGCGATCGCTATTGCCATAGGCAACGACGTCGGTGTATCCGGGACCGGCCGACTCGGCCAGGTCGAGATCGAGGGCGGCCAGGCGCTTGCGGTCGGCCTCCGCCGGGGTCTTCACCCGGAGCAACTGGATCAGCTCACCGGCCTGCTCGGCGGCGGCCTTCCGGTCCGGCGGCGGCGCGGCCTGCACTTGGCTCGCGGCGCCGGCGGCGAGCACTGCCGCCAGCGCGAGCGGAATGAAGCGGGTCCATCGAGTGGGGCGGAACACGATGACCTCCAGTAGTCGAGTTGTTGCCTGCAGTAACTGGAGGGTAGAGGTCCGTCAGCGCTCTGGGAACCCCGCCAACTGCTTGGCGAACCCGGTCTGGGTCTTCTGCAGCTTGCCCGCCAGGCCGAGGACGGCGTTGCGGACCGGGCGGAGCGGCCGGGGGAGGTTGGCCAGCCGGGTCAGGCGGTGCGCAAGTGCGATCACCCGGACCGCCTCCGCGCGACTGTTCGCGGCGTACGCGTCGAGGTCCGACTCGTTGCCGGTGGTCAGCGCCACCGACAGCGCATCGGCCAGGGTCATCGCGTCCCGCAGCCCGAGGTTCATGCCCTGGCCACCGGCCGGGCTGTGGGTGTGGGCCGCGTCGCCGGCCAGCAGCACCCGACCGGCCCGGTACTCGTCGGCCACCCGCTCGTGGATCCGGAACCGCGATCCCCAGACGACCTCGGTCACCTTCGGCGAGGTGCGGCGCGGACCACGGGTGGCCAGCAACTGCTGCGCGTAGGCGAGGTCCGGGTGCTCGGGAGCGTCGTGCACCTCGGCGACCAGCCGGAAGGTGCCGTCCGGCAGTGGCGCGACCACGAGCAGCCCGGCGGCGGCGAAGTACAGCGCGACCTCGTCGACCGGCAGTCCGCCGTCGACGCGGACGTCGACCAGACTGCAGGACAGCTGCAGGGTGTTGCCTGGCATCCGCAGTCCGGCGAGCTCGCGGATCGTGCTGTTCATCCCGTCGGCGGCCACGACGTACCGGGCCTTGATCACGTCGCCGCTGTCCAGGGTGACCTCGGCGCCGTCCGCGGTCTGGGTCAGGCCGGTCGCGGCGTACGGACGCAGCACCGTGCCGCCGAGCTCCTCCAGCCGCTCGAGCAGGACCTGCTCGGTGACCGACTGCGGAATCATCGTGATGAACGGGTAGTCGGTCGGCAGGTCGGCGAACCCGACCGGGACCAGCCGGCTGTCACCGTCGCGCACAGCGAAGTCCTCAAGCTCCAGGCCGAGCTCGACCAGCCGCTTGGTGACGCCGATCTGGTCCAGCATCTCCAGGGTCCGCGGGTGGATCACGCAGGCCCGCGAGGTGTTCGACCCCTCGGCCTGCCGGTCGACCACCACCACCGAGTGGCCGTGCAGCCGGAGACCGGCCGCCACCGCCAGCCCGACCGGACCCGCACCCACCACCACGACGTCTGCCTTCTGCGGAGTCATCGTCGCTCCTTCCTCAGGTTTATCAACGCTTGTTGACTTTTACTGTAGGAGCACGATTCGCAGAAGTCAACAAGTGTTGGCATATGCTGGGGCCATGGCGGAGAAGAAGTCGGACCGGACCCGGGCGGCGATCCTCGCGGCGGCGCGGGAGCGGTTCGGCACGGACGGATACGAGCGGGCCACGATCCGGGCGATCGCGGCCGACGCGGCGATCGATCCGGCGATGGTGATGCGGTACTACGGCAGCAAGGAGAAGCTGTTCGCGGCGGCGGCCGAGTTCGACGTCCGCCTGCCCGACTTCGGCGACGTCCCGACGGAGCGGCTGGGCGAGGCGATGGCCCGGCATCTGATCAACCGGTGGGAGGCCGACGACACGCTCCGGGTGCTGCTGCGGACGGCGGTGACCAACGAGGTCGCGGCTGAACGGATGCGCGAGGTGTTCGCCGGGCAGCTCGCGCCGACGCTGCGGAAGCTCGCGATCGATGAGCCGGCTGTCCGGGCCGGACTCGTCGCCACACAGGCGCTCGGCTTCGCGCTGTGCCGCTACATCCTCGAGCTCGCGCCGATCGTGAAGCTGCCGGCCGAGGACGCGATCGCGTGGCTCGGCCCGACGCTCACGCGCTACCTGACGGCGCCGTTACCCAGCCAGGAGTGAAGGGCGGGGAGAGCTTCTTCCAGCGGTGGAAGGTGGGGATGCCACTTGAGCTCCCATTCGAGCGAGACCGGGTAGTCGGTGCCGTCGAGGGTCTGCAGGAGCTCCTGGATCGGGAAGTCACCTGCCCCGATGGCGACCGGGCGGTAGTCCTGTCCGGAGTCGGCGTCCTTGACCTGGACCAGCTCGATCCACGGCTGCAGCAGATTGAAGGACTCGGCCAGGGTCTCGCCGTGCGACCAGGTATGTGAGCTGTCCCAGATGACCTTCACGTTATGGCCGGGGACGTCGGTGTCGAGCAGCCCGCAGAGCGCGGCGACCTGGCGGCCGGCCGAGTGCGAGTCGTGGGTCTCCAGCAGGATGGAGACGTCCCTGGAGGCGGAGGTGACCCGGTCGAGGGCGCGGATCTCGCCGGCGCTCGGGCCGTACGCCGTACCGTCGTCGATCGTGCTGGGGTCGTCGCCGGCGAAGACGCGGACGCCGCGCGCACCCAGGTCGGCGGCGAGCTCGAGGTGGGCCTCGAGCGGCTGGTCCTCGACCGCGCAGAGCTTGACGTAACTGCTCACCGTGAGGATCTCCAGGCCGGCGTCCTCGATCCGGGACCGCAGTTCACGCCGCTCCGCCGCGGTCAGGCCGGTGTGGGTGAACTCGTCCGGCGCGGCCCGCAGTTCGAGTCCGGAAATATCGTTGCCTTTGGCAAGCTCCAGGACCTGGTCCAGGGGCGCTCCGGGGCAACCGAGCGTCGCGAAAGCTAGCTGCATACAGCTACCCGATCAGACCCAGCGCCGACGCGGGTGGGTCCGCGGCGTGTTGGGCTGCTCGGGTGCGGGTTGCTGCTGCTCGTAGGAGTACGGCGACTCTTGCTGGTACTCGGTCTGCTGCGGCTCCTCGTACTGCGAACCGTAGGACTCCGACGTGTAGTTCGGGCTGTAGGTCTCGTAGGACTCGGTGCTGTTGTACTGCGAGCCGCTGTAGGAGTCGTACGACGACGAGTCGTAGCTGTTGTTGCTCGCGCCCGAGTAGTCCGAGGTGTAGCCGTTGCTGTAGTCGGTCGGCTCGTAGCTGCTGCCCGCGGAGTACTCCGAGCTGTACGACGTCTGGTAGTCCGAGGGGGACTCGTACGACGTCTGGTAGCTGGAGTCGCCGTACGACGAGCTGCCATAGTCCGAGTTGTAGGTGCTGTAGCTCTCCGGCTGGTACGACGGCTCCGGGCCGTACGACGGGACCGGCGGCAGCGGCTTGGACGGGGTCAGGTAGTCGTCGTCCTGCCCGACGGCCGGCGCCGGCTCGTAGTAACCGGAGGACGCCGACACGTGCGACGACGGCATCGAGTGCTCCGACGGCGAGTACACGGTGTGGTCCGCGGGGGCGCCGTACTGCGACTGGGAGTACTCGTCGTGCGGGGCGACGGTCGGCTGGATCGCCGACGGGCTGTCCACCGCGACCCGAGCGGCCCGGCGGCCTGCGCGCGCAACGGGCGCGGGCTCAGGCTCGGGTGCGGTCTCGACCTCCGGCGTCGAGGTCGACGTCAGGTAGTCCGGCGTCTCGTACGAGTACGGCTCCGAGTAGCTCGCGGCCCAGGACGGCTCGGCGGGCTGCTGAGGCTGCGGCTGGTACGAGTACGGGTCCGGCTCGACGACGGTCAGCGGCGGCGTCTCGTCCAGCCACCGGCTCGGCGTGCTGGTCGGCAGAGCGCCGTCGTCGGACCCGGAGCCGAGGTAGTCGTTCCAGGACGTCTTGGGAGCCTCGTACGTCGTCTCCGAGGCCGGCTTCTCGTCCTGCCAGGACTGGACCGGGCTGAACTGCTCGGTCGCCGGACCATAGTCGTCGTTGTTGCCGCCGTCCTGCCAGCTCTCCACGACGGGAGCGAACGGGCTCCACTTCGGCGGCTCCTCGACGTGGCGGTCGCCGGCGAACGCGGCGGGTGCCGCGGGAGCGCCGGGGAAACCACCCGCGGCCGCACCGTCGCCCGGGAAACCCTGCGGTGCCGGCATCGGGGCCTGCATCGGCGCCGTCATCGGAGCCGGAGCGAAGGGGCTCGACGCCGGAGCCGGCGGCTGACCCACGCCGGCCATCTGGAACTCGGGCTGGCGCTCCAGCCGCCGCGTCGGCGCGGCGATCGGCTCGGAGATCGCCGGCTGCTCGTCGGTGTCGTCGTTCGCGTACGTCGGGACCGCGGTGAGCTTCGGCTCGCTCTGGTCCCACCACGGCACCCAGGCGCGGGTGGTCTGCATGTGGTTGATCTTGCGGATCACCATCGTGGCCGCGACCGCGGACACCACCGTCAGGACGAGCGAGGCCGTCCCGGCCAGGGCGATCCCGCGCAGCGACCCGACGGTCGCCTCCATCCACATCAGGAACCGGCGGACCACCACGTCGAACGCGAGAGCGCCGACCCAGGCGACCCACCACGCGGACGTGAGGGCCGGGGTCCTGAATCGGCGCAGGTCATCGGCGTACACAGGGGTCTTCGGATCACTGGCGAGCCAGACGTCGTCGACGATCTGTTTCGGGTACCAGAGGTTCGGGCCGGGGCAGAACCAGCTGGCCAGCACCCAGCCGTGGCTGCGGCGGTGATCAGCCTGGCAGAAGACCTCGGAGTTGACCCGGGCCCGCCAGAGCCAGATCACGAAGACGACCGCGGCGGCGACCGAGATGACGACGTTCGGGACCGCGGTGACCTTGGCGATCGCGTCGGCGCGGTTCAGGTCCGCGTCATCGACGTTCGGCATCCCGCCGAGGTAGCGGTGGACGACGGAATACGTGTTCCAGTCGGACCAGGTGGAGAGCAGGTGAGTGACCGTCGACGCACCCAGCAAACCGATGGCGATCTTTCCGACCGTCCCGACCTGCTGGAACTCCTCGGCTGCGTGCGGCTGCCACTCTTCTTCATGGTCTTCAACTGCAGACAGAACTGATGGCTGCGGGTGGCTCACGTCTCGCGTCCCTCGCGTTGCTGGAACTCCGTCTGTTCGGCGTTTCGGCCAAATCCTGCCCCCGCATGACCGAGCCACATTGATACCACGAAGTAGGTACGCCACGGCAGTCGGCCCCAGCACGGAGGGTGTCGACTTAACGTGTTCTTTTCGTACGCCCATCACCACTGGTAACGAGCCATTGGACGGTGCGTGACGGGTTGGTTTACCGCGCAGGAGGTTGGTGTCTGCTCTGCGTTTGATCGAGTGCCCACCACGGCACCCACGGACGCTGCGTCTGGAGCTCGTCGAGCCGCTCGATCAGGATCACCGCCAGCACCGCGGCCGCTGTGGTGGCCAGCGCCGAGATGCTGGACAGTACGACGTTCGTCCGCAGGTCACCGAGCTGCGTCGAGCCGGCCAGCACACCGCGCTGGACGATGTTGCCGGAGACGAGGCCGGCCACCCAGGTGAGCCACCAGGCCCAGACCAGCCGGGTGCCGGGGATCTCCCGCAGGTTCTCGGTGTACGGGTCCGTCCGCGGGTCGCTGGCCGCGACGATGTCGTCGACGACCTGCTTGGGGTACCAGAGGTTCACGACCGGGCAGATCCAGCTGCCGAGCACCCAGCCGCGGGTGAACCGGTGCTCGCCGCGGCAGAACATCTCCGCGTTCCACCGGACCCGCCACAGCCACACAATGAACACCACCGCGGCCGCCAGCAGCGCGAGCGCCGCGACGATGCCGAGCGAGCCCGAGATCAGGTCGGCCTCACCCAGCCGGTCCGGATCGTCGCCGTACCTCTTGAGGGTCTGGTAGGAGTACCAGTCCGACCAGGCCGTCGCCCAGGTGGTGACCGTGACGAGCCCGATCAGGATCGACGCGGCCAGACCCATCGCCCGCTCGGAACTGAACCAGCGATCCAGCGGCGGTTGCGGTGCCCGGCTCGGCATGGGATCAGGAATAGCACAACACCGCGTGACCGGGCGAGGACATCACGTCGCCATCGGTTCGTGGCGGATTTCCGCGAGAAAACTGTCGGTGGCCGGCGCGAGGATGGGGTCATGCGCTGGTCAGTGATCGATTCACCCATCGGCGACCTGACGCTCGCGGTCGACGAGACCGGCTTGTGCCGGCTGCACTTCGGCGCGGCCGACCGGCCGCTCGACGCCGACCCGCTGCTGACCGAGACGGCCGAGCAGCTGAAGGCGTACTTCGCCGGCGAGCTCCAGGAGTTCACCGTGCCACTGTCGGTCCGCGGCGGCTCCGACTTCGAGCGCGCCGTCTGGGCCCAACTGCAGCGGATCCCGTACGGCGAGATGCAGACGTACGGCGACGTCGCGAAGGTCGTCGGGGACGCGGGCGCGGCCCGGGCTGTCGGCGTCGCCTGCAACCGCAATCCGATCGCCATCGTGGTGCCCTGCCACCGGGTCGTCGGCGCCGGCGGCAAGATGGTCGGCTTCGGTGGCGGCATCCCGACCAAGCGGCATCTGCTCGAGCTCGAGGCCAGGGTCTCGATCGAGACGCTGTGGTCCTGACGGGTGTAACTGCCGGGGCACGCTGCGAAACCTGACGAAGATCTGACACCGGGATAGCGCATATCAGCGCGCGTCGAGGGTCACCAGGGGACTACGGTTGCTAACAGCGATCGGATCGTCACGTTTGAAGCGAACGATTCAGCGGCCCTCCTACCTGCCCCTGGAAGACGCATAAATGAACAAAGCACAGTCCACCGACCACCTCCATCCCGACCTGAGCGCTCTGATGGACAAGAGCGCCGAGGACTGGTCCGCCCCCGAGATCCAGGACGCCGCCCGTTCGGCGCTCCGGCTGCACGCGCCCGACCGCGAGCCGCTGACCTGGATCAAGCGGTTCAAGTTCGTCCCGTGGCTGCACCGCAACGACGCGGTCTGCCTGAACTGCGGCGGCACCTACCCGTGCATCACCCACCGGTACGCCACGCAACTGCTGTCGGCCGGCCGGTACACGATCGCCAAGCCCGATCACTCCGCCGCCGACCCCGAGCCGCAACCGAACTGACGTCGTACGCGCAAGGCGACGCCGCCGAAGAACGAAGGCCGCGAATCCCGCACGGGGTTCGCGGCCTTCGCCGTTGCGGTGCTGTTACCGGGTGCTGCGGTCAGGAGTCGGTCGGCTTTGACTCGCTCGAGCCGGTCGACTTGCGGGGTGTGGTGGTCTTCTTCGCGGCCGGGCCGTTCGCGCTCGTACCGGCCTTCACTTCGCCGTCCTTGGCGGCGGCCGCGGGCGTCTCGGCCTTCGGCGCCTCCGCCTTGGCGGTGTCGGTCTTCGGGCTGTCCGTCTTCGCGGACTCGGTCTTGCCGTTGGACTCCGTCTTGCCGTTGGCCGACGGGGTCTCCGGGCGTGCGGTCGCACCGGCCGGAGCGGAGCTGTAGTCGCGACCGCTGGTCGGGGTCGACTGCCAGGCCGGCTCCGGCGGGGTCAGCAGCTTCTTCACCGCTGCCGCGGCCAGGGCACCGAAGCCCAGGAACAGCACGACCTTGCGGAGCCGGTGGCTCTTCTTCTGCGGTACCTCGAGCTCACCCTTGAGCGCGGCCTTGGTGGCCTTGCCCCGGCGTGAGGTCTCCTCGACGACCGGCTCGGCGGCGGCCGCCAGCGACGCCAGCGCGGCGGTCACCTTCGGCAGCACGTCCTCGTTGAACCGCTCCCGCGCCTTCTCGGCCGCCTGCTCGGTGGCCGGTCCGACCTTGGCCAGCGCGTCGTCGATCACCGGGCTGGCCTTCTCGACCGCCACACCCGCATAGTGCGCGCCACGCTCGACGGCCTTCTCGGCGTACGGCGACACCTTCTCCCGTGCCGTGCCCACAGCGGGAACGAGGTGATCGCGGACCTGGCCGACAGCCGGCCCGATCTTCTCCGACGCCGACGCGGCGAGTGGCCGGACCCGACCCTTCGGGGTCTCGACCCGGCCCTTGGACTTCCTCAAACCCACGGTTCCCTCCTCGGTGCCGACCGCCCCCGAAGGACGGACAGCATTCCCGCCCATCGGCGACATGGGCTCCTGATACGACTCTGGACAAATCCGGCTTCATCTGCATCGTACGACGTCACGAGCCGATAACCCTGTGCCCCACCTCTTCCAACCCACACATCCCCCACCTGTGCACGTCTTCTTGGACGCCCATGACAGGATCGAGGGCGTAAGCCGTAACCGATGAGGAGTACTCCCGTGGCCGAAGAGCTGTACGCGACCCTGCAGACGACGAAGGGCGATGTCGTCATCAGGCTGTTCCCCAACCACGCACCGAAGACGGTGAGCAACTTCGTCGGCCTGGCCGAGGGCACCAAGGAGTGGACCGACCCGCAGACCGGGCAGACCGTCACCAAGCCGTTCTACGACGGCCTGACCTTCCACCGGGTGATCGACGGGTTCATGATCCAGGGCGGCTGCCCGCTCGGCACCGGCACCGGCTCGCCGGGCTACTCGTTCGACGACGAGATCCACCCGGAGCTGCAGTTCGACCGCCCGTACCTGCTGGCGATGGCGAACGCGGGCATCCAGTTCGGCCGCGGCACCAACGGCTCGCAGTTCTTCGTGACCGTCGTGCCAACGCCGCACCTGAACCGCAAGCACACGATCTTCGGCGAGGTCGCCGACAACGAGTCGAAGAAGGTCGTGGACGCGATTGCGACCGCGAAGACCGCGCCCGGCGACCGGCCGATCGAGCCGATCCTGGTCAACCACGTCGTCATCGAGCGCAAGAACAGCTGATCTTGTCGCGGGGCCGAGGAGGCTCGGCCCCGCATTTCCAGGAGGACGCACCCGCGTGACCGACACCGTCTGCTACCGGCACCCGGATCGGCCCGCCGGGGTGCGCTGCCAGCGCTGTGACCGGCCGATCTGCCCGTCCTGCATGAACAGCGCCTCCGTTGGCTTCCAGTGCCCGAACTGCTTCCACGAGGGCGTGAAGTCGGTCCCGCGGACCCGGACGTCGCTCGGCGGCATCCAGCGCGGCAACCCGCAGGTCGTCACCCTCAGCCTGATGGCGATCAATGTGCTGGTCTTCATCGCCGTCCGGGCCGGCAGCAGCCGGATCGTCAACGATCTGGTCCTGGTCCCGGTGCTGGTGGACAGCGAGCCGTGGCGGTTGCTCACCTCGGCCTTCACCCACCTGCAGATCTTCCACATCTTCGCGAACCTGTTCATGCTCTACCAGCTCGGCCCGCCGCTGGAGCAGATGCTCGGCCGGCTGAGGTTCCTGGTCCTCTACCTGCTGTCCGCTCTCGGCGGCGGCGTCGCGGTGTGGCTGCTGTCCGCCCCCGGCTCGGCCACGCTCGGCGCGTCCGGCGCCGTGCTCGGGCTGATCGGCGCCCTGCTGGTTCTCCATCGCGCCCGCGGCCTCGACATCACCTGGATCCTCGGCTACGTCGCCATCACCGCCGTCCTGTCCTTCGTCGTCCCCAGCATCTCCTGGCAGGGCCACCTCGGCGGCTTCGTCACCGGCGCCGCTGTGGCCTGGATCTACCTCCAGATCAACAACCGCCGCCGCAACAAGACCCGCACCTGACGGTTCAATCTGCAACCAATAGGCCTATACCACAATTTGCCGTCGGTTCGATGAATGCGGATGACAGCGGGGCCTGGGTCCTCGTCTAATCAGGTGACGTCCCGACGGGGGACCCCAGTGGTTAGGACAGCTTGATGAGTCCACGTGCGGTGGAGAAGAGAGCGCGGCCCGGCAACGAAGGACATCGACCGGCGCCGTCAGCGAAGCAGCAGGCAGCTGTCGCCGAACTCGTGCCAGAGGTAGTGCTCGTCCAGAGCGGCGTCGTAGGCGCGCTGGACCGTGCTGCCTCCGACGACCGACTCCAGAAGAAGTAGATGCGAGGCCTCGGGTGCATGCATGCCGGTCACGAGGCCATCGACGAGGCGCACAGGGTGGTCCGGCCCGAGAACGAGGTCGGTCCAGCCGTGCGCGGCGGTGACCGAGCCATCTGGTGTGACGGCTGACTCGATGGCCCGGACCGCGGTGGTGCCGACTGCGATCACGCGGCCGCCGTTGGACTTCACCCAGTTCACCAACCGGGCCGTGTGCGCGGGTACGTCGTACCGCTCGGGGAGAGGTGGTTCGTGGCTCTCCAGCGATGACACCCCGCAGTGCAAGAGGATCGGCGCGATCAGTACGCCCTGCGACGCCAGGTGGCTCACCAGCTCGAAACTGAACGGCCGGGCCGCACTGGGCATCTCGGCACTGCCAGGCTCACGCGCGAAGACGGTCTGGTACGACGCCAGCGGCCACCGCTGACCGACGTACTTGTAGCTGATCGGACGCCCGTACCGCTCGAGATAGCCGAGCACATCGCTCACTGGGGGCTTGGCACGCCACAGCCGGTTGGAGCCCGGCTGGTACGGCGACAGCAGTGTCAGCACGCCTTCCGGCAGTTCCGCCTGGTCGCCCGCCGTACCGCCGAACATCGGGGAGCCGCCGTTGCGCAACTCGATCACCCAGGTGCCGTCATCGAGCGCGGTAGAGAAGTGCACGACCACCGGCGCCACTCCGGCCCCGGTGATCCACGAGCCGTCGATCGCCGCGGGCAGTGTGCCGGATGTGTTCACCAGCAGCAGATCCCCCGGTCGGAGGTGCGCGCCGATCCGGTCGAAGCGGGTGTGCGTGACGGTCGACCCCTCCGCGACCAGCAGCTTCACCTGATCCCGCGACAGCCCTCGGGCCTCCGGTGGTTCGGTGGCGTTCAGTGAATCGGGCAAGACGAATCTGGTATTGGGGTGCACCCTCACGACGTCACCGCCGGCGCGAACTCCGCTGCCCGGTAACGACCACTATCCGGCCGACTGTCCAGCAACTGCAGGAACGCGGGTACGACGGTCGCCGGCTCAGGCCGGTCCGAGATGTCCTCACCAGGGAACGCAGCCTGGTGCATCGCCGTGCGCAGATCACCCGGATCGACGGCGTACACAGCCAGTGTGGGGTGCTCAGCGGCGAAGACGCGGGTCGCGTGATCCAGAGCAGCCTTGGCGGAGCCATAGCCACCCCAGGTCTCGTAGGCCTCGACCGCGGCGTCGGAACTGATGTTGAGCAGCACACCGGACGCGGTGGTGAGAGCCGGCAACAGTGCTTGGGTCAGAGCGATCGGTGCGAGTACGTCGACCTCGTAGACGCGCCGTAGTTCGTCGAGGTCGGCCGCACCCAAGGGCTGCAGTGGACTCGGCCCGAGATAGCTCGCGTTGTTGATCAGCAGGTCGAGCCGGCCGAGTTCGCTCACGGCGTCGGCCAGGTCGGCCCGGTGGTCGGGGTCGGTGATGTCACCCGCGAGTGGGACCACGTCGGTACGGCTGGCCAGTGCGTCGGCCGCGTCCTTCAAGGCTTCGGCGCCGCGGGCATCGATCACCAGCGCCCAGCCGCGGTCGGCGAGTCCGTGGGCCAGCGCGAGCCCGAGGCCGGCGGACGCACCGGTGATCAGAGCGACAGGTCGGTCAGAGGGTTCAGGAGTCATGTCCGCACTCTCATACCTCAAGCCGACTTGAGGTCAAGAGCCTTCCAGCAAGATCCCCGGGTTGAGGACGGCGTGCGGGTCGAGGACGTGCTTGACCGCGTTGAGAGCTTCCACGGCAAGCGGACCGATCTCGTCCGCGTAGGCCGCGCGATGATCGGTGCCGACGCCGTGGTGATGAGAGATCGTCGCGCCCACGGCCGCGATCGCCTGACTGGCGGCGGCTTTCGCCGTACGCCACTGCTGCAAGGGCTCGTCGGTCTGCGCGGAGATGACGGTGAAGTACAGAGAGGCGCCGGTTTCGTAGACATGCGAGACGTGGCAGAGAACCAGCGGCGGCGTGCCTTGCTCGGTCAGCGACTTCACCAGTGCGTCGGTCACGGCGGCCTTCAACGCCGGGATGCGAGACCAGAAGGCGGCGGTCTCCAATGTCTCGACCAGAGCGCCCTCGTCCAGCAAGGGATCGCGGAGGTACGGCGCCCGGTAGCGGCCGACTCGCCAGGTCTCACCCGGACCCTCGCCGAGGTTCTGCCCACCGGCCGCGGTCAGGACCTCCGCGGTCCCGGAGTTGTACGGCCCGTCGAAGCCGACGATCGCCAGTACGCCGCTCGCCCCGCCGCCGAGCACATCCGGATCGGCCAGGTTCACCGCCGTCTCGGCCTCGTCGGACAGCCGCAGTACGGTCGGCAACGGCCCGTCCTGGGCCAGTCGCCGGATCGCGGTCAGACCGGCCGCGAAGTTCTCGAACCGCCAGCCCTCGAAGTGCCGCTCGACCGGTCGCGGCCGGATCCGTACGACGACGGACGTGATGATCCCGAACGCACCCTCCGACCCGAGCACGAGCTGCCGCAGATCCGGCCCGGCCGCGGACATCGGCGCCCGGCCGAGCTCGATGGTGCCGCGCGGCGTGGCCAGCGTCAGGCCGACCACCATCTGGTCGAAGCGCCCGTACCCGGCCGAGGACTGCCCGCTCGACCGCGCGGCGGCGTACCCGCCGATCGAAGCACCTTCGTAGGACTGTGGGAAATGGCCGAGCGTGTATCCGCGGTCGGCGAGCAGTGCTTCGGCCGCCGGACCCCGCACGCCGGCCTGCAGCGTCGCCGTCCGCGACACCTCGTCGAGCTCGAGCAGCTGATCCAGCCGGCGGAGGTCGACGGTGACGAAGCGCCGGTTCGGAGCGAGTCCACCGACCACCGACGTGCCACCGGAGTAGGGGACGACGGCCAGGTCGTGCTCGGCGCAGCCTGCGAGGAGAGCGAGCACCTCGTCATGTGTCGCCGGGTAGACGACGGCGTCGGGCATGTCCGAGGTGTCACCGGCGCGATCACGGAGCAGGTCGGTCGTCGAGTAGCCGCGGGTGTGCGCCCAACGGGCCCCCAGGTCGGAGGCGACAAACTCCGCACCAACCACCCCGGTCAGGAAGGCGAGCTGGTCCGGGGTCGCCCCAGGCCCGACCGCACCCGGCACGACCGGAGCTGGTGCAGGACGTCGTACGCCTAGGTGCTTGAGCGCGTCGATGGCCGCGGCGGGGAGGTCGACCGGGTGGGCGGGGTCGCCCCAGCGGCCGGGCGTGAGTTGCACCACCGGAAGGTCCGACTCGGTCATCGTGGGCTGCCTTTCGGTGCGGCGGGGAGGTAGCGTCCGTGGGAGGTGGAACCCCCTGGCTTCCACCTCCCACGGACAGTTCCGGGACGCCACAGTCGCTGATACACTCTGACGTGTGATGTCTCAGCGTAGCAGCGACTCGGCGCAGGAAACAGGGTCCGAGACCACCGCACGGCCGGCCCCGGCGAACGCGATCGGCGAGGAGCGCATCCTCGACGCGGCCTACGAGCTGCTGCTCGCGATCGGGATGCGCCGGATGACGATGGCCGACATCGCCCGGCACGCGGAGGTCTCCCGCGCGACGCTGTACCGGCGCTGGCCGAACGTGCAGGCCGTGGTCGCCGCGCTGATGACCCGGGAGTGGACCACGGCGCTGGTGTCGGCGTTCCAGCCTGACGCCGCGGACGGTCGGTCCCGGCTGGTCGAGGGCGTCGTCGAGGTGGTGGCGAAGACCCGCGTCCACCCGCTGATGCGCAAGATCATCGAGCTCGACCCCGAGTTCCTCACGCCGTACCTGCTCGAGCGCCGCGGCAGCAGCACGGTCGCGCACCTGGCGCTGGTCGAGGAGGGCATCAAGGCCGGTCAGACCGACGGCTCGATCCGGACCGGCGACCCGGTCTGGCTGGCCCGGCAGATCATCCTCGTCTCGCTCGCCTCGGCGGTGTCCGGGCCTGTGATGGCGTCTCCCGATGAGTTCCCCAAGCTCGACGAGGAGCTGCGCGACATGCTCACCAGGTACCTGACGCCATGACCGACCGGGGCGGTGGGGCGGGGAAGGTCTTGAGGAGCCTGGGCAACGCCAGCCTCAACGCGGCCCGCCGGACCCGCGAGCTGGACTGGCTCGACACGACCGGCGCGGTCGACGTGCTGGTCATCGGCGGCGGGGTCACCGGCGCCGGCGTCGCGCTGGACGCGGCCGCTCGCGGCCTGACCGTTGCCCTGGTCGAGAAGCACGACCTCGCGTTCGGCACCAGCCGCTGGAGCTCCAAGCTCGTGCACGGCGGCCTGCGCTACCTGGCGTCCGGTCACGTCGGAATCGCGTACGAGAGCGCCGTCGAGCGCGGCATCCTGATGAAGACGACCGCGCCGCACCTGGTCCATCCGATCCCGCAGGTCGCGCCATGGTTGCCGCAGGCAAAGTTCGCGCAGGCCGCCATGCTCCGGTCGGCGTTCCTCGGCGGCGACATCCTGCGCACGTTCGCGCGGACCAGCGACGACTACCTGCCGCACTCGCGCCGGATCGGCTCGGCCGAGATCCTCCGCTACGCGCCGACGCTGCGGCCCGAGGGTCTGCGCGGCGGGTTCCTGACCTGGGACGGCCAGTTGTACGACGACGCCCGGCTGGTGATCGCGATCGCCCGGACCGCCGCGCAGTACGGCGCCCGCATTCTCACCAGGGTTGCCGCCACGGAGGTCACGGGACGCGGCGCGGTCCTGGTCGACCAGCTGACCGGCCACCGTCTGCAGGTGGACGCGAAAATGGTCATCAACGCGGCCGGGATCTGGGCCGGCCAAGTTGCCGCAGGCATCAAACTCCGGCCCAGCCGGGGCACGCACCTGGTGCTGCCGCAGTCCGTGTTCGGCGGGCTGTCCGCCGTTCTCACCGTGCCGGTGCCGGGTCAGCTGCGCCGCGTGGTGATGGCGATCCCCGCCCCCGACGACCGGGTGTACGTCGGTCTCACCGACGAGGACGCGCCCGGACCGGTGAGCGACGTACCGCAGGCAACCGAGGCCGAGATCGACTACCTCCTCAACATCATCAGCTCGGCCGTCCAGGAGCCGCTGACCCGGGACGACCTGCTCGGTACATACGCCGGACTCCGGCCCCTGCTCGACACAGGCCACCACAAGGGTGAGGACAAGACCGCTGACATCTCCCGGCGGCACGCGGTGATCACCACGGCCGACGGACTGGTGACGATCGTGGGCGGGAAGCTCACCACCTACCGCCGGATGGCGCAGGACGCGCTCGACACCGCGCTCGCCCAGTCGTCGCTCGACGTACGACGTCCCTGCCTGACGCACCGCATTCCGTTGGTCGGCGCGGCCGATCGGGTCCGGCTCGCGGCGGTGCGGGCGCCGGCACGGTTCGTGCAGCGGTACGGCGTGGAGGCGCCCGAGGTGATCGCGGGACCGCCGTCACTGACCCAACCGGTTGCGCCGGGTCTGCGGACGACGTACGCCGAGCTGTTGTTCGCCGTCCGGCACGAGGGGGCGCTGACGGAGGACGACGTTCTGGACCGGCGGACCCGCATCGGATTGTCGGCCGTGGATCGCGAGCTGGCGCTGCCTGCGGTCCGGGAGGCGTTCGCCGCGGTGTGATTGCAGGTTTTGACCTGTGGGTAACGGGTCGACCGCTCCGCAGCGTGGGCTAACTTGGCTGCGGGGAGGTGGACAGGTGACGCAGCCGTATCAGGGGCCGTATCCGGGACCAGCGCCGTACCAGGGGCCTGGGCCGTACCGGCCGATGCCGTACCAGCCGGCGCCGATTCCGCCGCGGTATCGACCGCTGCGGAAGCTCGCGCTGGTCAGCATCGTGCTGATGGGGCTGACCGCGGTGACCGCAGTGGTCCAGTCCGCGCTGCTCTGGAGCTCCTACGACGACGTCAAGCGATTCGTGTACGGGCTGCTGTCCGAGGAGGAGATCGACCGCGGCATCGAGTCGGTCGCCGGCACCGGGCCGCTACTCAACCTGGTCAGCTACCTGTTGATGGGCACGGCGGTCGCCTTCCTGATCTGGCTGTGGCAAGCGCGCGAGAACACCGAGTTCCTGCACTCGTCGCTGGCGCCACGACCGGTTCCGCCGCCCGAGCCGGGCCGTGTTCTGCATCGGCGCGTGCAGGGCTGGGTGGTCGGCTCGTGGTTCTGCCCGATCGTGCAGTTCTGGTACCCGTTGCAGGTCGTCGAGGACGTCGCCACGGCTAGCGAGCCGCCCGAGCAGCCAGGTGTGGCCCGGACCGGCCGGATGCGCACGCTGCTGTACGGGTGGTGGGCGACGTGGACCGGGTTCTGGGTGATCCTGATCGGCGGTGGTGGCATCGCGTTCATCGGCTTCATCGTGTGGATCGTCCGCCTGGTCGACGCGGCCGACGCCGCCGACGCGACCGGGGACTACGTCGACATCTACGACCTGCAGGACTTCATGGTGCGGGTCGCGCTCGCGGTCAACATCGGCTTCACCGTGGCGACCGTGCTGCTCATCGCCGCCGCGGTCGCCGCGTCGCTCCTGCTGCTCCAGGTCTCGGAGTGGCAGCAGGACCGGGTGACCATTCCGCGCGTCACCGACGACGTGCCGCCGCCGGAGCCACCGCAGTACGCACCCCGCTACAACAACCCCGGCCCGACCTTCCCGTCCTACGGCCCACGGTCCTAAGGGCGGCAGAGTACGACGCTCGCGTCGTCGTACCGCTTCCCGCGGAAGGTGTCCGGGCGCGCGGCCCCGTCGTGTGCCCAGACCCGGGCGACCAACTCGGGCAGACCGTCCGTGGTGAGGACGTCGAGAAGGTCGTCCCAGGTGTGCCCGTAGCGCTCGACATAGCGGGACGCACCGTCTGTCAGTACGGCGATCACGTCGATGTCAGCGCGATCCGTCGTACCGATCACTGCTTCGTAGGCGGCCTTGGGCTCGGTGCTCGCGACCCAGAAGCCGCCCGGTTGGTTGCGGAGCCGACGGACGGATTCGACGGTGTATTCGGGCACAAGGTCGATCCGATCGTCGCTGTGCACGACCACGGATCCACCGCTTGATCGCGTGACGATGGGCGAGTCGGCCAGGACCAGGTGCTCGACGTGGTCTGGTTGGAGTCGGAGCATCGCGACGGTGGATGACGGGCTGTCCGGGTTGGTGACGTCACAGGTACCGGCGTGTGCCGTCCGGACCGCGGTGATCGCGTCGGCCAGCAGGTCGGCGAGTGGCGCTGACGAGCGGGAGAGGAGCGGCGGCGCGAGCTGGGTCGCGAGTTGGGCGACCAGCCAGGCGACTGAGTGGCGGCAGCCGGAGTCCACACCATTCGGGGCGGTGGCGCCGTCAAGAACGACGACGAAGTCGGGTCCGGTGAAGACCAGATCCTCGTTCACCGCGGGCGGTCGCCGGTCCGGCGCGGGCAGGCTGAGCGAGCGGATCTCCACGCACCCAGTGTCCTATGTGGAGCCTGACCAGCTGTCGGCCAGTGATTGCTCGAGGGTGATCTTCGGCGACCACCCGAGCTGTGCACCGATCAGATTCACGTCCGCCTGCTGCCAGCTCACGCCCGGATCACCCTCCTCCACGATCTTCGCCGGCTGGCCGCTCAGCTCGAACAGCTGACCGGCGACATCCCGGGCGAGGGTCGCCCGACCGGTGCCGACGTTCAGGACCGGCGGCGGCTTCGCGTCCGCGAGGGCCACCGCGAGCACGGCCTCGGCGACATCGCGAACGTCGACGAAGTCCCGCCACACGTCGAGCGAGCCGACCTCGATCAACTGCCGGGAGCGGAGATCCCGGATCACGCGGCCGGTCAGCGTGCTCTCGGGCGCGCCGGGTCCGATCACGTCGAAGATCCGGAGTACGACGGCATCCGCGCCGTTCCGCTGGGCCCGCAGGACGAGCTCGGATCCGGCCAGCTTGGTGGTTCCGTACGGGCCGGCCGGGTGAGGTTCGGTCTGCTCGTCCTGGCTGGTGCCATGCGGCCCACCGCCGTACTCGGCCGCCGAACCGAGCTGGACGAAGCGGGCGTGGCCGGCGTTGTCGCGGGCCGAGGCGAGCAGAGCCTCGACGGCGATCACGTTCGCCCGGACCAGGTCGGCCGGCGCGCCCAGCGTGGCGCCCGCGGCGTTGACGATCACGGTCGGTTTGTACAGGCCGATCTGGGTGTCCAGGGCGTAGGAGTGCATCGAGGCCAGGTCGCACAGCCGGTACGGCTCGCCCCGGCTCCGGCTCATCCCGCGGTACTCGACCCCGCGGTCGGCGAGCAGCGCGCAGATCCTGGCTCCGAGGAAACCTCCCGCGCCGAACACCATCACCCGCTCAGTTCCGGTCACCCCTCCATCGTGCGGCCCCTAGTTGTCGGTCCGCCTACCGTTCTCCGTCGTACCCATCACAACTCGTGTACGGCCGTTAATGGCGCTGTCGGTGTGGGATGGCAGGGTAGGGACTCCTGGCACCGATCGAGGGAGCAGTCATGGCCGACCGTGCGCGACCGGGAGCGCCGACCGAGTCGACGATCCGCGACTGGGACGACGCCGACCCGTCCGGGCAGACGTACCGCCGGGTGCTGTTCATCGACTCCGACCTGACCGAGGTGGACAACCGCGGCGGGATCTTCGAGGAGTGCACGTTCCGCGGGGTCCGGTTCAACGCCTCGACCCACACCGACGCCGCGTTCGTGAACTGCACCTTCGTGCGCTGCTCGCTGTTCGACACCACGTTCACCCGGTGCAAGCTGGTCGGCAGCTACTTCGACGACTGCACCTACAACCTGCTCAAGGTGTCCGGCGGCGACTGGTCGTTCACCGGTCTCCCGGGCGCGGATCTGAAGGGGACCGAGTTCACCGGGGTGAAGCTGCGCGAGGCGGAGCTGACCGGTATCCGGGCGGCGAAGGCGGTGCTGCGCGACCTCGATCTGTCCGGTGCGTCGCTGCAGCGGGCCGACTTCACCGGTGCCGACCTGCGCGGATCCGACCTCTCGACGCTCGATCCGCTGACTGTCGTCCTCAGGGATGCGCGGATCGACGTCACCCAGGCGATGGTCGTCGCGGCCACGCTGGGCCTCGACGTCCGCCCGTGAGAGACCAGCCTGTGGATATCTCCGTGTAGCCGGGCCGTCATCCCCCGTTTTATCCACAGGCTGTGGATAACTATCCGGATAACTCTGTGTTCGTTCTGTGACATCTCACAGCTCATCGCGCCCGCGCGACCGGACGTAAACCGTTCGCCGGCGTCGGGGCTGGTTTCAGGACCGGCACGGGCCGCTGGACGAGCCCGCCGCGCCGATGCCGAGCGACCCGCCGAGATCGTACGACGAGCATCGCGGAGTGCTCGACGACGTACGGACCGGCGACCAGCCGACGGCTGCGGGTGATGTTCTGCAGGCCGGCGGCCACACCCACCCCGCAGAACGCGCCGATCGAGTTCGCGATCAGGTCGTGCAACTGGCACGACCTGCCGAGCTGCGGGATCAGCGCCTGGACCGCCTCGACTGCGGCCGACATCCCGATCCCGGCGGCGATCCCGTCGGCCGGGCGGCCGCTGGCCAGCGTGAGCATGCCCGCGGCCGGGACGAACAGCAGAACGTTGAGCAGGCCCTGAAGCGAGGTCAGTCCGCCGGTGGTGGTCAGGTGGGTGCCGCACTGGCCGATCTGACCCAGCCGGTGAGCGGTCGGGCTGAGGGTGGCCGCGAGTACCAGCGCGAAGGCCGCCGGCAGGCAGAACGCCGCCAGCCGCGGGACCAGGTCGCCCGGGCGGCGCAGCGACGAGATGGCGATCGGCAGGGACATGCCGGTGAGCACGAGCCAGGTGTCCAGTAGGTGTGGGATGCCGCGATAAGTCTCGAGCACGCGTCCGGACCCTCCCGTGGTCGACCGGCTGACTCGATCTCGTTCCTCGTCGATTTCGCTTCCTCACAAGACGATCTGCCGTCGGCTCCCACCGCCGCCAGGCTTGTCCGGACATCTGCACGGACCCGCAAACAGCCCGTGACAATCCGTGCACAAACTGTCACGGAAGGAAGGTGCTCAGGGCAACGATCTTTTGCATGCCTCCACCGATCGGTGGAGTGGGTGATCCACCGGACGAGGGCCGGGTAGAGCCGGGCGGGCGATGTGCGGGTGGGGTCGGGATCGCGACAGTGAAGAGGTGCCGAGATCACAACAGAGGAGTTCTGAGATGTCATCCATGGTCGACGTGCAGCACCCCCGGAGCGTCGGAGCGTTGCGCAGCGTGCAACTACTCGTCGGCGCCTACCTCGCCGTCAGCGTGCTGACGCTGCTCGCCATCATTGCCCTGCGCAACGATGCGGCGGCGGTCAACGACGCGGTCTGGACCCGCGGGACGATCGTGGTGGCCAGCGCGCTGCTCACGTTCGCGTTCGCCCGCCGGGCCGCGCGGGGATCCCGGAAGGGGTTCCTCCGGCTGCGGCTGGTGTCGGCGATCATGCTGGTCGCGATCGTGGTGATCATCGCGTTGCCGGGCACTTTCCCGCTCTGGATGAAGTGCGAGCAAGCCATCTGCGGACTCCTGCTGCTCGGTGTCGCGTTGTTGGTGAACGGGCGGCACTTGCGCTCGGTGTTCACTGGGCGGTGAGCAGGACGGCGACGGACGAGGAGGGCGGATGAGCGAGCGGGTCTGGCCGGTGCGGTTGACCGTGGCGCCGTACGTCTTGCTCGCCTTCCTGACCGCGATCACCGTCCTGATCAAACGCTCCGAGCCCGGGTCGCTCGTCGTCGACCTCGTGCTCTGTGCCGCGACCGCGCTCTGGATACTCGCGATGTTCACGCTGCGCCCGGCCGAACGCGAGCGGTTCGGCCCGATGGCGGTCTTCATCACCGGCTTCGTGCTGCTCATGGCGGTGCTGGTGATCCGCGATCCGTGGTTCGGCTTCCTCACCCCGGCCGGGTACTTCTACACCTTCCTCCTGCTGCCCTGGCCCACCCGCCTGGCCGGTGTCGGCGCCGTCGCGGTCGTGGCCGGTACGGCGCAGGCGTACGCCATCCCGAAGCACGACGCCGTCGGCCTGCTCGCGTACGCCGCAGTCGTCGGAGTGAACGTGATCGGGATGTGCATGGCGGCGTGGCTCGGCTGGAGAAGTGAGGTGCTCAGCCGCGAACGCCAGGAGGCCGTCGACGAGCTCACCGAGACGAACCGCCGTCTCGAGGCGACCCTGGCCGAGAACGCGACCTGCACGACCAGCTCGTCACCCAAGCGCGCGAGGCCGGCGTCCACGACGAGCGGCAGCGGATGGCCCACGAGATCCACGACACCCTCGCCCAAGGCCTGACCGGGATCGTCACCCAACTGCGGGCGGCCGAGCACTCCACCGACTGGCGCCGGCACGTGACGGCCGCGGTCGGTCTGGCCCGCGAGAGTCTGACCGAAGCGCGACGTTCGGTCCACGCTCTCCGTCCACAGCCCTTGCAGACGGCGACCTTGAGTGAGGCGATCGCCGACGTCGTACGGCGCTGGTCCGCTCTGCACGGGATCGCCGTACAACTGACGACGACCGGGACCCCGCGGGTGATGACGCCCGAGGCCGAAGCCGCTCTGCTCCGTGCGACCCAGGAGGCGCTGACAAACGTGGCGAAGTACGCGGAGGCGACCCGTGTCGGTGTGACGCTGTCGTACATGGAGAAGGGGTCGCCTTGGATGTCCGCGACGACGGCGTCGGCTTCGACCCGTCCCGCCACAACGGCTCCGAGGGTGGCGGCTTCGGCCTGGTCGCGATGCGGCAGCGGATCGAGGGCCTGAACGGGACGCTGGAGATCGAGTCCGAGCCGGGCTCGGGTACGGCGATCTCCGCGGCCGTCCCGACGCCCGGAGCGGGGGTGCCGGCGTGATCAGACTGCTGATCGCTGACGACCATCCGGTGGTCCGGGACGGGTTGAGCGGGATGTTCGCGGCCGAGCCCGGGCTCGAGGTGGTCGGCGAAGCGGGCGACGGTGCCGAGGCGATCCGGCTCGCGGAGGCACTCCGCCCGGACGTGATCCTGATGGACCTGCAGATGCCGGGCGTCGACGGCCTGGCCGCGATCGCCGAACTCGCGAAGCGCGGTGTCACCGCTCGCGTGCTCGTGCTGACCACCTACGACACCGACGGCTACGTCGTACCCGCGATCGAGGCCGGCGCGACCGGCTACCTGTTGAAGGACGCACCGCGCGACGAGTTGCTCCGAGCGGTCCGGGCCGCGGCGGACGGTCAGTCGGTCCTCGCGCCGTCCGTGGTGAGTGCCCTGATGAACCGCGTCCGTACGCCGCCCGCACCCGAGCTGCTCAGCCCACGCGAACTCGAAGTCCTCCGCCTGGTCGCCGCCGGAAACACCAACCGCGAGACCGCCGTCCACCTGTTCATCAGCGAGGCGACGGTCAAGACCCATCTGCTGAACATCTACGCCAAGCTCGAGGTCCCCGACCGCGCCTCCGCCGTCGCAGAGTCGTTCAGACGCGGCCTCCTCTGATCCAGCGCCTGCTCTGATTCACCGTCGGTGCTGGGCGACTGCGGCCGCGGTCCGGTCGTCGCCGTCCGCGCGCAGCCCCTCGATCACCCCGTCAATGTCGGCTTCGGGCCTGTTCTGGCTGAGCTTGACCTTCGCTTCGATCCGGCTGATCGCGATCTCGACGCCAACGATGGCCCGCAGTTGCCCGCTGACGAACTTCTCCGGCGCATCGTCCACCGACCACGGGTCCGCCCGGCTCGCCTCGTGGTGATCCGACAACCGCCGGACGACGTCCGCGACCCAGGCCGGATCGTCGTGCACGGTCATGGTTCCGTACACGTGCGCGGTCACGTAGTTCCAGGTCGGCACGACCCGGCCGTGTTCCCGCTTGGACGCGTACCAGGTCGGCGAGACGTAGGCGTCCGGCCCGCGCATGATCACCAGCGCGTCACCGACCACGCTCCGGCGCCAGTGATCGTTGTTCCGCGCGAAGTGCCCGAGCAGCACGTTCCTCGACCGGTCGTAGACGAACGGCAGCATGGTCGCCACCAGCCCGTCCGTCGTCATGGTCACCAGGTCGGCGGCACCGTGATGGGCAAGCAGGTCCTGAACCGCTTCGTCATCGGCGGCGAAATGCGCGGGCACGTACATCGGTCACATCCTCAGCTGTGGCGAACAGTAGACAGTCTCCCCGCCACCACCGCCGCTCGGCAGGGCCATTCCGTGCCGCCTTCGGCAGTCCACTCAGTACACGACTTCGTGCTCCCACTCAGCGCGCGACTGGGTGTGCAGGCGCCAGTACTGGTCGGCGATGTCGTCCGGGTCCCAGCGGGTGCCAGGAGCAACGGCGTCGACCACGGTGACGGTCGCCGCGTGGATGCCGGCGGCGCCGTACTGCTGGTCGAGGAGCGTCACGAGCGCTCGGACGCCGGCCTTCCCGAGCGACAGGCTGACGTACGCCGGCTTCGGCTCGGGCATCCCGCCCGTGATGATGAAGGTGCCGGTGCCGCGCTCGACCATCGCCGGCACGACGTGCGCCGCGGCGGTGATCGCACCGACCACATTGACCGCCCACGCGTCCAGTTGCTGCTGAGCGGTCAGGTCGCCGACCGCGTCGGCCTGGATGAGCCCCGCGTTGTAGACGACCACCTCGGGTACGCCGTGCTCTCCGATCACCCGGTCGAGCGCGGCCCGCAGCCCCGCCTCGTCGGTGCTGTCCGCGGTAAGCGCGAGGACCTTGGCGCCCGTGAGCGCGTCGGCCGCAGCCTTCACTTTCTGCTCCGAGCGCGCGATCAACCCGGCGCTCATTCCTTCCCGGACGAACCGCTTGGCCACCGCCAGGCCGATCCCGGGTCCGACCCCGATGACTATGACTCCAGACATGCCACGACCGTAAACCCTGACACCAGTGTCAAGGTCAAGTCAGCGGCGGGGGAGCACGGTGCGACCGCATCGCCGTCATGCGCCGCGGCGTACTGGTCGAGGAAGGCTCAGCTACCGAGGTCCTCGGCTCACCCCAGCACGAGTACACCCAGACCCTCCTGGACGCAGCCCTCGAGCTCAACGCCTAGACGGTATGGAGTGACCGCTTGGGGTTGCTGAGTGGTTGCGGGCCGGGGCCTCACTCACACAGATTCGTGGGTTGCCGAGTAGGGGCTGCCTGCTCGGCCTATCCGACATGTGTGGGAGGCCCCGGTGTTTTCCGAGCGTACGAGTGTTGGGCTGGATGTGCACGCACGGTCGGTCGCTGCGGCGGCGATCGACGGTGTGACCGGCGAGCTGGTCCAGGCCAGGCTGAGCCCGTCGCACGATGAGATCGGGTCGTGGATCCGGGGCCTTGCGGGTCCGGTGGCGGTGACGTATGAGGCGGGTCCGACCGGGTTCGGGTTGTCGCGGGCGTTGAACGCGGCGGGGGTTCGGTGTGTGGTCGCGGCGCCGAGCAAGTTGCAGCGCCCGGCGGGCGATCGGGTCAAGACCGACGCCAGGGACGCGATCCACCTGGCCCGGCTGCTGCGCCTGGACGAGGTCACGCCGGTGGTGGTGCCCACGGTCGAGCAGGAGACCGCGCGGGATCTGGTCCGGGCCCGCGAAGACTGTCGCGGTGACTTGATGCGCGCTCGGCATCGGCTGTCGAAACTGCTGCTGCGCCAGGGCATCGTCTACTCCGGCGGGCAGGCCTGGACCGGCGCGCACGATGCCTGGCTGCGTCGGCAGTCGTTCGACTCCGCGCCGCTGCGGTTGACGTTCGAGTCCGACTACGACGCCTTGCTGGCCGTCCAAGCCCGCCGGGACCGCCTCGATACCGCGATCACGGCGATGGCCACCGACAGCCAGTTCACACCCCTGGTGCGCAGGCTGGGCTGTCTGCGCGGTATCGCCACTTTGACCGGGTTCGCGCTCGCGGTCGAGATCGGCGACTGGCACCGGTTCACCGGCAACACCATCGCAGCGTTCGTCGGGCTCGTCCCCTCGGAGTACTCCTCCGGCGCATCCCGGGTCCAGGGCTCGATCACCAAGACCGGCAACACCCACGTCCGCAGGCTCCTGGTCGAGGCAGCCTGGCACCACCGCGCCCGCTACCGGGCCGGCAAGACCCTGCGCGACCGATGGGAACTCGCCCCACCGGCAGCCCGCGCCCGCGGCGACGCCGGCAACCGCCGGCTGCACCAGCGCTGGACCCGGTTCATCGACCGCCGCAAACGACCCGTGATCGCCAACGTCGCCATCGCCCGCGAACTCGCCGGCTGGTGCTGGTCCCTAGCCGTGCTGGACGACTAACACCCCTCGAGTTGGCCTCGTCGACCCATGTGGTGGCAGCAGCGCGTGGAGCGACCCGCGAAACAGCTATGAGCAACCCGGCCCGGCCGGGCGACGCTCGACTCTAGACACGCGGACCCGCTCCTGCCGAACACCCCGTCCTGCGGTAACCAACCCGCGCATATCAGTCTGACCGCGCGTCGCCAACGACACGCTCACCACCACACCAACCGATGAAGCCACGAGGCGCCCGCCCGCACACCGGGACGGGCGCCTCACCCTGCCACTTGACAGGAAGTCACTACATATCAGCTGTTCGTGCCGCGGTGCTTGATCCACGCGGCCAGGGGTGCCGTTCGGCCTACGCCTTGAGCTTGGCGGCGTTCTCGGTGTCGCGGCGCCAGTCGCCGGTCGGCGGCAGAATCACCCGCTCGACGCCCGCCTCCTCGTAGGCGACGAGTTGCTCAGCAGGGTCACCGTCCAACTGGGGTGCGACAACTGTCGCCTTGAGCGCCGGCCGGTTGTACTCTGCGGCGAACTGGTTGATCCGGTCCAGGTTCGCCCGAACCTCCTCCGGCGTCATCGCGAGCGTCGCCCACCCGTCGCCGTACCGCGCCGCCCGCCGGTGCGCACGTACACCGTTGCCCGCGACAACAATCGGCGGAACCGGCGATCCGGGGGAGAGGGTCACCTCGAGCCCATCCGTGAGTACTGCCGGCTTCCCGGCAATCAGGTCAGGCAGCACCGCGAGCGCCGCGTCCGTCAACCGGCCGCGCTCCGTGAACTCGACGCCGGCCGCTCGCCAGCCGATATCACCGTGCGCCGGGTTGCCGGTGCCCACGCCCAGGACGAGCCGGTTGTTCGACAGCAGCTGCAAGCTATTCACCTGCTTGGCCGCCCAAGCCACCGGCCGCAGCGCCAGCAACATCACGTTGTACCCCACCGTGATCCGCTCGGTCACCGCCGCCGCGGTAGCCAGCACCACCGAGCTGTCCAACATCGGCGCACTGGCAATCAGATGATCCGTGGACCACACCGAGTCCAGCCCCACCTCCTCGGCGTACCGGGCACTCTCCCGCACATCCCCCAGAATCGCCCGCCCCGCCTCGGGCGACGACGTCGGCAGAATCACCCCGATCTCAAGTCCCATACCGATCGACAACCCACACCTCGGCACGCACATTCCACCGACCATCCTCGACAACCACCATGCCTTCACGGGACGGTGGTGCGATGAATCCTCCGATCAGCCTCGGTGCGTTGACGATCACGGCGGAGCGACCGCGTGAACTGGCCCGCTTCTACGCCAAGCTGCTCAACTGGCCGTACATCCGCGACGAGCAGGCCAGACCCGGAGAACCCCCGAACGCCGGCTGGGCACTCGTCTGCCCGCCGGACGGCGTCACCGCTCTCGCTCTGAACTTCGACTACGACCCCAACTTCCGCCGCCCGGTCTGGCCAACCACCCCCGGCGAACAAACCCCGACCATCCACCTGGACCTAGGCGTCGACGACCTCGACACCGCCGTCACCTGGGCCACCACCTGCGGCGCGACCATCGCCGGACTCCAGCCCCGCCCCTCAGAACACCAAGTAATGATCGACCCCGAAGGCCACCCCTTCTGCCTGTGCTTGTCCTGACTACCTGCCTCGACACATCCGTCTGCTAGAGGTTGCCGCCAGCAACGGATCGGCGCTCGGCCAGGTAAGCGAGTGCCCGAGCGAGGGATTGTTCGGCGTTCTCGCGGGTGTCGAGCTGCAGCCAGGGACTCGCCGGGTACTTGGACTGCGAGATCGAAGCATCGCCGGACTGCAACGCTTGGACAGCGCTGTTCGTGGCCGGAGCTTCAGGGGAAGCGACTTGGACGTCCACCATCTGGCTCCGCATCCGTGGTCGCGACCGAAGCCGGCGCCCGAGCTCTTCGAGATCGGGCGGACACACTCGATGAAGCAGTACGTCGCGGACTGCCGCGCGGCGGTCGCCGTCGTCTCGTTCACGATCCATTCGAACCGGCACGGGCTGTCGAGGATGACGCTGAACCCCTGCTCGAGCAGCGCCTCCGCCATCGCCCACCCTCCGCGGTAGCCCACCTTCCCGACGAGATCCCACTCCATCCCGACGTCGAGCGCGGTGGACTTGAGCACGTCCAGGTCGAGTACGACCGCTCCGGTCCGACGCCCGATCCGCGCCGCGACCGTACTCTTGCCGGCCCCAGGCCGCCCAGCCATCTGCAGCAGAAAGACCCCACGCGCCGACCCCAGCCCTTCGACCTCACTCATGACCCCATCCTCCGCCACCGCGGGACCCAGAAGTCGCCCAACCGCCGCCCCGGCCAGCCGCGCACCCCACGTCCTCCGCCGATCGCTGATCAGAATGGTCGCCAAGACCGCCCAACACGCCGGCATCATCCGCGAACAACTCGACGGCCGAATCGGCACCGACGAAGCGACCGTCGACACTGACGGAGCCTTCTGGCGCGCCAGACGAACCAAAGTCCAAGAGGCCGCCAACCACTACCGCGTGCCCTGAACAACCTCCGCACGGGGGACGCCCCACCCCAGCCACCAACTCATGACCGACCTCGCCGCCCGCCCCGAGGAGTGCTCTCCGTGAGCAAGCTGACCCGGCTCCGAGCCGAGACGTGGGGATATGCACCCCCTACCCACGTCCTCCTCGCTGCTTTCAGTGTGGCGGTCTGGATCTCACCCTCGGAGGAGGAGGTTGTGTCGCCGTTCGCCTGTCATTGTCCGGTGCGTGGCCGATCAATTGGTGGGGTTCTCTGTTGGCGCGGGGAAGCGCGCGTGGCTTGCGATTCTGCTGGCCGGCGTACTGGTCTGGCTGCTGGCGGCCGGCGTCACGGCGATCACCGGGGACGCGATCCTGGTTCCGACCCTGTTCCTGATCGGGAGCTTCCTGGTGCCGGTCACGGTCGTGACGTTCGCGATGGCTCGCCTGGACGACTGCCACCTGACCAGCAGCGTGGTCCTCGTGGGGTTCCTTGCAGCCGGCACGATCGGTGTCGTCGTCTCTGCCGTGACGGAGATCTACCTGCTGCCGACCGGGTCCGGCCCGATAGGTAATGCGCTCGGGTTCTTCGGCGTCGGCTTGATCGAGGAAGTCTCCAAGGGTGCTGTGCTGGTGGCGGTCGCCTGGCGGGTTCGCGAGCGCACAGTGCACGGGGGAATAGTCCTGGGGGCCACGGTCGGCGCGGGCTTCTCCGCTTTCGAAAGCACGGGCTACGCCTTCTACGCGTACGTCCAGCACACCAACGACCACCCCGAGTTGAGCATCCTGCAAACCGAGGTGTCGCGAGCCATGCTCGCTCCGTTCGGCCACCTGACCTGGACTGCACTGCTCGGTGGCGCTCTGTTCGCCGTTGCCGCGCCACCCAACGGCGGGTTCCGCCTCACCCCACGGGTGGGATGGACACTCCTCGGGGTCGCCGCACTCCACGGAGCATGGGATGCGTCGTACGGCTGGGCCATCTGGATCACCCAAGGACTCACCGGGAGCGGCTGGGTCGCGGACTGGCCCGACGACAGCTACTGGGAGGGCGTCCCGACCAAACAGCAGATGTGGGTCTTCCAGGCAATGTACGACGGCGCCCTGGCCGTCATCGCCCTCATCGGAGTCCTCTGGGTCGTCCACTCCTGGCGCCACAGAGCCGGCCCCACCAGCACACCCCCACCCACCAACACCCCGTAGTGTCCCAGCAGGCTGTTCCTGAAAGCGCAGCGTAGGAGCGCGCGAAGCACGCACCGTTCTTGGGTGGGTGGGAGCGGCGCGTAGCACGGCGACGAAGGAGCCGCGCGGGAAAGAACTTTGTGGAGACGAGGGGACTTGAAGCACAAGCTCTTCGCCCATGAAGTTGGCCTGCACCCATGTGTCGGCCCAATCCGACGCCTCGGTTCGGGTACGACGCCCCGCAATGACGTCCTCCCACCACGCGTGCACCTCAGCGCGGGCCGGCTCGTGCTGATTGGCTACCGGGGTCACTGCCACAGAGGCAGTCTCGCAGAGCCGACGATCGAACGTCGCTGGCCGGCACCACGCTGTCCGCGGCAGATCCGTGCGGGCACCGCCTTGTCGTGAGACGGTCAACTAATGACGCAATTCGAGTTCTGGCCCGACTATGGCCCAGGGACCACTCTGGACCGAGCGCGGCGCAGCCGTCGCTCTTGATGAGATCGGTCTGCCAGCCGAACTTGCGGAACGACTGCTCGCCTTGAACCGCCGGTACAGCGAAGAGAAGATCCCGATCGATGGACCCGGCGACGCAGCGTGGTTGCGCGACGGCACCGACCTACTGCGGCGCACGCGGGAGGCGCTTGGATCGGGCTACCAGATCGTCGTCACTGAACCATGGTGGGGCCTGGAACCACCGACGTGACAGCGGCATGTCCGGACGTCAGGCTCGTGCCTGAGGGTGGGTAGCGAGACCACCGCCCGGCAGCGAAACCCACACGCGACCTGAGGGACCATTCAGATGCCAAGCCTCGAATGCCTCGTTGTAGGGAGCCGTCAAGAATGTGCCGGAGTCGAACACGATGCGCAACGTGCCCGTCTTGAATCCAACCCCAGAGACCACACGCTGGCCTTGGAGTGACATCAAAGCCTTGGATGCGGAGATACTGCCATCCCGATTCCTGCTGATGGCGTCAGTCTGGCGCTGCGATGACGAGACACCAAGACTCGCCGGGGAGTCGATCGTGACCGCGACCGCGCGCCCAAAAAGATGACGACGTTGAAGTCGGTGACCTGGACGGCTTCCACCACAGCGTGACGCAGACCGAGCCACCAGCGGTCGTCAAGCTCCCGCTCGACCTCACTTCCCATGAGCGGAGTGTGTCAGATCAAGCCCACTCGACATCGGACGTTGCGACGCTCGCTCATCGGCGTGACCGGGCTGATCGCGGCAGATCGAGCCGGCCACATCGCTATCGGCGGCACCGACTTATCTTCGCTGCGGCGCTCCCCGTTCCCACCAGTCCGTCGGTGCCCGCTCGGCAACTAGCTGCGCGCGGTGAACACGACGTCGGAGTGGTTGCAGAACTTCCACAGTTCGTTCGCGGCACGGCTGTACTGGAAGATGACCTGATCGGTGGCGAACGCGTCCAGATCGCCGGCGCGAAAGCGATCCAGCGCTTCCCCTACACGCCCGACAACCTCACCCAAACGCGCCTCGTGATACGCAGCAACCACCTCGCCTGCGGCCCCTCGCTCCGACTTGGTCGACATGAAGGCAAGGCTACTAACCTCAGGCGGCACGAGCGGCCACGCTGCGCCGCCCTGCCTGCGGCAGACCCGTGCGCTCTTGACATCCACCGTGGCAGTGTTTGCCTGTGTCCTTCGATGTCTTCTTCCAGCGGTTCGCACACGGTGACGCGGAGCCCGGCGGCGGTGAACTAATGCGGCAGGTGCTCGATCCTTTCGTCGTGCGCGAGGAGCCCGAGCATTCCTTGCTGCTCGTGGAGTATGGCGATGGCTCGGCAGTCGTCTACCTCGACGGCGACGGCATGATGGCCAACCACATCACCGGGCAGAAGCCGTGGGAACTCCTCGTTGAAGGAGCGCGGGCGGCTCGCTGGGTGATCATGCCCGTCGGCTGTCCGACCTGCCTCACCGACGAAGCTCAGCGCATCCACTTGCCAGAGGGCCTCAATGAGGCCGTGGAATTGGTCGCTACCGGACACGAGTTAATCCGGGTGATCCGATCGTGCTGACTGGTCGGCCAACTCAAGTGATCTGACACCGGCATGGTCGCGTTTCACTCTTCGCGGCATGTCAGTGCGTTGGTTCGCGAGCACCAGGATCAACACCGAACTTCTCGATCATGATTCGCCAGAACAGCGGAACCGCATCAACCACCAGCCTGTCGATGACATCGTCGTGGCCCGTCGTAGAGAGGTGCTCGATGCGCACGAAGCCCATGGCTGGCTCGTGGATCGAGCCCGGAGCGCGCACCGCAACCACGCCGTAAGGCGGCTCAGGTATTGGCGTCGGCACCACGATCAGGTCGTGCATCGACGTGCACGCCGCCAAGGCCCCGGTCTGATCCGAGGCGAGGACGCTCTTGACTATGTCTGACATGTGCCGGAACTCCACATGGCGATCTGCCATGTGCCCAAGGAAGGCGTCGATCTCATCCCATGGTCGTTGCCGAAAGGGATACGGCCAGCCGTGCGTCCTCATAGAGCCCAATGATGGCAGGGGAGTGAGCCGTGTTGGGACGCGTCAGCAACATCCTCAACTCGGCAGTTCCGAGCTTCACGATCAGCGGCAGATCAGTGCGTCTCGGATGCTGTGGCGCAGTAAGTTCACTCCATGGGCTCCACCGATCAGCGGCGTCTATCGCAAGTCGAGCGCGGGCTCCTCGATGATCTGCTCGCCCACAGCTTCGCCGGAGTGGAGCCCCTACGCGAGCAGGCTCGGAACGTCTTTACCAGCAGAGGGTGCGAATGCGGCTGCGGGACCATCAACCTCACGCCACAAGATCAGCACGCTCCCCGCTCAACATCGAGTAGCCCTGCCGAAGTTGAGGGCCGTGTGATGGGTGCGGACGGTGAAGACATCGGTGGCCTCCTGCTGTTCCTCAAAGACGGCCTGCTGTCCTCGCTGGAGGTCTACTCATACGACGAGCCCTTGCCGTTGCCTGAGCCGCGCAAAGTGATCTGGGAGAATGTGCCACGCCGCTGAGGCTCTCCGCGCGCAACGCGGAACGCGGCAGATGCGGGCGTTCTGCGAAGGCGAGACTTGGACGCGAAGAGAGGGACTGCGTGACGCTATGCGTCGGCTTCGATGAGTTGGCGCAGCTTCACGAAGCTGTCCATCCAGCCGTTCGTGTGGAGCGTCAGCCGTGCCTGGGTCGCGAACTCGCCTTGTGAGAGCGCCATATGCGTGGCGCCTTCGATGGCGTGGAGAGAAAGCCTCACGAGTGTCTCTTGGTCATCAGGGTCGGGTTCTTCCCAGCGGAAGGTGTAGGCGAGCACGCTCGGCGGGTCGATGTCAATGAACTCACCCGCGAGGTGAAACAGCTCGCCGTCGGATGGTTGCATGCCAAACCGATAACCGCCGCCGACGTGGAGGTCGAGCTCAATCTCGGGTGTCGTGAATCCCGATGGTCCCCACCACTTCGACAATGCGGATGGCTCGGTCATGGCACGGAAGATCCGGTCGCGCGGGGCGCCCAGACTGCACGTCAGCTCTAGGGCCAATCGGTCCGGTGCACCTTCCACAGTTCCACTCTCCCATGGTCCTTGCATGCTACACAGGGTTAGCTGGGGATGTCAGAGCTGGTCTAACTTTGTGACCAGGGGATCCCACGACCTGCCGGCAGCTCGTCTTCGTTGGCCGATTGCTTAGCGGGGATAGGAGAAGCGGTGGTCGTCATGCTGACCGTCGGGCACGGTGCTCGGTCTGCCGAGGCGCTCCTCACGATCCTCAAGCAGGCGGGTGTGGCCGCGCTGATCGACATCCGGCGGTTCCCCGGCTCGCGCCGTCATCCACAGTTCGCGCGTGAGGCGCTTGCCGTGAGTCTGCCTGCAGATGGCATCCGGTACGAGTGGCAGGGCGAGGACCTGGGTGGCCGACGATCCCGGCGTACGTCGTCACGGCATGTGGCACTCGTTGATGCGGCATTCGGCGGCTATGCCGATCACATGGATACGCCGGCATTCCGGAGCGCCCTTCGAGCGCTCATCGTACGGACGGAAGCCCAGGAGCGGCTGGCAGTCATGTGCGCGGAGACGCCGTGGTGGCGGTGTCACCGGTCCCTGGTGGCTGATGCCCTGGCGTGCCGGGGCGTCGACGTCGTACACCTCATTGATGTCGGTCGGTCAGAACCGCACCGCGTGCGGGCGACGATGCGGTGCGGCGACGACGGCTGGCCGGTGTACGACGTTCAAGATACGTTGCCGCTGTAGACCAAGGCCCCGGGAGGAGGATGGAACCGATGGCATCGAGTACGAGCGCCGCCGCCCTCGTTGAGCAGATTCGGGCCGAGCTGGCACCGATCGACCAGAAGCTCGCGAACCATCCTTTCACCAGTGCGCTCGCCGGAGGCGACGTTCCCACTGAATCGTTGGAGCGGTTCGCCGGTGAGCAGCATTGGATCATCTCCAGCGACCGGCGCAGCTTCGCCTACCTCAGCGCTCGATATGCGGACTCCGCCGCAGGCGAGCTGTTTCTGAGCCTTGCGCAGGGTGAAGGAACCGCGCTCGGCCTTCTGGGCGGCTTTGCTCGGTGGCTGGGGCTGGATCCCGGACGGCTCAGCGAGTATGAGCCCACGCCGGGAGCGCATGCCTACACCGCGTACGTGTCGTGGCTCGCCCTCAACGGGTCGGCGACCGATGTGGCCGTCGCCTTCGTGGCCAACCTCGCCGCCTGGGGGGCGAACTGTGGCCGGGCCGCCGCGGCGCTGCGATCCGAGTACGACGCCGACGACACAGCCGTCGCATTCTTCGACGTCTTCGCCACCCCCGCACCCGGATTCGAGGAGCGGGCGCTCGCGGTGATCGAAGCCGGGCTCAGCGCCGGCGACTCCCCGGCTCGGGCGCGAACCGCGGCCCGGCTCCTGCAGGCGTACGAGCTGATGTTCTGGGACACCATGCTCGCCGCGACCTAGCTCACGTAGGCCAGTGTTCGAACGGCAACCAGGGCAAGCTCGAAACAGCCGTGGTCCAGACCTCTGGCTCGGCATCAGCCCCGGCGTAGACGCGACCTCGATTCGGCACAGTCGCGTATCACTCTCGGCGGGCATTTCCGGGAGTGATGGGTGGACTAAGCGATTGCCTCGGCGCGGACTCGTAGGCCGGCGAGCGACTTCCAGGCCACCGGGACTTCCCGCATGACAAGCGCACAGTCGAGTTCGGCGGTGCCGGTTGGGAAGATCGCCGGGTCTTCGAAGAACGACGAGTGCGCCTGGGTCACCGCGGCAGGCTCCACCTTCCAAGCCGAGGTCTCCAACTTGAGCCCCTCGAATCGGTGGTGGTCACGTGTGGATGAGTAGCCGACCGAGCCTCGTTCGAAGAAGGCGGACGCTGCCTCGATGTCGGCGAACAAGGCGCTGTTCTCGAGCCCATCGGTGAGGCGCACGGCGACCTCCACCTCGGCCGAACCGTCCGCGGCTGCGAAGCCGACGTGAAGGGTGTTGCTTGTCTCGGCGACGTGGAAGCGTGCCCGGTGGTGTTCGCCGGGATAGAGGCGACCGCCCATGGCGACGTTGACCCGGGAGTCACTGTGTCGCCTGGGGATGTAGACGCCCACCTGCGTGCCTTTCGGGCTATCCCACTCGACCGCGACTCGGTGGGCAGCGTTCTCGCTGCGAAGCCCCGCCCATCGCGGCACTCCCTGGGGACGAAGTTCACCGAGGCGGATTAGGCAGATACCCGCAACCGCCGCGCCGCCGACGAGTTGTGGACGAAAGGGTCGCGGCAGGACGCGTGCGATGGTCTCGGGATCCACTCGGTAGTTCACCAAGAGTCGGCGTTCGACCGTGCCTTTGACCTCCGGCAACTGCATGCCATCTCCTCTCTGAGGGCGCCGTCTGGGTAGGTGTCTCCGAAGTGATTGCACCAGACGATTGGCCCTTCAGCGATCACGTCTACGTCGTCACGACAGCCTCCCCGGCCGAGGTCGGGTCGTGGGCACTCGCCCTCGTCCAGACGAACCATGGGACGCCTGGTGGAACGGTGCATCCCCGCTACAGCAGATCGACATTCCACCTCACGCCCGTCTGGTCACCCTCGGGTGGGATTGAGCCGCGCGGAGCTGGTGGCGAACAGTCTGGTCGGTTCGCTTTCGCGCCCTGGGGCGCGGTCACGGTGCACGGCTCGAGGCGGGTCCGCGCTTCCACGCTGGCCGACACGCATGACCAGGTTGGATTGACGACCTGCGGGCCGGCGGCAACCACCGGGGAGTCGATTCCTGGCGAGGAAGGAGCCTGGACGCGCGCGGTAGCGCGCACAGGAAGGGTGGGTGGGAGCGGCCGGCGTAGCACGCGACGACAGGAGCGCGCGTAGCCGGCCGAGTGGGTCGACCACGGTTGCAGGAAAAGCCGGTCTCCCGAGGGAGCCGGCTCCGAGATTGGTGGAGACGAGGGGACTTGAACCCCTAACCCCTGCCTTGCAAAGGCAGTGCTCTGCCAGTTGAGCTACGCCCCCGTGACGGGGTGGTCGTCAGCGGCCCGGGGCGACCGGGTCGACGGCCTCGGCCCAGAGGTCCTTCTCGGCGCGGGACTGCTGGGTCTTCTTGTAGGCGAAGTATCCACCGATGCCGGCCAGCAGCACCAGCAGGATCTTTCTCAGCACTGGAACTCCTCGGATCAGGGTTTCGCAAAGTGATGGTGGGCCTAACTGGACTTGAACCAGTGACCTCTGCCTTATCAGGGCAGCGCTCTAACCGTCTGAGCTATAGGCCCGCAGTGCGGGGTCGAACCCGGGAGAGATTACCGCACCAAGTGCCCGTCTCCCAAACCGGTTCCGGCCGGACCCACCCGCGGCCCGGCCGGTCGGCATCAGTCCTCCGCCGCCAGCGTGACTTCCAGGCCGCCGAGCAGCGTGGCGGCGATGTTGTAGAGGAAGGATCCGAGCGTCGCCAGCGCGGTGATGATCAGCACATCCGCGCACGCCAGCAGTGTCGTGAAGCCCATCACCTTGCCGGTGTTGATGTAGTTCTCGATCCGGAACGGCTCGGCGGTCGGCGTACCGAGCACCTCTTGGACGGTGCTGTTGATGTTGTCGAACACCCCGGCCGCACCAATCGCGGACCAGATGATGAACACCGCGACCCAGGTCACGATCCCGAAGGCGATCGACAGCAGGAACGCCGTCTTCATCACCGACCACGGGTCGATTCGGGACATCCGCAGCCGCGCCTTGCGGGTTTGGTGCCTGCTCGAAGTCTTCGGTTCCTTCTCGGCCCTCACGGCGACCCGGCTCTCGGTCTTGTCCGCCTTGTCGGCCTTCACCGAGGCAGCCTTGTCGAGCACCGCCTGACGCGCCGCACTCACCCGGTCACCGAACGACTCGGTCTTGGCCTCGGTCTTCCCGGTCAGCCCGTACGACGCTGCCGACGGAGCGCTCGACGCCTGCGGGACCGGCGTGTGGGTGGGTGACCACGGTTCCTGGCGACCCGGCGTACTGGGCCCTGGCTGCTGCTGCGGGCGCACAGGGGCGCCGGCCTGACCTGGCCCGCCTGCGGCGGCCGGTCGCGGCTGTGGGCGGAACTCCGACGGCCGCTGGCCGTTCGGAGCAGCGCCGGTCCTCTGCTGGCCGTTGCCGCTGGGGGCGGCGCCGGAACGACCGTTGGAAGCCGGACCGGCCGGTCCGGTGGACTGCTTCCCGCCCTGCGATGTCCGCTGGCTCTTGGAGCTGTCCGCCGCACCTTCGGGCCATGTCGGCCTCGCGCGGTTGGTCATCAGTTACCCCTCCTGGCCGGCTTCGTCGTCTTCGACGGTAGCCGCGCCGTCCCCGTCCGTCGAACGCTGGTCATCATTCTGGACGCTCTCAGGGGTGGATTCGGTTGTCGATCCGTCCACATCCTGAACACTTTCCGGAGCTGTACCCGCTTCGGCGTCCTCTGATTCCTCCCCGTTCAGGGTCAGATCGGTGTTCCGCGCGATCGCGACCACCGCGTCGGACTCGCCGACCCCGGCGAACCGGACACCCATCGTGTCGCGACCCTTGACCGGAACGCTGTCCACCCGGCTGCGGACCACCTGGCCGCTCGCCTTGATCGCCAGCACCTGGTCCTCGTCGACCACGATGATCGCGCCGACCAGCGAACCACGCTCGTCGTTCAGCTTCACGGCCTTGATCCCGAGACCGCCGCGGCCCTGCTGCCGGTACTCCGAGACCCGCGAACGCTTGGCGTACCCGGCGTCGGTCACCGTGAAGACGAACTGCGAGTCCTCGTCCGCGCCGGCCCGGATCACCGACATCGACAGCAACTCGTCGCCCGAGCGGAACTTCATCCCGGTGACACCCGAGGTCGCGCGACCCATCGGCCGGAGTTGCTCGTCGTTCGCGGTGAAGCGGATCGACTGGCCCTTGCGGGACACCAGCAGCAGGTCGTCCTCGGCGGTGGCCAGGTCGGCGCCGATCAGCTCGTCGTCCTCCTCGCGGAAGTTGACCGCGATGATGCCGCTCTGCCGGGCCGAGTCGTAGTCGGTCAGCGCCGTCTTCTTGACCAGGCCCCGCTTGGTCGCGAGCACCAGGTAGTCGGACTGCTCGTAGTCGCGCAGCGTCAGGACCTGCGCGATCTCCTCGTCCGGCTGGAACGACAGCAGGCCGGCGACGTGCGAGCCCTTCGCGTCGCGCGCCGATTCGGGCAGCTGCCACACCTTGGCCCGGTACACCCGGCCCTTGGTGGTGAAGAAGAGCATCCAGTGGTGGTTCGTGGTGGCGAAGAAGTGGTTGATCTCGTCCTCGGCCCGCAACTGGGCGCCGCGGACACCCTTGCCGCCCCGGTTCTGCGTCCGGTACAGGTCGGTCTTGGTCCGCTTCGCGTACCCACCGCGGGTGATGGTGACGACGACGTCCTCGTCCGGCACCAGGTCCTGCACGGACAGGTCGCCGTCGGCCGCGATGATCTCGGTACGACGCTCGTTACCGTACTTGTCCACGATCTCGGCGAGCTCGTCCTTGACGATCGTCCGCTGCCGCTCCGGGCTGGCCAGGATGTCCTCGAGGTCGGCGATGATCGCCTCGAGCTCCTGCAACCGCTCGATGATCTTCTGCCGTTCGAGGGCGGCCAGCCGGCGCAGCTGCATGTCGAGAATGGCCTGGGCCTGGATCTCGTCGATCTCCAGCAGCTGGATCAGGCCGGTGCGCGCCTCGTCCACGTCCGGGCTGCGCCGGATCAGCGCGATCACCTCGTCGAGGGCGTCCAGCGCCTTCACGTAGCCGCGGTAGATGTGCGCGTTCTTCTCCGCCTCGCGCAGGCGGAAGCGGGTCCGTCGCTGGATGACCTCGATCTGGTGGTCGATCCAGTGGCTGATGAACAGGTTCACGCTGAGGGTGCGCGGTACGCCGTCGACGAGCGCGAGCATGTTGCAGCCAAAGGTGTCCTGCAGCTGCGTGTGCTTGTACAGGTTGTTCAGTACGACGCGCGGCTGAGCGTCCCGCTTCAGCACGATGACGAGCCGCTGCCCGGTCCGGGACGAGCTGTCGTCACGGATGTCGGCGATCCCGCTCATCTTGCCGGTGTTCACCAGTTCGGCGATCTTCAACGCCAGGTTGTCCGGGTTGACCATGTACGGCAGCTCGGTGACGACCAGGCTGGTCCGACCCTTGGCGTCTTCCTCGATGTCGACGACCGCGCGCATCGTGACCGAGCCACGACCGGTGCGGTAGGCGTCGTCGATGCCCTTGTATCCGACGATCAGTGCACCATTCGGGAAGTCCGGGCCCTTGATGTACTGCAGGCAGGCGTCGAGCAGCTCCTCCGGGGTCGCATCCGGGTTCTCCAGCGCCCAGTCGACCGCTGCGGCAACCTCGCGCAGGTTGTGCGGCGGGATGTTCGTCGCCATGCCGACCGCGATCCCCGACGAGCCGTTCACCAGCAGGTTCGGGAAGCGGGCCGGCAGGATCACCGGCTCCTGCGACTTGCCGTCGTAGTTGGGCCGGAAGTCGACCGTGTCCTGGTCGATGTCGCGGACCATCTCCATCGCCAGCGGCGCCATCCGGCACTCGGTGTACCGCATCGCGGCGGCCGGGTCGTTACCCGGCGAACCGAAGTTGCCCTGGCCCTGGATCAGCGGTGCCCGCATCACCCACGGCTGCGCCAGCCGGACCAGGGTGTCGTAGATCGCCGAGTCGCCGTGCGGGTGGTACTGACCCATGACGTCACCGACGACGCGGGAGCATTTGTTGAAGCCACGGTCCGGCCGATAGCCACCGTCGTACATCGCGTAGAGGATGCGGCGGTGCACCGGTTTGAGGCCGTCGCGGACCTCGGGCAGCGCGCGGCCGACGATGACCGCCATCGCATAGTCGAGATACGACTGCTGCATCTCGGTCTGCAGGTCCAAGGGCTCGACCCGGTCGTGGCCCGGAGTCGTGGGGGTCTCGGTCATGAAAAGCTCGTCCCGTTCGAATCAGTACGTCGGTGAGTGGCGCGAGGAACCGCGGTCCCGAAGGACCGCGGATCCGTCAGATGTCGAGGAAGCGGACGTCCCTGGCGTTGCGCTGGATGAAGCTGCGCCGCGCCTCGATGTCGTCGCCCATCAGCGTCTGGAACGTCTCGTCGGCGCGGATCGCGTCGTCCAGGGTGATCTGCAGCAGCACCCGGTTGGCCGGGTCCATCGTGGTGTCCCACAGCTCGTTCGCGTTCATCTCGCCCAGACCCTTGTAGCGCTGGATCGGGTTCTCCTTGGGCAGCTTCTTGCCCGCCTCGTGGCCGGCCTCGAGCAGACCGTCCCGCTCCCGGTCGGTGTAGGCCAGCTCGTCCGGCTGGTTGCTCCAGCGGATCTTGTACAGCGGCGGCTGCGCGGCGTACACGTGACCGCGCTCGATGAGCGGCCGCATGAACCGGAACAGCAGCGTCAGCAGCAGGGTCCGGATGTGCTGGCCGTCGACGTCGGCGTCGGCCATGATCACGATCTTGTGGTACCGGAGCTTGTCCTCGTCGAAGTCCTCGTGGATGCCGGTGCCGAGCGCGGAGATGATCGCCTGGACCTCGTTGTTCTGCAGGACCTTGTCGATCCGGGCCTTCTCGACGTTCAGGATCTTGCCGCGGATCGGCAGGATGGCCTGGAACTTCGGGTCCCGGCCGCCCTTCGCGGAGCCACCCGCCGAGTCACCCTCGACGATGTAGACCTCGCACTCCTCCGGGTTGGTCGACTGGCAGTCGGCCAGCTTGCCCGGTAGGCCGCCGCCGCCCAGCAGGCCCTTGCGGTTGCGGGCCAGGTCGCGCGCCTTGCGGGCCGCGATCCGGGCGCTCGCCGCCGCGGTCGCCTTGCGGATGATCTCGCGGCCTTCCGCCGGGTTCTGCTCGAACCAGGCGCCGAGCCTGTCGTTCACGAGCCGCTGGACGAAGCCCTTCACCTCGGTGTTGCCGAGCTTGGTCTTCGTCTGGCCCTCGAACTGCGGCTCGGCGAGCTTGACCGAGATGATCGCGGTCAGGCCCTCCCGGATGTCGTCACCGGTGAGCCTGTCCTCCTTCTTCTTGATCATGCCCTGGTCCTCGCCGAACGAGTTGACCAATGAGGTGAGCGCGGCCCGGAAGCCTTCCTCGTGAGTACCGCCCTCGTGGGTGTTGATCGCGTTCGCGAAGGTGTGCACCGACTCCTGGAACGAGCCGCTCCACTGCATCGCGACCTCGAGGCTCATGCTGTTCTCGCCCTGGGTCTGCGCCGCCTCGAACGAGATCACGTCGCGGTGCACGGTCTCGCGGATCCCGGTCAGGTACTTCACGTAGTCGACCAGGCCGTTGTCGGCCCGGAAGGACTGCTCGACCGGGTGGCCGTCCTCGGTGTGGTCCGGACGCTCGTCCCGGATCACGATCTCCAGGCCCTTGTTCAGGAAGGCCATCTCGCGGAACCGGGTGACCAGCGTCTCGTAGGAGTACGTCGTGGTCTCGAAGACGTCCGGGTCCGCCCAGAACGTGACGGTGGTCCCGTTCGACTCCGACGTACCGATCTCGGCGAGCTCGGCGTCCGGGACGCCGTGGGTGAAGGACTGCGTGTACAGCTTGCCCTTCAACTTCACGTCGACGCGGAGCTTGGTGGACAGTGCGTTCACCACGGACACACCGACGCCGTGCAGACCGCCGGACACCTTGTACCCGCCGCCGCCGAACTTGCCGCCGGCGTGCAGGACCGTCAGGACGACGGTGACGGCCGGCTTGCCCTCGGACTCGACGATGTCGACCGGGATACCGCGGCCGTTGTCCTCGACCCTGACCGCGCCGTCGGGCAGCAGGGTGACGACGATGCGGTCGCCGAACCCGGCCATCGCCTCGTCGACGGCGTTGTCGACCACCTCGGTGACGAGGTGGTGCAGACCACGCTCACCGGTGGACCCGATGTACATGCCCGGTCGCTTCCGGACCGCGTCCAGACCCTCCAGGACCTGGATCGCACTCGCGTCGTACTCACGCTCGACAACGTTCGACGGGATCGCGTCGAGCAGCGCGGGGAGCTCCTGGGTGTTGGGTGCGGCGGTGCCGATGGGGTCGGCGGACTGGTTGGCGTCGATCTCGGTCGGCTCGTCGGTCACCGGCTGTTGTCCTCCTCGGACCCCGCGTTCGCGAGGCATCGCTGCACAGTGGGAGCCGCCCCCTACAGTGGTAATAGAGGTGCGGCTCGTCCTACACGGTCCATCTTACCTGTCGACCGAAGCAGAACCGGCCATCAGGCGCCCGAAACTGTGGACAGGGCGTCTTTTCTCCCTCCTCGCCATGTCCCCACTCACGGACGGGGGGCCAGAAAGCGCTCACGGGCGCTCAGTGGCCTCCGGGCAGTTCGCCACTGACGGTCTGGAGACCGAGACCGGGCCGACCGGTCCAGACCACTCAGACCGCGACGGACAAGGGTGCCCGCCGCGCACCCACAGGCCTCTAGGATCGCTGCCGTGGAAAGTCTCGACGACGTCATCGACGCCATGATCGCCGACCGGGTGATCCACCGGCACCGTCGCAAATGGCTGATCGCCATCGCCCTCGTCGTCGTCCTCGCCGTGGTCATCTTCTTCACCGGCGGCTGGAAAGAAAAGGAAGGCCGCACGGTCCCGACGCTGACCAACCTCGTCACCACTGTGGACGAAGCGACGAAGGTCGGCACCGCGACGACGGTGTCGGCCGGCAAGTGGGAGTTCAGCTTCAGCAAGGCCGAGATCGTCCGCACCCCGAAGGACAAGTACACCGAGGCCAAGGCCGAGCTCCGCGTCTACTTCGACCTGAAGAACATCGACACCGAGGAACAGACCTCGGACAGCCTGCCCGGCAAGCTCCTCGTCCTGGTCCCGGGCGGTGGCAAGGACACCATCGAGTCGAACGGCGCCGACTGCCGTGGAGAGCTGAACTGGGTGGTGGTCTACGGACTGCCGCCGGAGAGTTGCTTCACCAAGTTCGACGTACCGGCCGACTTCGCTGCCGACCTGGTGGAGATCGGCGTACTCGGTGAGCACTACGAGTCCGACAACGGCCTGCTCGGCGCGAATGAAGATCCGTACTGGCACAACCCGAGCCCGGAAGCCGTGGTCCAACTCAAGCCGACGGTCACCGTGGCCAGCGGGGAGAAATAGTGAAGCTCTACCGACCCGCCACGATCCTGGTCGGCGTCCTGTTCGTCCTGCTCGGCGGCCTGACCCGCCTGGCCACACCGGACCAGGTGTACGACGAGCAGAACATCAAGATCGTGCACGGCACGATCGGCCAGCCGCTCAACTACACCGGCAGTGGGTCGACGGTGGAGGTCACCCGGATCGCGTTCGCGCAGTCCGTGCTCGACAGCGGAGCAAGTGATGACGACAAGCCGCTGGAGACCAACGGCGTGTACGTCGCGATCGAGTGGGACACCGTCCGCGGCGTGCAGAAGCCGGACAACATCATCCCCACCCTGACCGCCGACGGCGGCACTGTGTACACGCCGATCGAGGGCGTGACCGGCAGCAGCTTCGACTTCCCCGACGCGGGCTTCGCCCGGACCGGCGCGATGGTGTTCGAGGTCAACCCGAGCGACATGAAGAACCTGACCCTGAAACTGCGGCCGATGATGCTGTTCAACGTCTACAACACCAATGTCGAGGTCGATCTGGGCATCCCGACCGATGCGATCGCCCAGCGGATGGTCGACGGAGCAGTCCCGCAGTACGTCGTACCGCGGCCGGTCACCCGGGTGGCGTCATGAGGATCGCGGGCCGGGCGACCCGGCTGACCGCGCAGATCTCGTTGCTCGTGGCACTGCTGGCGACCGGGCTGTTCGTCATGCTGCGGAGCTACCTGGACGACGACGAGCGGCTGTACACCGAGGGCCGGATCAACCAGGTCGTGAACAGCGGCGGCCCGGTGACGATCGGGAACGTCGAGTGGAAGCTGGACAAACTGCAGGCGTACACCATGCTCGTCGACGACGAGGGCGAGAAGATCAGCATGGACCAGCCAGCCGGATCCGTGATCATGCTGGCCACGCTGACCGTGACGCCGCACCAGGGGATCTTCCTGAAAGACGGTGGGTTCAGCTGTTCGGCGGTCCTGCGCGACGACCGGGGCAACACCTGGCAGAGCCAGGGGGCGTACGGCTTCGAACTGCCGACCTCCTGCAGCGACGACGACCACCCATTCAAGCTCGACAAGCCGGGCACGATCGCGCAGATCTACATCGTGCCGGAGTCCGCGGTACCGCACCTGACCGGCGTCGTCGTGGAGAACCTCGACGAGCGCAACCGCTTCCTGATCACGCCGTGACACGGTCGCTGGTACGACACCGCCGTACCAGCGGATCGGACGACGATCAGACGGTGGCCGGCACCGGCTGCTCAGCAGCCTCGGCCTTCGCCTGCGCAGCCGCGGCGACCTCGGCCCGGCGCTGCGTCCCGACCGAGATGCAGAGATCGAACGCGGCTGCGAGCAGTGCGATCCGCAGCGGCTCGAAGATCAGATCCCGGACGAAGCCCGCGATCTCGTGGTTCATCAGGCCCCAGTACTGGCCGTGGATGCCGAGCAGCCGCTGGATCAGGACGAATCCCCAGTCGTCACCGAGCAGCCAGAGCGTGTAGACCATGCAGACCACGCCGAGGAACACCGGGCCGACCCGCACCAGCAGACGGAACGCGTTCAGCGCCGGGTAGAACTTCTCCCGCAGTCCGCCGAGGACGAGGTCGGGAGCCTTGTAGGTCAGAGCCACGAACCGGTTCTGAGCCGGTTCCTCCTCCGACGCGAGTTTCCCGCCGAGCCGGCGCTCCAGCCTGGTGCCCTTGAAGACACCACCACTGGACAGCACGCGGTGGCCGAACACGACCGTGGTGATCGCCAGCCAGGTCAAGGGCTCCGCGACGCCGAGCTTGAACAACGGCCAGAGCGATTCCCAGAAGAAGCCCCACAGGAACTCGATGCCTGCCGGCAGCGGGATCTTGATTCCCGCGAAGAAGTCCTTCACGCCGTCCCACCAGTCGAGCGACCAGTACCAGAAGCTGCGTTCCTTGAACCAGACCTTGGCTTCGGCGATGGCGTACGGCGTGCAGATGACGGTGAGCAGGATGAAGAAGGACTCGGCCCAGACCTGGGCGAGCTTGACCGGCCGGCTCGGCCAGCGGTCGTCGACCGCCTGGAGCAGCCGGCGCACGACCAGCAGGATGACGAGGGCCGGCAGATACTTGTGCCACTCGTGGATGCCCACGTGGAAGAACGCCGAACCGGGCTGGGTTCCGTTCTGCACCAGGTAGGTGGCACTCAGGCGACTGACCTGGTCGTCGAAGAATCCCCACGCCGACCACACCGCGACCAGCGGCAGCAGCGTGACCGCGAGCAACTCCAGCAAGCCGCGCTCGGTCGGGTCGGCGGTCTCCTCGGTCTCGCTGCTCGCCGCGTCCCGCCAGCGGTAGAGCGACATCGCACAGGTGCGGATCATGCCGACCGCGGCGGTGATCTGCAGCAGTACGCCGACCGCGAACAGGCCGGTGCCGAGACTCGAGTGCGCGTGCGCGGCAAGCCAGATCGCGCCGTTGATGCACACGGTCAGGCCGACGAACCCGGCCACCCACCACATCGTCATGGGCAGCAGGTTCCGCCACCATAACCGGAAGGTGTCTCCGATCAGGTGGACCATCTGGCGAAATCCATCGACGATCGTGCGCATCGCGCCCGATCCTAGGGCATCTGAGGGCGACGTCTCCGCGTCTGCCGACCGCTATTCGCGGTGCTCCGCCGGTCTCCCCACTGCGAGAAGAGGTCCTGAGCGCAGAACTCGTCCGACGGCGGGAGCTTCGTGCTGTTACCGGTCAGCCGTAGGTGTCTCGGGGGCCTCGGCCGCCTCGGATTGTTCGGGGGCCTTTGCGCCAGCTGGGGGTGTGGGGGCCTTGGACGTTGACGCGGGTGACGGTGCCTTCGCCTAGTTCGGCGTTGAGGCGGCGGACCAGGTCGGGGGCGAGGAGTTTGAGTTGGGTGGCCCAGGCGGTGGAGGAGGTGCGGATGGTGAGCACGGTGTCGTCGTAGGACTCGGGCTTGCAGTGCTCGGCCATCTCGGGGCCGACGATCGACGGCCAGCGCGCCATCACGCCGTGGACGGCGACGTCGACCTCCCAGCCCTGGTCGCGCATCAGCCGGCCGAGGGTGTTCGTGAGTTTCTGGGGATCGCGGTCGTCGGGGCGGGCGCTGCTGATCTGCGCGCCGTCGATGCGCGGTCGCCGTCGCCGCTTGACCGGCTTGATGCCGCCGCTGGCCGCCTGCTGCTTCAGTCGCCCGGCGAGCGACTTCGCCAGGTCCAGTCCCTGCTTGTCGTGCTCGACCTCCTCCGGCAACTCCGGAGCGGCCTCGCTCTCGAAGCCGCTCTCAGAGGAATTCCGGGGTTCAGGCACGTTGAACGGCCCCGTCACCGACGTCGAACCTGGCTCCGCTGAGCTCAGCGGGCACGTCCGCGCCGACCGCCGCGGTCACCAGCACCTGCTCAGCCGGCGCGACCAGCTCGGCCAGCCGGTCCCGGCGCTGCGTGTCGAGCTCGGCGAACACGTCATCGAGGATCAGCACCGGCTCACCCCCGTCCGCTCTGAGCAGTTCGTACGACGCCAGCCGCAGCGCGAGCGCGAACGACCAAGACTCACCGTGACTCGCGTACCCCTTCGCAGGCAAGTCCCCAAGCCCCAGTACGACGTCGTCGCGATGCGGACCGACCAGCGACACACCCCGGTCGAGCTCGTCCTGGCGTTTGTCCCGGACCGCCTGCATCAGCACCTCGGCCAACTGCTCCCGCGAGACCACGCCCGGTTCGAGCGGCACCGACGACTTGTACTCGAGCCGCGCATCACCCTTGCCTCGGGCAACAGCGTCGTACGAGCCGGAGACCAAGGGGCGCAGGGATTCCAGCAACTCCAGCCGGGTGGCAAGCAACTCCGAACCCGACCGTGCCAGGTGCGAATCCCAGACCTCAAGCGTGCGCAACTGTCCTTCGGCCGCGCCCGACCGGTTCTGCCGGCGGGCCATCGAGGCGCTGCGGAGCAACGAGTTCCGCTGCTTCAGCACCCGGTCGTAGTCCTGCCGTACGCCGGCCATCCGCGGCGACCGCAGTGTCAGCAGCTCGTCCAGGAACCGACGCCGCTCGGACGGATCGCCTTTCACCAGGGCCAGATCCTCCGGCGCGAACAGCACCGTCCGGAGCAGGCCGAGCACTTCCCGGGGTCGTGGCACCGGCGAACGGTTCACCCGGGCCCGATTTGCCCTCCCAGGATTGATTTCCAGCTCGACGACCACGTCGCGGTCGTACTGGCTGCGGATCTCGGTCCGCACGATCGCGCGGGTGGCACCGGCGCGCACCAGCGGGGCGTCGTTCGCCACCCGGTGCGAGCCGAGCGTCGCGGTGTAGTGGATCGCCTCGACCAGGTTGGTCTTGCCCTGGCCGTTCGGGCCGACGAAGGCCGTCACGCCCGGAGCGAGCTCGACCTCCGCCTGTGGGTAGGACCGGAAGTCGACCAGACCCAGGGCGGTGACGTACACCTCAGTGCTTGATCGGGGGTGTCGCGTACGACGGATCCGCGGCCTCCGCACCCTTCACCGCGTGCCCGCCGAACTGGTTCCGCATCGCGGCGATCGCCTTCATCGCCGGCGAGTCCTCCTGCCGGGACGCGAACCGGGCGAACAGCGCGGCCGAGATGGCCGGCATCGGTACGGCGTGGTCGATCGCGGCCTCGACGGTCCAGCGGCCCTCACCGGAGTCGTCGGCGTACCCACGGATCTTGGCGAGGTGGTTGTCGTCCTTCAGCGAGGCAACCAGCAGGTCGAGCAGCCAGGACCGGATGACGGTGCCCTCACGCCAGGACTCGAAGGCCTCCGGCACGTTCTCGACGACATCCGAGGCCTCGAGCAGCTCGTAACCCTCGGCATACGCCTGCATGATCCCGTACTCGATGCCGTTGTGGACCATCTTCGAGAAATGCCCGGCGCCGACCTTGCCGGCGTGCACGAAACCGAACTCACCCTCGGGCTTGAGCGCGGTGAAGATCGGCATCACGGTCTCGACGGTGTCCTTGTCGCCGCCGCACATCAGCGCGTAGCCGTTCTCCAGGCCCCAGACGCCGCCGGAGACACCGCAGTCGACGAACTTGATGTCCTTCTCGGCGAGCTGCGCGGCCCGCCGGGTGTCGTCGGTCCAGCGGCTGTTGCCGCCGTCAATGACGATGTCGCCGGGAGCGAGCAGCTCGGCCAGCTCGGTCACGACCGGGTCGATGGCCTGCACCGGCACCATGATCCAGACCACCTTCGGCTGGTCGGTGGCGGTGAGCTTGCCGACCATGTCGGCCAGGTCCTTGGAATCGGAGATGTCCTGGTTGTGATCCAGCCCGACCACGGTGTGGCCGGCGTTGCGGATCCGCTGGCGCATGTTGCCGCCCATCTTGCCGAGACCGACAAGGCCGAGCTCCATCGTGAATCCCCTTGTTCTGTTGGCGTTCAGCTGTTCAGGCGGACCGGCATCAGTACGTACCGGAACTCGGTGATCGGTTCGCCGTCGAAGTCCCGCACACCGGTCAGCTCGGCCGGCTTGGTCGCCTGCGTGAAGGCCAGGTGTGCGACCGGCGTGCCGATCGCGTTCAAGCCGTCGAGAAGGTACGTCGGGTTGAAGCCTACGGTCACCGGATCACCGGCGACCCGGGCCTCGATCGACTCCGAGGCCTGGGCCTCGTCACCGCTGCCGGCGTCCAGCGTCACGCTGTCTTCGGCGAACGTCAGCCGGACCGGTGCGTTCCGCTCGGCGACCAGGGCGACGCGCTTGACCGCCTCGACCAGGGTCGCGGTGTCGATCCGGACCCGGGTCGCGATCGCGGCGTCGGTCGGGATGATGCCGCGGACCTTGGGGAACTCGCCGTCGAGCAGCCGGGTGGTGGCGCGCCGGTTGCCGCCGGACACTTCGCCCTCGAAGCCGACGATGCCGTCGCCGGTGCCGGGCGCGGCCAGCGAGACGATCACGTCCGATCCGGTCATCGCCTTCGCTGTCTCGGACAGGACCCGGGCCGGCACCAGCGCGGCCGCGGACGCGTCGGGCGACTGCGGGTTCCACTCGAGCTCACGGATCGCGAGCCGGTAGCGGTCGGTGGCGAGCAGCGAGATCGTGGTGCCCTCGATCTCGACCCGGACACCGGTCAGCACCGGCAGCGTGTCCTCACGCCCGGCGGCGGTGACCACCTGGGAGACAGCCTGGGCGAAAACGTCGGCCTTGACCGTTCCGCTCGCGGCCGGAAGCTCCGGCAACGCCGGATATTCCTCTGTGGGAAGCGTTTGGAGCGTGAACCGCGAACTGCCACAGGTGACCTGCGCCTTGGCGCCGTCGATGGCGAAGTCCACCGGCTGGTTCGGGAGGCTCTTCGAGATGTCGGCGGCGAGCCGACCGGAGATCAGGCACTTACCGGAGTCGGCCACCTGTGCGGGCACGGTGACGCGCACAGAGGTCTCGTAGTCGAAGCCGGACAAGGTGATCTGCCCGTCCTCGGCCTCGACCAGAAGGCCGGCGAGGATCGGGACGCTGGGACGACTGGGCAAGCTACGCGCGGCCCAGGCCACCGACTCGGCCAGTACGTCGCGCTCGACGCGAAACTTCACCGCTGGGTGCCTCCTGATTCGGCTGTGTGCCAGGCAGATCCTGCCACGGACAAGTGTGCTCTGCGCCAATCGGGCCTGACGTGGCGCTTCGGGCGGGTCGCGTCGGCGTCGTGCGAGTGGGTTCTGAAGACGGTGTTCCGATGGTTCTGAAGACAGCCTGACAGGTACGTCAAACCGATGCGAGTCCGGAGTTTTCCCCAGGTTGGGCCGCACCATCGTTTTGTGGACTGGGATCTCTCTACAGATTCCATAGTGTTCTTCGCACCGGTGGATAGTGTGGAAAAGCGCCGACTTCGCAGGTCAGACCACGATTCGGCCTGTGTACGGCGTGTGGACGACGCTCGGTCTGTCTGAGGACGCCTGGGTACGACGGATTCTGTCCCCACAGCGAATCCACAGCACAGACCGAAGTATCCACCGCGATACCCACAGTTATCCACAGGTGTATCCCCACCCTGTGTGGTTCCGGTGACCGCGTTGTAGCGCTCGGCGTACAGGATTCTGAACGCGGTCACCGGCCGGCTCATTGCTGCTTCGCTTGGTGCTTGATCCTGTTGGTCAGCTCAGTGACCTGGTTGAAGACACTGCGCCGTTCGGACATCAGTTGACGGATCTTCCGTTCGGCGTGCATCACCGTGGTGTGGTCGCGGCCGCCGAACTGCTGGCCGATCTTCGGTAGCGACAGGTCGGTGAGCTCGCGGCACAGATACATGGCGATCTGGCGCGCGGTGACCAGCACCCGGCTGCGGCTGGATCCGCACAGGTCGTCGATCGAGAGGCCGAAGTACGACGCGGTCTGGCCCATGATCATGGAGGCCGTCACCTCGGGCTTGCTGCCTTCGGGGATCAGGTCCTTCAGCACGATCTCGGCCAGGCTCAGGTCGACCGGCTGCCGGTTCAGGCTGGCGAACGCGGTGACGCGGATCAGGGCGCCCTCGAGCTCACGGATGTTCGTCTGCACCTTCGACGCGATGAACTCCAGCACCTCCGGCGGCGCGGTCAGCCGCTCGGTGGCCGCCTTCTTCCGCAGGATCGCGATCCGGGTCTCGAGGTCGGGCGGCTGGATGTCGGTGATCAGGCCCCACTCGAACCGGTTCCGCAGCCGGTCCTCCAGCGCCTCCAGGCGTTTCGGCGCCCGGTCGGAGCTGATCACGATCTGCTTGTTCGCGTTGTGCAGGGTGTTGAAGGTGTGGAAGAACTCCTCCTGGGTCTGGATCTTGCCCTCGAGGAATTGGATGTCGTCGATCAGGAGTACGTCGACATCGCGGTACCGGCGCTGGAACTGGGACGCCTTGTCGTCGCGGATCGCGTTGATGAAGTCGTTGGTGAACTCTTCGCTGGACACGTACCGGACCCGGGCCCCGGTGTAGAGGCTGCGGACGTAGTGCCCGATCGCGTGCAGCAGGTGGGTCTTGCCCAGACCGGAGTCGCCGTAGATGAGCTGGGGGTTGTACGCCTTGCCCGGTGCCTCGGCGACGGCGACCGCGGCCGCGTGCGCGAACCGGTTCGAGCTGCCGATGACGAAGGTCTCGAAGGTGTACTTCGGATTCAGCCGAGCTTCACCTTGTGCCTCGGTGGCCGGGTACGACGGCGCCGATCCGTTCGGCGGCGGCGCGACTGAGCCGAACGGCTGCTGTTGCTGCGGTGGGTGGGCGGGCCGGCCTGGCTGGTCGTACCGCTGCGGTGCGGGCTGTTCGTAGTGCTGAGGCTGCTCGTGACGCGGCGGAGCGAACTGCGGTCCCTGATCCGGGTCGGTCAGCGCGGACTGGATCGTCGGCTGGAACGCTCCGTCGGTCCGCAGCGGTTCGCGTACGACGGGCGGCGGTGGCGCCTGTGGTTCGCGCAGTTCCGGGTCGAGGGACGGGTCGACGGTGACCGCGATCCGGATGTCGCGACCGAAGCTCTCGGTGAGGATCCGCTCGAGATCCGGGCGCAGCCGGGTCTCGAGTTGGCCGCGGGTGAAGTCGTCCGGCACCGCCACGATCGCGGTGCTCTCGTGCAGCGTGACCGGTCGCGAGTTCGTCAGCCAGGCGCGCTGGTTCGGCGGGAGGCCCGCGAGCACCCGGGTCCAGGCGTCGCCGAGGTCCATCACCGGTCCTGCCACTTCCGGTCGAGGTTCAGCCGGCCGGGGCTGGAGCTGGGGTTCGACCGGCCGCTGGTCAACAGGCCGCTGCCCGACTGGCCGTTGTTCAACGGGCTGCTGTTCAACGGGCTGCTGTTCAAGCGGCCGTTGCTCGACCGGGCGCTGTTCGACCGGCCGCTGATCAACGGAGCGCTGGTCGACCGGGCGCTGCTCGATCGGCCGCTGGTCAACCGGGCGCTGATCAATCGGGCGCTGATCAATCGGGCGCTGATCAATCGGCCGTTGCTCGGGGGCCGGTGCTGCTGGGATCTGTGCCTCCGGGACCCGAGATTCTGGCATCCGGGTTTCTGGCATTCGAGGTTCAGGACTTCCGCTTCCACCGTCCACACGTGCATCACCCTCGTTTCGCGCCGCTACGTCGCCGCTGCCAGTACCCCCAGCGGCGTATCGCTGACCACTCCAGGCATTGCCGTTGTTCGTTTCGGGGTATCCGAGGTTGCCGATCACCGGTGCGGCACCGAAGTACGCCGTACCAGGAGGTGGCTCGGACACCGGGCCGGTGGGGAAGTCTGTCGCAGCGCGCTCCAGGTCGGAGCGGTAGCGATAGCCGTCGTACTCCGGGCGAGGCGCCGGCCGGTAACCGGACTGCGGCGGCTCGGGCATCGGAATCGGCAGCGAAGGGCTCAGATGATCAGCCGGATCCATCCGCGGCGACCGCTCATCAGGTGGATTCGTCCGGGGCGCCTGCTCGGCTCGAAATGCGGCCGGAGGTACGGCGGTCTCGGCCGCGCGAGCCTCGCGCTGGAACTCGGTCCGGGGAACCTCGGTCCGGAAGTCCGGCCGGTAGTCGGCGGAGACGCCTTCGGTCCGGAACTCCGTCGGCGCGACCTCGGTGCGGAAGTCGGCGACCGGGTCCGGCCGGAGGTCCTGCCCGTTCCCGGGGTGCGCTCCGGCGTGATCGGGCCTTGTGTACTGCGGCGGTGTCTCTTCCGCCGGTGTGAATTCCGCACTGGCGGAATGGTCCTCGACCACGCGTTGCTCCCCGAATCCATCGCTACGGTGGCCGGCGTCGCCCCGGGGGGACCCGGGTGGCGCGACCATTCGACCCGACACCGTGCGGCCGGCGAGTCGTGATGCTGTTCGGCTCAGCGCGGGTAGCTGGTTTCCGCAGCCGATCACCTCATTGTCCACACAGTTGTCCACAGTTGTGAACGACGGGTGGAGCAGGTTGGTTACCAATCGCGGGGTGTGGGACCTCTGGTGTGAGGGGCTGACGCTAACAAGTTCACACTGGCTGCTTCAAGCCGTCATCCACAGGCTATGAACAGGAAATTGGGGGCAACCTCCGGCGTGTCGGGTGGACGCCGGAGCGTAGTCATGGTGCGTGATCGCTGTCGGTGGCGATCCGGTCCGGACCAGTGACGACCACTGCGCCGATCGGCCGTCCACTATTCTGTCCACAGGCCTGTGGAAAAGTATGGGGATGGCCGGTTTGACCTGTCCACAGGCGGCCACGTACCGTGGATCAGTCGGTGTTGAGCCGGCCGTTTCGTGCTGCGCTCGCTGCGGGACCCTTCTCTGGTTCTCCGACGGTGTGCAGGACTGCACCAGCGGCAGATCTATCAGTGGATTTGTCGACAATTCTGTGATCTCGAGTAACCGGAGTCATTCCAGTGAGCAAGCGGACGTTCCAGCCGAACAACCGTCGCCGGCACAAGAAGCACGGCTTCCGTCTTCGGATGCGTACCCGTGCGGGTCGCGCCATCATCGCTGCCCGCCGTGGCAAGGGTCGTCAGCGCCTCGCGGCCTGAGCGACCTTCTCGACGGTGACCACCTCGTGTTACCCGCGTCGAACCGGTTACGCCGGTCCGACGACTTTCGCCGCGCTGTCCGGTCCGGACGGCGCGCGGGCCGGCGCGCGGTGGTGCTCCACCTATTGGTGCGGGACGGCCGGGCGGACAACTCCGGGGCCGAGCCCGCTCGCGTCGGATTCGTGGTGAACAAGGCGGTGGGCAACGCGGTTCTGCGGAACCGGGTCCACCGCCGTCTGCGTGCTGTCCTGGCCGCGCGGCTCCTGGAGCTGCCGGCCGGCAGCCTGACCGTCGTCCGTGCGCTCCCGTCGTCCGCCTCGGCGTCGTACGACGAACTCGCGGCGGACGTCGACGGCGCCCTCGGCCGGTTGTTGGCGCCATGATGCGGTTCAATCCCGTGCGAAGCGGGATCATCGGTTTTCTGAAGTTGTACCGGCTGACCATCAGCCCGATGTACGGGCAGGTGTGCAGGTTCTACCCGAGTTGTTCGGCGTACGCCCTGGAGGCGGTCGAGCGCCACGGTGCGGTGCGCGGTAGCTGGCTGGCGGCGAGAAGACTCGCCCGCTGCCACCCGTGGAACCCCGGAGGCTACGACCCCGTTCCACCCAAAGATGTCGACCAGCGCGGAGACTCGGTCTCCGCCAACCAGCCCGGATCGTCAGCTGACGGCGGGCCTGTGCAGCGAGGTGCATGAGTGACTCTTCTGGCCATCCCCGGGCTCGCGGTGTGGGACGGAATCGTAGACCTGTTCAACACCGTCATGACGCCGCTGTACTGGGCCGTGTCGGCCCTGCTTGTCGGCTGGCACTGGCTGTGGAGCCAGGTGCTCGATCCGAACGGCGGCTGGGCCTGGGCACTGTCCATCGCCGGCCTTACCGTCGTGATCCGGACCCTGCTGATCCCGCTGTTCGTCCGGCAGATTCGCTCCAGCCGGAACATGCAGCTGCTGCAGCCCAAGATGAAGGAGCTGCAGAAGAAGTACGGCCACGACCGGGAGAAGCTCGGTCAGGAAATGATGAAGCTGTACAAGGAGACCGGGACCAACCCATTCTCCTCGTGTCTGCCGCTGCTGCTGCAGTCGCCGATCTTCCTGGCCCTGTTCCGGGTGCTGGACTACGCGGCGAACGGCAAGGCGCACAGCGCGATCATGCAGCCGTACGTGTCGTCGCTGCAGCACGCCAAGATCTTCGGCGCGGAGATCTCGCAGACCTTCCTGAAGGCGAGCGGCCCGGGCGCCAACAACGTCAAGATCGTCGCGATCGTGCTCATCATTCTGATGACCACGACGATGTTCATCACGCAGCTGCAGCTGATGCGCAAGAACATGCCGAAGGAGGCCCTCACCGGCCAGGCGGCGCAGATGCAGAAGATCATGCTGTACGTCTTCCCGATCTTCTTCCTCATCGGTGGCTTCAACTTCCCGATCGGTGTGCTGATCTACTGGTTCGTCTCGAACCTGTGGACGATGGGCCAGCAGTTCTACGTGATCCGCCGCAACCCGGCCCCGGGCACTCCGGCGTACGACGCGATGGAGGCTCGTAAGCGCGAGCACAACCTGCGCGCGGGCCGGCCGGCCGAGGAGGGCCTGGGCGGAGCCGAGGGCACGACGGACACTCTGACGGACCGTCGTCCGGCGCAGCGCCAGCAGCCGAAGCGGCAGTCGCGCAGCGACCGCAAGGGCGGTCCCGCAGCCGGCGGCGGAACCGCTGCGACGCCGTCCGAGACCGAGGCGGCCGCGAGTAACGGGCAGACGTCCTCGAACGCCCAGCAGGGTGCGGCCAAGAAGACTCAGGCCGGTGCCGCCAAGAAGCAGCCGGCCGCCAAGAAGGGTGCAGGCGCGAAGCGCCAGCCCGCGGCGAAGTCGGCCGCGCAGCGGAAGGCGGCGCAGAAGAAGTCCGGTGGCTCGCGCTGATCGGCGCGCCCTGATTGCCTCCCTGCTTGTGTTCGACCTGGGTCCCCGTGGGGCGGATCTCGACATTGTGAAGGAGTGGCCGTGAGCGACGGCATGCAGAACAACGAGGCGGCGGAGCAGTCCGCCGGTACGAATAGCACGGCAGACGAGCGTCTGAAGGCACTGGAGGCGGAGAGCGACATCGCCGCCGACTACCTCGAGGAGTTGCTCGACATCGCCGATCTCGACGGCGACATCGACATGGACATCGACGGCGACCGGGCCGCGGTCTCGATCGTGGGTGCGGAGCTGAACAACCTCGTCGGCGAGAACGGCAAGGTCCTGGAGGCGCTGCAGGAGTTGACCCGGCTGGCGGTCTACCGCGAGACCGGCGAGCGGTCGCGGCTGATGCTCGATGTGTCGAACTACCGGGCGAACCGCAAGGCCGAGCTGGAAGAGGTCGGTCGCAAGGCGGTCGAGGAGGCGAAGGCCACCGGTACTCCGGTGCGCCTGGACCCCATGACGCCGTTCGAGCGCAAGGTGGTGCACGACGTTGTCGCGGCCGCCGGCCTGACGAGTGAGTCCGAGGGCGAGGAGCCCCGTCGCCGCGTCGTTGTCCAGCCGTCGTGATGCGATGACCATCGGCCGATTCCGGGGTCAGGTCGACCGGTGACCGACTCCGTTTCACGTGAAACGCCGCCGCCGCTCGTGGAAGAGCTGTTTCCACGGGCGGCGGTTCGGCTTGCGGCCTATGCCGAGTTGCTGGCGACCGAGGGCACGCTCCGCGGCCTGATCGGACCGCGCGAGGTTCCGCGGTTGTGGGATCGGCATCTGCTGAACTGTGCCGTCCTCGAGCGCCTCATTCCGGAAGAGTCGTCGGTAGCCGATGTGGGCACCGGCGCGGGTCTGCCCGGGATCGTGCTCGCGCTGGTTCGTCCGGACCTCCAGGTCGCGCTCGTCGAGCCCTTGCTCCGGCGCACCACCTTCCTCGAAGAGGCGGTCGACGTACTCGCGCTCGACAACGCGACCGTGGTCCGGGCACGGGCCGAGGAACTTCCGCGGGCGTCGTACGACGTGGTGACTTCTCGGGCGGTGGCTCCCTTGGGCAAACTGGCCCGGTGGTGTTTGCCACTGTGCGTCGAAGGGGGGCTGATGCTGGCGATGAAGGGATCGTCCGCCGAGGAGGAGCTGGACTCGTCCGAGCGGGAACTCGCGTCGCTCGGAGCCGAGCTGTGGCACATTCACCAACTCGGCGTCGATGAACTGGCCCAGCCGACGACTGTCGTGAGTATTGTGGCCGGACGTGCTGCAGGGGGATCCCGGCACGGAAGACGCGGGAGGTGAGCGGGTTGGTGAGTCGTGCCCTCGGGTGGCCCGAGAAGAGCACCGGTGAACCGAGAACATCCCAAGCCATCGGCTGGCCCTCCGATCCGGACTCCACGGTCCGTCTGATCACCCAAGACCCACCGACTTCCGCTCGTCCGGCTCCCGCAACTCCCGTCCTCACCTCTCCCAGTCCGGCCACGACCATCTCGCTCCCGGAGCCACTCGACGCACGCGTGCCGCTCGAGCGCAGGGTGCCGGTCGACACCTCTGGGTTGCGGGCGGCTGCCGCTGCGGGTCTCGACGTACTCGCGTCGCCGGCTCCGGCCGCCGATTCCGCGGCCGGTCCGGCGCCCGTTTCACGTGAAACGGGCGAGTTGGTAGATGATGGTTCCGCACCGGAGGCGGCGTCACTGGTGGACGCCGAACCGGACTTCTCCGAGTCTCCACCGCCTGTGGATGACGACCGCATGAAACTGCCCTCGCACACGGGAATTCGTCCACAGAGGCCTGTGGACGAAGCTGGGGGCAGAGCCGCCCCGACCCCCACTGACATCCTCTTCGGGCCAAGTCCCGCACCTATCGGAATGGGCGCTATGACTGCCGCACAGATCGCCGCGCGGGCCACGTCGGACGAGCTTCAGCGACGACTTCTCGAGACTCCGATCGCCGCCGCCACCGAACGGACCCTGCTGGTGAATGAAGGACGCACTATGGGACGCGAGTTCCCGCTGCCCGCTGAGACCCGAGTCTTCGTCGTCGCCAACCAGAAGGGCGGCGTCGGCAAGACCACCACGACGGTGAACGTCGCCGCCGGCCTCGCGCTGTACGGCGCACGGATCCTGGTGATCGACCTCGACCCGCAGGGGAACGCCTCGACCGCGCTCGGCATCGACCACTCGGAGGGCACCCCGGGTGTCTACGAGGCGGTCATCGAGAACGAGCCGCTGAGCAAACTGCTCCAGCCGTGCGCCGAGCACCCCGGCATCATGGTCGTCCCGGCGACGATCGACCTGGCCGGTGCCGAGATCGAACTCGTCAGCATCGTGGCCCGGGAGAGCCGGCTGAAGCGAGCGCTCGACGCGCACTTGGCCGAGACCGAGGCCGCGGGCGAGAAGTACGACTACGTCTTCATCGACTGCCCGCCGTCCCTCGGCCTCCTGACGGTGAACGCGCTGACCGCCGCCCGCGAGGTCCTGGTCCCGATCCAGAGCGAGTACTACGCGCTCGAGGGTCTGTCCCAGCTCCTCCGGCACATCGACATGGTGAAGTCGCACCTGAACCCCGGGCTCGATGTCTCCACCATCCTGCTCACCATGTACGACGCCCGTACCAAGTTGGCCGGTGAGGTCGCGGCCGAGGTCCGTGGTCATTTCCGCGACGCCGTGCTGCGGACCGCCGTACCGCGGTCGGTGCGGATCTCGGAGGCACCGAGCCACGGCCAGACCGTGCTCGCCTACGACCCGGCATCCGCCGGAGCCCTCTCGTACCTCGAGGCGTCCCGCGAGATCGCGATGCGGAACAACTCCTGATCCGCTTGATCGCTGTGGCACCGTTTCACGTGAAACGAGCGACCGCGGCCGACGGTGGCAGGTGCGGTAGGTCAGCAGTAGCTCAGCAGGCTGTCGAACACGAGGGAGCGCGATGAACACCCGACTCGGACGCGGACTTGGTGCGCTGATCCCCAGTTCACCCGCCCCCGGTAGCACGACGACGCTCGGCAGCAAGTCCCACTCGATTCCGGGTGCGCCGCCGATCGCGCCGCCGAGCGAGCCGGAGCTGGCCGCCGTCCCCGGGGCGGAGTTCGCGGAGATCGAGGTCGACAAGATCACCCCGAACCCGAAGCAGCCGCGCACCGTCTTCGACGAGGAGGCGATGGAGGAGCTGGTCCACTCGGTGAAGGAGATCGGGCTGCTGCAGCCGATCGTCGTACGCCGGCTGACCGCGGACACGTACGAGCTGGTGATGGGGGAGCGCCGCTGGCGGGCGACCCAGCAGGCCGGCCTGACCACGATCCCCGCGATCGTCCGGGACACCCAGGACGACGTGATGCTCCGCGACGCGCTGCTGGAGAACCTGCACCGCAGTCAGCTGAACCCGCTCGAAGAGGCGGCGGCGTACCAGCAGATGCTCGACGACTTCGGCTGCACGCAAGAGGTCCTCGCCACGCGGATCGGTCGTTCGAGGCCGCAGATCTCCAACACGCTTCGGCTGCTGAAGCTCCCGGCGTCCGTCCAGCGTCGCGTCGCCGCCGGCGTCCTGTCCGCCGGGCACGCCCGTGCACTCCTGGGCCTCCCCAGCGGAGACGCCATCGAGCGGGTCGCTCAGCGCATCGTCGCCGAGGGCCTCTCGGTCCGCACCGTCGAGGAGATCGTTGCCCTGGGCGACATGAATGGCGACGACCCGACGCCGGCCCAGCGCCGACGCAACAAGCCGGTAGCGCCACGCCTGGTCGACCTGGCCGACAGGCTTTCCGACCGCTTCGAGACCCGCGTCAAGGTGGACCTCGGCAAGACCAAGGGCAAGATCACCGTCGAGTTCGCGTCCCTGGACGACCTCGAGCGCATCGTCACCCTGATGGACCCCAACAAGCAGAACGGCTAGGGCTCCGAGGATCTCGCTCACAGAGGAATTCCGGGGTCAGCGCCGAGGGCAACACCTGGGATTTGTCGACAAAACTACTTGGTGACTCGCGGCGATGTTTCATGTGAAACATTGCGAGTGGCTTTGATGAGGTAGGTCGCGGGGAGGTCACCCGCCGCGGGACCAAGCTCGGGGTACATGTCGGCGGCGGGGGCCTCGCGGAACTCCGCGAGGTGGAGGCCGGCGGACAAGAGGCTGGTGATGATGTCGCTCGGCGGCCAGATGAACGCGGTGAAGTCAGGGGCGGCCGGGTTGTCGCGGGCGCCGGTGGGGAGCTTCGCGTTGTCGATGGTCGCGCGAGGCGTCGAGCGGCCGAAGTAGTCGGCCGTGACGGTCAGGTGGTTGGGCCCGCGGACGGCGAGGACCTCCCAGATCGGGTGATGGTCCGCCAGCAGGACGGACCCACCAGGAGCCAGCCGCTCGGCGACGAGTTGCGCGAAGACGGCCAGGTCCGGGACCCAGCAGATCGCGCCCCAGCTCAAGTAGATGAGATCGAAGCCGGTGAGCTCGGCTGGGAGGTCGAGCATGTCGGCCTGCCGGAAGTCGACCGCGAGACCCACGGCGGCAGCCTTCTCACGGGCCATCGAGACCGCGACCTCGGAGATGTCGACGCCGGTGACCTCGACGCCCAGCATCGCCCAGGACAGTGCCTGGTCGCCGCAGTAGCAGGCGAGCTGGAGCACCCGCCGGCCCGCAACCTCCCCGGCCGCGGCGATCTCCCCGGCGTCGAGGGCCGAGCCGCCGGAGGTGAAGAACGCCGGGGGTTCGCCGGGGCGGGCGTGATGGATCTGGTTCCAGCTCGCGCGATTCGACTGCGTGATGTCACGGAGGTTCGGCACGGATCCGAAGCTAGGTCAGAGTGGCCGGACCTCCAAGGGGACTTATCGGCCGAGCAGTTCGTGGGTGGTCTTGCGCTCGGCGTAGAACGACAGGAACGGGATCGTGCCGGCCAGGGCCATCATCACCAGCCGCGGGAACGACCAGCGCACCCGGCGGAACAGGTCGAAGGTGCCGACCAGGTAGACCATGTAGAGGAAGCCGTGGAGCGGGCCGATCACGTCCATCGCGGCCGGGTTGTCGGCGAAGTACTTCAGTGGCATCGCGACGAACACCAGCAGCAGGAGCATCACGCCGACGACGTACGCGATCACGCGGTACCGGGTCAGGGCGCCGCGGACGGCCGGGGTGATGGGCTGCGGGGTAGCGGAGGTGGCGGGATCGGCTGATGAGGTCACGCTGAAACGGTACCGCTCGGCTCCACGGGCTCCACCGCCTGGTCGTCAGCCTCATCCCCGCCGTCGGTGGAGCGGTGCGCGTCCAGCACCATGCGGGCCCACATCCACAGCGTGAAGGCCGCGAAAACCCACCACTGGAAGGCGTACGCGATGTTCCGCAGCCCGGCGTGATCCGTCGGCGGCAACGGCGGTTGTACGACGGCGGGCGCCGGTGAAGGTACGACGCCTGAGTCGACCGAGGACTGGATCACGAATCCGTCGTACAGCCGGTAGTCGACGAGATGCACGATCGTGGGGATCCGCAGGGATGACAGCACGCGGCCCTTGGCGGCATCGTCGGACGAGTCCTCCGCCTCAGAGGACACGACCGCCCCGGACAGCTGGACCGGGCCGGAAGGAGCCGTGGCGGCCGGGTCGGACACCGTTGGGACCCAGCCTCGAACAACCATCACCGCGCCGGCACCAGAGCCGTCGAGCATCACGGGGGAGACCACCCAGAAGCCGTCCGCCGAGCCCTGCCGGCGGTCGGAGATGAACACCTGGTCCGCGGCCGGTCCCCAGGTGCCGGTCACCGTCACGCGACGGCTGACGGCCTTGGCCGGCAAGCCCTCGTCGATCGAGAACAGCGACTGCAGAGCGACCGGTTCAGCGTCGGCCCGCTTGGCGGTCGCGGACGCGGTCTTCGACTGGTACACGTCCAGCTGCCACACGCCCATCACCGACATCACCGCGGCGATCGCCAGCGCCAGCAACAGCAATCCGGACCATCGCGGTGTCAGAACCGTCCGCCACAACGACCGCGGATCCCCCGAGGACATCAGGACCTCAACGCGCCGCGGCGGCAGCCAGCAAGTCGCGGCACAGCACACCCAGCTCGATCCCCGCGGCCTCGGCCGCGAGCGGCACCAGCGAGGTCTCCGTCATCCCCGGCGCCACGTTCACCTCCAGGAACCACGGCACCCCAGCGGCGTCGACGACCAGGTCCGACCGGGACAGGTCCCGCAGACCCAGCGCCTCGTGCGCCGCGACCGCGGCCGTTGCACACGCGGAAGCCACCGAAGGATCCAGCCGAGCCGGTACGACGAACTGCGTCGCCCCGGCCGTGTACCGGGCCTCGTAGTCGTAGAACCCGGAGTCCGGCCGGATCTCCACCGCCGGCAAGGCCCGCGGCCCGTCGCCGGTGTCGACCACCGTCACGGCCACCTCGGTCCCGTCGATGTACTGCTCGATCAGCGCGACCGGACCGTACGCGTAGCAGTTCACCATCGCCGACGGCAGCTCGTCGGCCGACCGCACGATCGAGGCGCCCAGCGCCGAACCGCCGCGAGCCGGCTTCACGACCAGCGGCAGGCCGACCTGGTGGATCACCGCCTCCATCAGCGCCGCGGCACCGAGCTCGCGGAACGTGTCGTGCCCGAGCACCACCGAGGCCGGCGTACGTAGTCCGGCCCCTCCGACCATCGTCGACGCGACCGGCTTGTCGAAGGCTGTCCGGCAGGCGGCCGCGTCGGCTCCGACGTACGGAACGCCGTACAGGTCGAGGACCTGGCGGAGGGCGCCGTCCTCGCCGGTGACGCCGTGCAGGACAGGAAAGACCGCATCCGGCGGGTCGTCGCGGAGACGCTCGACCAGATTGCCGTCGACGTCACGCTGCTCGACCTCGACGCCGACGCTGCGCAGGGCGTCGGCGACCCGCCGGCCGGACCGGAGCGAGACATCCCGCTCGTGTGACAGTCCGCCGGCCAGTACCAGGACTCGACCCAGATCACTCATCACAAATATCCCGATCACTCGTGGGCGACTCCGGCACGGCCGCCGGTCCCGAGGCCCACTGGAACGGTACCGCGACCGCGTCAGTGACCCCCGGCCGCCCGCAGATCCATTGCGCAACCTTAAGCCTCGAGCTGCGGCCCCTGGCAGCAGCTCGAGGCTTGCGCAGCGGACCAGACAAACCGTCAGCTCAGCTCCGGCCCCGGAGCGTCGTACTCGCGGCCCGGACCCGGCGTCAGCGGCCCGAACGTCTGCCGCAACTCGAGCTCCTCGTGGATCACCGCGGCCAGCCGGCCGACCCCCTCGATGATCCGTGACGGCGTCGGATGACAGTACGACAATCGCATGCACTGGGAGCCGAAACCGTCGGCGAAGAAGGCCGTTCCGGGGACGTACGCCACCCGGGCGGTGACCGCCCGCGGCAGCATCGCCTTCGCGTCCAAGCCGTCCGGCAGGGTCAGCCAGACATAGAACCCGCCGCCCGGCCTGGTCCAGGTCGTTGCCGCAGGCATCTTCTCGGTCAGGGCCGCCAGCATCGCGTCGCGGCGTTCCCGGTACATCTCCCGGAACTGCTTGACCTGCCCGAGCCAGTCGTGCCGGCTCAGGTACGACGAGATAGCGAGCTGACTGAACACCGGGGGACACAGAGTCGCCGATTCCTGTGCCAGCACAAGCTTTTCGCGCACCGCGTGCGGCGCGACCGCCCAGCCGACCCGGAACCCCGGAGCGAACGTCTTGGAGAACGAGCCGAGGTAGATGACGCCCTCACGGTCATCCGCACGCAGCGCCCGCTGCGGCTCACCGTCGAAGCCGAGCAGACCGTACGGGTTGTCCTCCAGGATCAGGAGATCCGCGCGCTGACAGATCTCCAGGACCCGACGCCGGCGCTCGTCGGCCAGCGAAACCCCGGCCGGGTTGTGGAAGTTCGGAATCGTGTAGAAGAACTTGATCCGTTTGCCCGCCGCGCGCACCGCCGCGATCGCCTGCTCCAGCGCCTCCGGTACGACGCCGTCGTCGTCCATCGCGACATGGACGACCTCGCACTGGTACGCACGGAAGACGCCGAGGGCACCGACGTACGACGGGGCCTCGCAGATCACCACGTCGCCCGGATCGCAGAACACCCGGGTCACCAGGTCGACCGCCTGCTGGCTGCCGACCGTGACCACGACGTCGTCCGGATGGGCGTCGATCCCCTCCAGCCGCATCACGTCGCAGATCTGGTCCCGCAACGTCGGATCACCCTGACCGGAGCCGTACTGCATCGCGGTGGCACCGTTGTCGATCACGAGATCGCGGACCGCGCCGCCGACCACGTCCAGCGGCAGGCCGCCGATGTTCGGCATCCCGCCCGCGAGGGAGACGACCTCGGGCCGGCTGGCGACCGAGAAGAGGGCCCGGATCTCCGAGGCGGTCATGCCCTTCGTCCGGGCTGCGTACCGGTCGACGTAGTTGTCGAGACGGGTCTGCCGGACATCGGGCACGTCAGCACTCACGGGGGCCACTCCAACGGTGAGTCGAGGGGGAAGTCACCAGGTTACGTCGGCAGACCCGAGTTGTGTCCGGGCTGTGGATCGGCGCGACCTCTCACTACCATGCCTTATAGGGGCAGGTTCGACCATGCCGTGATCTGGCTGCTGAGACGGCGGGCGGGTGTGGTGCGGCCTGAGAGGTGCAACCGGAAGGCATGATCGGATGAGCGTGGGCAAGACAGCCGGGTGGACGTTCTGCGGACTTTTGCTGGGTGTGCTGGCCGGATTCGCCGGCGAACTGCTGCGGCGGCAGCCGGCCGCGAAGGTGCAACAGCGCTATGTCGCTCCGGAGGCGACCAGGACCACGGACGCGCGGACTCCGGCTCCCGCACCGGAACCGGCCACTCAATGAGCCACGGGGTGATACCCGCCGTGATGAAGGTAACAACCAGTACTCCGCGAGACCGGACGCCGGTCACCGCGGACCGGATGCGCTGATGGCCCGACGGCTCGAACCGCTGACGCTCGCCAATCTCGACGAGCTGCCGGTGCCGTGCCGTGGCTGCGTGTTCTGGGAGCTGGATCCGGTCGCCGCCAAGCATGCCGACCGGAACGGCGACACCGGCCTCGAGAAGGAAGCCTGGCTCTCCCAGTTGCTGCTCGACTGGGGTACGGCGGGCGTCGTGCTCTACGTCGACGAGGATCCGGCCGGGTTCGCGGTGTACGCGCCCGCGGCGTACCTGCCCAGGATCCAAGCGTTTCCGACCGCGCCGGTCAGTCCGGATGCCGTCGTACTGGCGACCGGACGGATCCAGCCGCGCTACCTGGGGCTCGGGCTAGGGAAGATCCTCGTCCAAGCGGTGGCGAAGGACGTGCTGAAGCGTGGTTTCCGGGCCGTCGAGGCGTTCGGTGACTCGCGGTGGGACGGACCGGGCTGTGTCTGGCCGACCGAGTTCCTTCGTGCCGTCGGCTTCGGCGTCGTCCGCGAACATCCACGCAATCCGCGGCTCCGGCTCGACCTGAGGTCGGCGATCACCTGGCGCAGCGAGATGGAGGCCGCCGTGGAGCGGCTGATGGGCGCGATCCGTCCCGAACACTCCCCGCCGGGTCCAGTCACGGTCCGGGACGCCCTCACTCGCGACTCGACCACCTGACGGCGAGGCCATCATGATCTGGCGGTTCCTGGCCGACGTCGTGATGGTGGTGCACGCCGCCCTGCTGGTGTTCTTCCTGATCGGCGGCTTCCTCGCCTGGCGCTGGCCGAAGCTGATCTGGGCGCATCTGGCCATCGTGGTCTGGAACATCGTCATCGTGGTCGTCGACTTCGGCTGTCCGGTCACTGCGACCGAGAAGTACTTCCGCCGGCGTGGTGGCGAGACGCCGTACGCGGCCGGCTACATCGAGCACTACCTCGACGGCCGGCTCTGGCCTGAAGGGGCGACGCCGACCGTCGAGAAGATCGGCTTCGTGCTCGTCGTCATCTCCTACATCGGCTTCTTCGTCCTCCGCCGGCGTCGCAAAGCCGGACAGGCCAAGGTCAGGGGAGATTCAGTGGGACCCCGGACGTGATCGGTCCGGCACTTCCCCATACTTGAAGGCGTGTCCAGCACCCCGGTCGACGAGTACCTGACAGCGCTGAACAAGGCGCTCGGCGGTCCACGACGCCGGAGGGCGGACCTGCTGGCCGAGGCACGGGACCACCTGACCGACGCGATCGAGGCCTTCGAGGCCGACGGTCTCGAGCGGTACGACGCTGAGCGGGAAGCCGTGGCCGACTTCGGCGAACTGGCCGAGGTCGTACCGGGCTATCGCGCCGAGCTCGCGATCAGTCAGAGCCGCCGGACGGCGATGCTGCTGTTCCTGGCCCTGATCATCCAGCCGATCGTCTGGCAGGAAGGTGCCTGGAGCTGGAACCAGGACCCGGCCGCCGGCAACGCGCTGAACGACTTCCTCCAGTCGTTCGTCCGCACCATCGGCATGCTGGCGATCGCCGGCACAGTGCTGGCCGTGATCGCGGCCGGCATCGGCTTGCGCCACCCGATCATCCGGGACCACGTGAGCAGGGTGACCGCACTGTTCGCGCTCGTCAGTGCCACGGTCATCAGCTTGATCGGTGTCGCGATGGCGACGACCAGCGGCCGTCCGGTCGGCGCCCTGGACTTGGCGGTGGTCGGCAGCTTCGTCGTGCTGCCCCTGGTCTTCGTGGGTCTTCAGGCGGGCCGCTGCCTACGCCTCGCCCGGTCGTAGAACGCCTTCCACCACAGCCCGGAAGGTCAGCCACTCCTGCTTGCCCGTGGCAAGCGTCTTCACCCCGGCGCTGGTCAGCTGGTACGTACGGCGCTTTCGCCCGCTGACCGTGCTCCACTCGCTGGCCAGGTACCCGGCGCGCTCCAGCCGCCGCAGCGCCGGGTAGAGCGTCCCGGTCGGCAGGTCGAGCTCGCCGCCACTGCGCTCGAGCAGCGCCTCCATGATCGCGTACCCGTGCAGCGGCTCGTGCTCGACGACCGCCAGGATCATCGGGTCCAGGTGTCCCCGCAACGCATCCGCCTTCATGTAGCCAGTCTACTCATACGCCTGCTACTGTCGAGAGGCGACATGTAGACGATCTACTTATCAAGGCAGGAGGCACGGCGATGACCGTGGACACCCCCGTACGACGACCGCCCGGGAACAAGGGCGCACGACCTGGGCTGCTGCACCGGGTGTCCGGCTGGTCGATGCGGCATGCCGGTCTCGCTCTGCTCCTCTGGGTGGTCGCCCTCGTCGCCGTCACCGCGGCCTCGACCGTGGTCGGCGACAGCTACAAGAACGACAACTCGCTCCCCGGCACCGATTCCCAGCGCGTGACCGACACCTTCAAGGCGCACCAGCCCCAGGGGGAGACGGCTTCGGTGCAGATCGTCCTGCGGGCCGATGGCGGACTGGCAGCGGAGAAATCCCGGGTCGCCTCGATGCTGGCCGTCGTCCGCGATCTCCCGCACGTCGCATCGGTCGCCGACCCGTTCACCGCGCCCGGATCGCTGTCGCAGGACGGCCGGACGGCGTACGCGACGGTCGACTTGGACGTTGCCGTCGCGGACATGCCGGTGGAGGACGTGCGGACGATCATCCACCGGGCTCAGGACTTCGCGCGCCCCGGATTCCAGGTGGAGGTCGGTGGCGACCTGGCCCGGTCCGCGGCCGAGAGCGCGGGTGGTGCCTCCGAAGGTGCCGGCATCCTGGCCGCGCTGGTGATCCTGGTGCTGCTGTTCGGATCGTTGCTCGCGGCAACTCTCCCGCTGTTGACCGCGGTGTTCGCCGTCGGGAGCACGCTCGGGCTGCTGGTCCTCGCCTCGCACCTGTTCACCGTGCCCGACTACACCGCGCCGGTGATGATGCTCGTCGGTCTCGGCGTCGGGATCGACTACGCGCTACTGATCTTCTCCCGCTATCGCCATGAACTGCTGAAGGACGGCACGGATCGGGCGACGGCGTCGATGACTGCTCTAGATACCGCCGGCCGATCGGTGATGTTCGCGGGATGCACGGTGGTGATCGCGCTGCTCGGTCTGCTCGCCCTCGGACTCGGTTCGCTGCAAGGCGTTGCGCTCGGTGTCACGCTGACCGTGCTGATGACGATGCTGGCTGCGGTGAGCCTGCTGCCGGCCTTGCTGACGCTGTTCGGGAAGCGGATCGAGCGGAGTGTCCGCAAGCACGCTGCGAAGAAGCGCCGTACGCCGGGAGACGGCTGGCGGAAGCTGGCGGCGGCCGTGCAGCGCGGGCCATGGGTGCCGTTGGTCCTGGGGACGGTGGCGCTGGTGGCGTTGTCGCTGCCGGCCCTCGACATGCGGCTCGGGTTCGCCGACGCGGGGACGGACGATCCGGCCAAGACCAGCCGGAAGGCGTACGACCTGCTCGCCGACGGATTCGGTCCGGGCTTCAACGGCCCGCTTGTGGTCGTGTCCGAGGGGGACCAGGCGGCAGCTCGGGCACTCGGGCAGACGCTCGCCGCCGATCCCGGGATCGCGGCGGTGACTCAGCCGCAGCTGACCCCGGACGGCAAGATCGCGACCGTACTCGCGTTCCCGAAGTCGGCACCACAGGACGCCGCGACCAGTGAGCTCGTGGACCGACTGCGGGACACCGCCCTGCCGGCGCTCGAGTCGCAGACCGGGGCGACGTACTTGGTCGGCGGTGCGACGGCGGCGGCGGACGACTTCGCCTCGGCGGTGAGCAAGCGGCTGCCGATCTTCGTGCTGGTGGTGGTCGGCCTGTCCGCGCTGCTGTTGATGGCCGTGTTCCGGTCGATCCTGATCCCGCTGAAGGCGGCAGTGCTCAACCTGCTCAGCATCGGCGCTTCGCTCGGGGTGATCACGCTGGTCTTCCAGCAGGGCTGGTTCGGCGCGCAGCCGGGTCCGATCGAGGCGTTCGTACCGGTGATGATCTTCGCGATCGTGTTCGGGTTGTCGATGGACTACGAGGTGTTCCTCGTCTCCCGGATCCATGAGGAGTGGCGCCGTACCCAGGACGCTCGGGCGGCGGTGCGGGAAGGGCTGGCGACCACGGGCAACGTGATCACCGCGGCGGCGGCGATCATGATCGTGGTGTTCGGTGCCTTCCTGCTCAGCCCGGACCGGATGCTGAAGCAGTTCGGGCTCGGCCTGGCGACAGCGGTGCTCTTGGACGCGCTGCTGATCCGCTGCGTTATCGTGCCCGCCGTACTGCGCCTGTTCGGCAACCGCGCCTGGTGGCTGCCGCGCCGCCTCGACAGGGTGCTGCCGAAGATCGCGCTCGAGAAGGACTAGACGGTGAGTTGCCCGAAGCGGAGCATGCCGGTCGCGGCGTCCTGCTCCGGCGGCAGGTAGACGCGCTGGATGGCCACCACGATCGCCTCCGCGATCACGTCCCGGAAGGCCGGGTCGGCGAGTCGGGCGGAGTCGTGCGGGTTGGTGACGTAGCCGATCTCGAGGCGGACCGCGGGCATCTTCGTCCGGCGCAGCAGGTCCCACGTCTTGGCGTGCGTACGGCAGTTCAGCAGGTCGGTGCGCGCGACGATCTCGCGCTGCACCAGGCCGGCGAACTGCTCACCGACACTCGACGACGCGCCATGCAGGTCGTTGCCGTAGTAGTACGTCGCGACGCCCTGGGCCTCCGGGTTCATCGACCCGTCGGTGTGCAGCGAGACACACAGGTTCGCGTCCGTCTCGTTCGCGAACGCGGCCCGCGCCAGCTCGTCCGGCCCCTGATCGCGCCCACGCGACAGATACGCGCGTACGCCGGTCGCACCCAGGCGACCCTCGATCCGGGCGGCCAGGTCGTAGGCGACGTCGGACTCGCGCAGGCCGAAGCCCTCCCAGCCGTAGTCGAACCCGCCGTGGCCCGGGTCAATCACCACGGTCTTGCCGGACAGCCGGGGACCAGCGGCCCGCACGGCTTCCGAGGCGCGCAGTGCGTCCGGCCGCCCGCCGGTCGCCATCGGCCGGATCCGCTGCAGCGCCTTGAACGTCGACGGACCACAGGTGCCGTCGCCCGGAAGGCCCATGTTGCGCTGGAAGTCGGTCACCGCGCGCTGGGTGTCCGGGCCGAAGATCCCGTCGATCCGGGCGACCGCGAACCCGAGCTCCTGCAGCTTCGCCTGCAGCGCCAAGACGTCGTCACCGGTCAGCGGGTGCGAGACGACGTACGTCAGCAGCCGGTCGCCCAGCCGCCATCGTGCGTCGTCGATCGCCCGGTACGTCTGCGGGCCGACGATCCCGTCGATCATCAGCCCGCGTTGCTGCTGGAAGCCCCGGACAGCGTGCGCCGTCGCTTCGTCGTAGACGTCGTGACCACCGGCCAGCAGCCCGAGCCGCTGGAGCTTGCCGACGATCTCGGCGACGGCCTCACCGCTGTCGCCGATCCTGTACACGCCGTGGGGGGCTTCCATCAGAGACTGCTCCTTGCCGTGTGGCGGCCGGGGGTGCAAACGTCAGCCGTGCGCTGTCACTCGGTGAAGGCGGCCAGTTCCTTCAGCAGCGCCGCCTTCGGCTTGGCGCCGACGATCGACTTGGCCAGTTCACCATTCACGTAGACGTTGATGGTAGGGATACCGGTAACGCGGTAGTTGCTCGGGGTAACCGGGTTCTCGTCCACGTTCATCTTCAGGAACGTGAGCTTGTCGCCGTGGTCCTGGTTCAGCTCCTCCAGGATCGGCGATACCTGGCGGCACGGTCCACACCACTCGGCCCAGAAGTCGACCAGCACCGGCTTGTCGCTCTTCAGTACGGTCTGGTCGAACTCGGCGTCGGTGACGGCGTTCATCTTCTCGCCCACGGGCGTAACTCCTTCAGTGGTTGTGAGGTTCAGACGGAGACAGGCTCGGTGGCCGCCGCAGCGGCGGCCGTGGCCGCGTCCTCGAGGGTGGCCAGGTAGCGCTCGGCGTCCAGAGCGGCCGCACACCCGGTGCCGGCGGCGGTGATCGCCTGCCGGTAGGTGTGGTCCACCAGGTCGCCGGCGGCGAACACGCCGGGCAGGTTGGTCGCGGTGCTGTCCGGCCTGACCAGCACGTAGCCCTCGGCGTCCAGCTCGACCTGGCCCTTGACCAGCTCGGAGCGCGGGTCGTGCCCGATCGCGATGAACAGTCCGGTGGCCGGCAGGTGCCGGGTCTCACCGGTGACGGTGTCCTTCAGCGTCACGCCGGTCAGCTTGTCCTCACCGTGGATCGTGTCGACCTCGGAGTTCCACTGGAACTCGATCTTGTCGTTCGCGAACGCGCGGTCGGCCATGATCTTCGAGGCCCGCAGCTCGCCGCGACGGTGCACCAGGTGCACCTTCTTGGCGAACTTGGTCAGGAAGGTGGCCTCCTCCACGGCGGAGTCGCCACCGCCGACGACCGCGATCTCGTGGTCGCGGAAGAAGAAGCCGTCACAGGTCGCACACCAGGACACACCATGGCCGGACATCCGGTCCTCGTCGGACAGGCCCAGCTTGCGGTAGCCCGACCCCATCGCCAGGATGACGGTCTTCGCCCGGTGCTCGGTGCCGGCCGAGTCGGTGACCACCTTGATGTCACCGGTCAGGTCGACCTTGATGATGTCGTCGGGCACCAGTTCGGCGCCGAAGCGCTCGGCCTGGGTGCGCATCTCGTCCATCAGCGCCGGGCCCATGATGCCCTGCGCGAAACCGGGGAAGTTCTCCACCTCGGTGGTGTTCATCAGTGCGCCACCGGCGGTCACGGAGCCCTCGAACACGAGCGGCTCCAACCGGGCGCGCGCGGCATACACGGCGGCCGTGTAACCGGCCGGACCGGAGCCGACGATGATGACGTTGCGAACTCCTGCGTCGGTCATAAAGGCGTTCCTCGTGTCGTCGAGACTGGTACGTCGTACTCAACGGATCCTAGAGGCCGACCATTCCCACGGTACCCATCACCGGGCCGCGGCACCGCATTGGCAGCTCAGCGATTGCGCAGTGTCACCGTGGTGTCGTAGAAGGGCGTGGCGACGCCTCCCGGATCGCTACATCCGGTGACCGCGAACAGTTGGATGTCGCGCGCCGAACCGCTCTGCAGGCCGATCAGCGTGGCACGCCTGCCGTCGATCTTCACCGGCTGGACGAGCTGGAGCTGAGGGTTCGGCCGGCCGGACGCGAAGACCCGGGCACAGTCGACCTCGGCGGCCGGAGCGTTCAGGACCGGATCGGGGGTGTGCTCCAGCCATCGCTGCGCCTCCGGGCCGATGTCCTTGGTGGTCATCGTCACCACCGCACCGGTCGGCACCTCGGTCGGATTGGTGTTCGCCGCGTTCTCGCCGGCCTGGTCCTTGGTGGCGATCACCACGCCGACGCCGATCGCCGCGACCAGCACGACGGCCGCCGCCGCGCCCAGCAACTTGGGCAGGTGCCGGCGCGGCTCCTCGCGGATCTGGGCCAGCGAGTGCACGCCGACCGTCGACGCGCGCAGGACGGACTCGGAGACGATGACCGCATCCAGGTGCTCGGCGACGTCGGCCGGCATCGGGATGTCCGTCCGGCCCTCCTCGGCGAGATCCTCGGACAGCTCGACGAGAGCGTCGTACGTCTGCTGGCAGTCCGGACAGGCCTTCACATGTTCACGAGCGCGGTGTGCCTCGGCGGCGGGCAGCAGGTTCTCGATCAGATCGGCGATCGTGTCGGTATCGAGGTGCTCGAGGTGCTCACTGGTCGGCAGACCGGATTCGGTCATCGGGGACTCGCCTCCCCACGGGAGGAACGCGGTGTGGTCATCGGAGTGCTCCGGGTAGAGGCATGGAGGCTACGTCGCAGGTAGGCGACTTCGCTTCGACGGAGTACCCACTCATTCGGTTCCCACCGTTTCGGCGGCGGATTTCTCCGGTACGCCGGTGTCGCCGGAACCGGCCCTGGTCGTCTGCCAGTGCCGCAGCAACGGCAGCAGCCGGGCCCGGCCGCGGGCACAGCGGGACTTCACGGTGCCGGGGGCGCAGCCGAGGATCGCGGCCGCCTCCTCGATCGAGTAGCCCTCCATGTCGACCAGCACCAGGGCACTGCGCTGGTCGACGTTGATCTGCTTGAGCGCGTTCAGCACGTCCAGCCGGCGCTCGCGGACCTCGGCCGGGTCCTCCTCGGCCGGCCCGGCCAGCTCGGCCGCACGGTCCTCGTCCTCGGGTAGCGGATCGGCGGCCCGCACCTGGCGCCGGCGGATCCGGTCCAAGCACGCGTTCACCACGATCCGGTGCAGCCAGGTGGTCACCTTCGCGTCGCCACGGAACGAGTCGGCCCGGCGGAACGCCGAGATGAACGCCTCCTGCAGCGCGTCGGCCGCCTCCTCGGGTTCGCCGAGGGTGCGGATCGCGACCGCCCACATCCGGTCCCGGTGCCGCTTGACCAGGAACCCGAACGAGTCCGGGTTACCGGCTACGTGCAGACGGAGCAGCTCGTGGTCGTCGAGCTGGTCGTAGCTGGTCGGCCCATCCGGCGTGGCAGGCTGCGGCACAGGCTCGGCCGTGCCGATCCGGGAGACGTCTGACCGGGGCGGAGGGGTCGGCCCCGAATCGAGGTGAGCCGTCATTTCTGGATTGTGACCTCCGAGATCGTGCCCCGGTACTTGCCACCGTCTTCCTTGGGCAGCTTGGTCAACCAGACCAGTACGTACTGCGTCTCGGTCGGTGCCGAGGGGGTCAGGCTCACCGTACCCTCGGGCTGGTCCTCTTCGGTGGCGACCGGCTGCCAGCCGCTGACCGCGCCCGGCGAGTTGCTGGTGTCACCCTTCGGGACCAGCAGTTGGACGCTCGTGCCGTCGCCCTGCAGCGCGACCGTCACCTTGGAGACCGCGGTCGGCGCGCCGAGGTTATAGATGATGCCGACACCCGGCTTCTGGCCGCCGAGGTTCGCCTTGCTGTACGACATCGTGGTCCAGGTTGTGCCGGCCTTGCCGTCGTAGGTGTTCCGGACGTCCTCCGGGTGTTCCTCGCCGTTGCCGTCCGGCTTAGGGTCGAAATCCTTGGCGCCGACGATCTTGGCCGCCCCGCCGGTCGCGGACGGAGTGGTGCTGGTCTGCGGCGAGTTGCTCGTCTTGGTGCCGTCACCGCTGTCCTGGTCGTTGTTCATCGCGCCCTTGAGCAGGAACTGGGCCATCGCGACCACCGACAGCAGGGCCAGGACGGCGAGCAGGATCAGGATCCGGCCACCCCACGAGCCCTTCGGTTTCGGTTCGTCGGCGCGGCGCCGGCCGTTGCCGTTCGGCGGCGGCGGTGGCTGGCGCCGGATCGGCCGGGTCTCGGGAGCGCTCGCGTACGCCGCGTGCTGCTGGTGACCGTTGTCCGACTGGTGCGCCGGTGGCGGCGTCGGGTCGAGCGCCGGCGGCTGCGTCTGCGGGACGACCTGGGTCGCGTCGTCGATGCTGCCGTTCTGCCGGGCGACCTGAACGGTCTCGTCCATCTGGTTCGGCGGCTCGTGCGAGCTGCCGACTACTCCGGACAGCGCCGCGGACAAGCCGGCGGCACTCGTGATCGGCGGGGCGTGGTGCCGCGGCGGGTCGCTCAGCAGCCGGTCGCAGATGTCGTCCAGCGAGCGCGGTACGCCGGCCCGCACCTGACGCGGACTGAGCAGCCGGCCGTGCTCGACGGGCGCGGGCTGCAGACCCCAGGCCGGCGCCGGACCGGGCCAGCGGCCGGTGAGCGAGGCGTAGAGCAGCTCACCGAGCGCGTACACGTCCTGCTCGGGCGAACCCGGGCCGGACGACCGCAGCGCGGCCTCGGTGGCCAGTCCGACGACCTTGATCGCGCCGGCGTCGGTGACCACCACGGTCGACGGGCTGATGGATCCGTGCGCGTGGCCGGTGCGGTGCAGGTTCTCCAGCGCTTCGGACACCTCGCGAGCCAGCCAGCCCGCTTGCTGTCCGGTCAGCGGGCCGGTGCCGAGCATTCGCTCGAGGGGCCGGCCGCCCGCCCACTCGCGCACGCAGTAGGTGACGCCGTCGTGCATGTCGCAGTCGAGCACCCGGAGGAAGCGCGGGTCGGCCGCGGCGGCCGCCCGCCGGGCGGCGTCGAAGAGCAGGTTCGTCCGGGGATCGCCGACCGGCAGAACATCCACGACGACGGCCCGGCTGAGTACCTCGTCCACTGCTCGCCACACCCGCGCACCGTCGATCTCCGCGAGTAGCTCGGCGATCCGGTAGCGGCCGGCGAGCAGGGCACCAGGACTGACAGTCTGGTTCGACACGGTGTCTCTCGCCCTCCTCGATGCACTGGTCGGCCTGCGTCTGGCGCTCCGGACCCGGTCGGCGGGGATCCGGCGCGATCAGCTGGTGGGCCTGATCGCAGCCCCCATGCTAGTGCCCTCCTGACCCGACAAGTGGTGCACGATTGCACAAGCGCTCTGGTTCAGCGGCGGCCCGGCAGTTTCGATGTGACCAGGGACACCACGTCGTTCACTTCGTGGATGCGCAGCACCCGGGCCACCCCGGCGTACACCGGCAGCATCACGGCGCCCGCGATGGCGAGCTGGAGGATGGCGCCGATCGGTCCGGACCAGTCGATCACCTGGTCGAAGACCCACAGAACCGCGCGGCCGACTCCCGCTCCGAGGACGGCGGCGATCACCATCGCGAGCAGCGGCAGGCCGATCCCGGCGCCCGGGACCCGCGGCACCTTGCGCCGGAGCACCGGCCGGGAGATCAGTACGGCGACCAGGTAAGCGAGCGCGTAGGCCGCACCCAGGACTACACCGCTGAACCGGAGGTGCTCCGCGTCCAGCAGCACCCGGACCCCGATCACGGCCGCCGCGATGTTCGTCGTCGCGATCACGCACTGCAAGAAGAACGGCGTCCGGGTGTCCTCGAAGGCGTAGAAGGTGCGCAGCTGGAAGTACTGGATCGTGAACGGGACGATCCCCAGCGCGAGCGTCATCAGCGTGTACGCCATCAGCGTCAGGTTGTTCTTGCCGGAGCCGTACCCGGTGATCACCGTGACGATCGGATACGCGAACGCGACCATCGCGGCCGCCGCGGGCACGACGATCGCCAGCGTCTGCCGCACCGACCGGGCCGACAGCCGCTCGAGGTCGGTTACGTCGCCGTCGGCCGCGAGCGCGGACATCTGTGGCAGCGCGGCCGTCGCGAGCGAGACCGTGACGATGCCGTGCGGCACCAGGATGATCAGCATCGCGGTGCTGTAGGCGAACAGACCGGCCTTCGCGCCCGGGTCGCCGGACGCGCTCCCGGCGATCGCGAGCCGCGTGACCACCACCAGCGTCACCTGGTTCACGGCCACGAAAAGAACCGTCCAGATACCTAATCGGGCAGTGTGGCCGAGCCCGGTACCGCGCAGGCCGAACTTCGGCCGGAACGTGTGCCCGCTCGCCCGCAGGTACGGCAGCAGCACCAGCAGCTGTACGGCGATGCCGAGCGTGTGCCCGAGACCGAGCAGGAGCTCCTCGCCGTGGCTGTAGGTGGGCGGGTTGTCGCCGACCCGGTAGACCAGCAGGAAGATCACGATCGACGCGCAGGCGACGATGTTGTTCGCGATCGGCGCCCACATCATCGGACCGAACCGGCGTCGCGCGTTCAGCACCTGGCCGACCAGCACGAACGCGCCGTAGAAGAAGATCTGCGGCAGGCACAGCCGGACGAACATCACCATCGACGCCCGCTCGGACGCCATCGACGGGTCCTTCAGTTCCTCCGGCATGTACAGGTTGGCGATCGCCGGCGCCAGCAGCACGCACCCGACGGTCACGACCGCCAGCACCACGAAGCCGAAGGTGAGCAGCCGGTTGGTGAAGTCCTGGCCGCCGTCGTCGTGCTTCTTGATCGCACGAACCAGTTGCGGCACCAGCACGGTGTTGAACACCCCGCCCGCAAGCAGGATGTAGAGGCTGTTCGGGATCGTGTTCGCGGCCGTGAAGATGTCGCCGCGCAGCGCGGTGCCGATGGCGGCCGCGAGCAGGGCGATCCGAACGAATCCGAGCAGGCGGGACAGCACCGTTCCGGCTGCCATCACCCCCGCGGAGCGCAGGGTGCGGTCAGCCATCCTTCGAACCGACTCCTTCTCTCAGGGTCTCGTCGGCGGGCGTGCCGGCGGGCGGTGGATCCAGTGGTTCGGGGTGCAACGGGTCGACCGTCGCCGCCGCCTCTGCCTCGGCCGACGGACCGGCCGACGGGCTGCGGCGTTCGGTCCGGACCCGCCGATAGATGCGGACGAACGACGTACCGAAGAGGAGCGCGCAGGCTGCGCCGACCAGGATCCAGCCGACACTGCCGTACTGGCTCGCCTGGATCAGCAACTCCTCGGACTTGCCGACCGGGCGGCCGGACGCCGTGATGACCTGGGCGTTGGCCCGGATCAGGCCGTTCTGCTCCGCGCTCGCGTTGATCCGCGGGGTGTACTTCTGCTTCGGCGCCAGGATCCTGGTCTGCTGCGGTTCGATCCGCAGGTCGGTCCGGGTCGACGGCGTGACGACGATGCCGACCCGGACGGACCAGTCGGTCTCGTTCGTGATCGTCAGGGGGAACGTGCCCTTGCTGCCGGCCAGGTTGACCTTGATCTCCCGGCGCTCCCCGTTCGCCACGTTGTTGACCAGGTGCACCTTGCCCAGCTGTCCGTTCACCGAGCCGAGCTCGATCTCGGCGTACCGCCGTGCCTCGTCCGGGAACCCGCGCCAACTGGTCGACGCAACCCGCAGCAACGCCTGCGGCATGTTCTCGGGCAGGTCCTGCGGGTCGGCCAGCAGGTTTTCGAGCGTGGTGGTCGCCTGGTCGAGCTGGTTCAGATCGTCGAGCTGGTCGGCGGTCATGGTCGCGTTGGTCCGCGGCGCGGCCGGCGCCTTGACGGCCGGCGGCTTCGGCGTGCTGGTCACCACCTCGTCAACGCTGGTGGCGTTGATCCACGGGAGCGACAGGTCCGCGGCCAGCGCGGCGGTGGCGCGGCCGTCGGAATCCCAGCCACGCGCCGGTACGGCGACCACCGAGGCGGTGCCCTTGCCGCTGGCGGCCATCAGCGCGGTCTCGGCGGCGAACCGCTGCCGGACCTGGAGCGGGTTCTCGTCGGTGTCGGCATCCGGTCCGCCGGACGTCAGCGCCGCGTCGGCCACGACGGTGCGCACCGTGTCCCGCGGGCCTTCCGGCGTACGAATGTCGTAGACCGGAGAGGTCGACGTGAGGCTCGGCTGCTCGGCGGCCGGCCAGGACGCGCTGCTGACCAGGTTCACGTCGTTGGCGGTCGCGCCGGGGAAACCGGTCGAGGCGGCCGCGAGGTACCGGCTGGCGGCGGCGCCGCCCTCCAGCCAGAGCCCGTTGGTGAACCCGTACGGCGACAGGTTGAAGCCCTCGGAGCGGATCCGCGCGTCTCGGACCAGGTCCTTCAGCGGATCGCCCGCGTCGAGCAGCCCGGCCACGTCCGGGTCGCCGTACGGAAGCAGAACGACCTGATTGCCGCGGGCCAGGCTGGCATCCAGCTCCTGCAGCCAGGCGGCGGCGACCCTCTGCCCGGTGCCGGTCGTCGGCTTGCTCTCGCCGACCTCGTACCCGTCGCGCATCCGGCGGGCCTCGTCGAGCATCGCGGGGTCGACCAGCCAGGTGACCTTGCGTTGCCGGCCGAGGGCCAGCAGTTTGCCGAGCCGGCCGGTCGGGGCCATCGCCTCGGCCAGCGAGTCGTTCGTGAACTTCTTGCCGCCGAGCAGGGTCGGCCGGTGCCGCAACGGGATCACCAGCGCGGTCTTCACCTTGCGGGTCAACGGCTGGGTGCCGATCACCGGCATCAGCGTGCGGGCCCGGCCGATGGTGGCCCGCCCCTGGTCCTGCGGGGTGCCGCGGACCACAACGCCGACGACGTACACCCCGGTCTGCTTGGTGATCCGCCACTCGTTCCACGGCACGGTGAGGCTGAACTGCACGGAGGCGTCCGGAGCCAGCGGGTCGTCGAACTCCTGGAACACCCCGCTGTCCGGTGTGGTGAGCCGGGAACAGCTGTTCTGATCGTTCGGCGCCACGTTCTGCTCGGGCGAGATCTCGGCGATCTCGGCGGCCGTGGACAGCCGGGTACGGTCGATGCACGCGAGCGCCTGTGGATCCTGGATGGTCTCGGTGCTGGTGTTCCGGATGGTCCCCTTGATCAGCACCGGCTGGCCGGGCTTCGGGGCGGTCGGCCCGAACGAGTCGATGGTGACCTGGACGGCCGGGTCGTCGGCCGGGGCCGCCGTCGCCGGGGTACCGAGAGTCGCTGCCGTCGCAGCGATCAGCAGGCCCGCACCCGCCACCGCGGGGAGCCTCAGTCGCCGTCTGAACACGCCGTCACCGTAACCTAGTTCCCCGTGTCACCCTTTGCCGACCAGTCAGCCCCTGCCGGATCGTTGTCCGCCGTCCAGCGGCGGGCGGTCCAGGCGCTGCTGCAGATTGCCCCGGTCGTCGACGAGCTCGGTTCCCGGTTCGCCGATGCCGGCCACGAGATCGCCCTGGTCGGCGGTCCCGTCCGGGACATTCTGCTCGGCCGGGGGAGCAAGGACCTGGACTTCGCCACTTCAGCGCACCCGGACGTGATCGAGCGGTTGCTGGCCGGCTGGGCGGACCACATCTGGGACATCGGCAAGGCCTTCGGCACCATCGGTTGTCGTAAGGGCGACTGGGTTCTGGAGATCACGACGTACAGGTCGGAGTCCTACGATCCCACCTCGCGCAAGCCGGACGTGTCGTACGGCGACAGCCTCGAGGGCGATCTGGCCCGCCGCGACTTCGCCATGAACGCGATGGCGGTCCGGTTGCCGTCGCACCAGTTCGTCGATCCGTACGACGGAATCGAGGACGTCGCGAACCAGCGGATCCGGACCCCGGGCACCCCGGAGGACTCGTTCTCCGACGACCCGTTGCGGATGATGCGGGCGGCCCGGTTCGCCGCGCAGCTCGGATTCACGCCGGACCCGGCCGTGGTGACCGCGATGAGCGCGATGGCTGACCGGATCACGATCGTGTCCGCCGAGCGGGTCCGTGACGAGCTGATCAAGCTGATCTGCGCGGACCACCCCCGGATCGGCCTCGACCTGCTGGCGACCACCGGGCTGGCCGACCACGTGCTGCCTGAGCTGCCCGCTCTGCGGCTGACGGTGGACGAGCACCACCGGCACAAGGATGTCTACCAGCATTCGCTCACCGTCCTCGATCAGGCCATCGATCTGGAATCTCGTCTGTCTGTTCCGACGCCCGATTTCGTCGTTCGGTTCGCCGCGCTGATCCACGACATCGGCAAACCGAAGACCCGGCGCTTCGAGGACGGGGGCAAGGTGACCTTCCACCACCACGATGTCGTCGGCGCGAAACTGGCCCGCAAGCGGATGAAGGCGCTGCGGTTCAGCAACGAGCAGATCGACCAGGTCAGCAAGCTGATCGAGCTCCACCTCCGCTTCCACGGGTTCGGCGACGGTGAGTGGACGGACTCCGCCGTACGGCGCTATGTCCGCGACGCCGGCGACCAGCTGGAGCGGCTGCACGTCCTCACCCGAGCCGACTGCACCACCCGCAACCGCCGCAAGGCGGAGGCATTGCGGGCCGCGTACGACGACCTGGAAGCGCGGATCGAGCGCCTGCGCGAGCAGGAGGAGCTCGACGCCCTCCGCCCCGACCTCGACGGCAACCAGATCATGGAGATCCTCGGCATCCCACCCGGCCGCGAGGTCGGCGAGGCCTACAAGTTCATGATGAACCTCCGCCTGGACCAAGGCCCCCTCGACGAGGACCGAGCCCGCGAGGCACTCCTCCGCTGGTGGTCCGAGCGCTAGATCGCCTGGGGCGGTGTCGACGCGTAGGCGGTGGCGATGTGGTTGGCCGACTCTGGGTGTGGTGCGTATGACGTGGTTTCGGGGCCGACCGTGATCGAGGCGACTGGGAGGGCCGGGTCGATCGAGTTCGTCAGGTAGGCGGCGTCGTACGTCGGGAGGTCGGTCAGCGGGACCGGGGTGAGGTCGAAGTCGCCGAGGCCGTGTTGCAGGAGTTGTTGGCGGATGCCGGCGAGGACCGGGGCGGACGGGAACACGATCGTGGTGCCGCGGGCGAAGCAGATGTTCCAGATCGAGGCCTCGGAGATCTCGCCGGACGAGGTGTGGAAGACGGCGTCGTCGTACCCGGCGAGCGCAGCTTGGCGGCCGTAGTAGATGAGGTCGAAGGTGCCGGTGTGCTTGAGGTGAGGGACGGCGCGCTCGTGCTGGAAGGCGAGCAGGCGTGGCGGTCGTACGCCGGGGTCGACCGGCGGGCCGACGCGGATAAGAAGGTGCAGCTCGGTGGTGCTGAAGACGTTGACGCGCAGCGAGAGATCGCCGGAGCCGGCGTACTCGAGGGCCGCGCGAAGGTCGGCGCGGACGCGATCGGCGGGTAGCGGTTGACCGAACACCTCGCGAGCGCTGCGGTCGAGACGCTCGAAATGCAGATCGAGGCCGTCCACCTGGCCGCGGCGGACCTGCATCGAGCTGAAGTGGCCGTAGCCGGTTGCTCTCAGCAAGCCTGGATCGACAGTCCGCAGGGGTTCACCGTCGAGCAGCAGCGACTCGGTCACATGCATAGTGTTCCGTGAGCAGTCCAGCCGATCGGCTGGTCTACCCTCGCGCTGTGGACGTCTTAAGCATCATCGGGTGGGGCGGATCCGCGCTGGTCGTGCTGTCGCTGCTGCAGACCCGGATCCTGCGGTTGCGGCTCCTGAACCTGATCGGCTGCGTGATCCTGGTCGGCTTCAACCTCGCGATCGGTGTCTGGCCGATGGTCGGCATGAACGCGGTCCTGGCCGTGATCAACGTCGTACACCTGTGGCGGCTGCTCGGGCATCGGCATGACGAGGCCGAGTACACGGTCCTGCCGGTCAACGAGGCCGATGCGTACCTGGGTCACGTCCTGACCCGGCACGAGAAGGACATCAGCCGGTTCAACCCGGGCTTCACGCCCAGCTCCAGCCCGTACGCGTTCCTGGTCCAGCACGGCGACCGCACCGTCGGCGTCGTCCTGGCCCACGACGCCGGCGACGGCCGGGCTCAGATCGATCTCGACTACGTCCTGCCGAAGTACCGCGACTTCACCCCCGGCGAGTTCGTCTACCGCCGCAGCGACGTCTTCACCGACCGCGGCTTCCACCAGGTCCTCGCCTCCCCCCGGATGCGCGAAGCCACCCCCTACCTCACCAAACTCGGCTTCCACCGAACCGGCGACCACCTCGTCCTGGACCTGCCTTAGTGTCCTGAGTCGGCGGGTGAAGTTGGAGAAGTTCACTTATTATAAGTATAGTTATCAAATATGCGGAAGCCAGAGCGGATCTTCGCGCGTGACGACGAGTGGAGCTACCTGGAGCGGTTCGCGAGCCGGACCGCGAACCGCCCTCAATTGGGTGTGGTGAGTGGCCGCCGGCGTCAGGGAAAGACGTATCTGGTGCAGGCGCTGGCCGAGCAGACCGGCGGCCTGTACTTCGGCGCGACCGAGGCGACCGAGACCGAGTCGCTCGGCCTCTTCGCGATGGCGGTGGGAGTCCATCTCGGTCTGGCCTCACCGCCTCGGTTCGAGAGTTGGGACGAGGCTGTCCGTTTCGTGTTCTCGCTCGATCCCGCCAGTGGTCCGTTCGTCATCGACGAGTTCCCGTACCTGAGCAAGGTCTCGCCGGCGCTCCCTTCGATCCTGCAGCGAGAGATCGATCAAGCCGCGTCGGCGGGGCGCCGAACCAGTCTCTTGCTGTGCGGTTCCGCGATGTCGGTGATGGGTGGACTGCTGACAGGCAGCGCTCCGCTGCGCGGCCGAGCGAGTCTGGAGATGATCGTTCGGCCCTTCGACTACCCCTTGGCCGCGAAGTTCTGGGGCCTGACGGATCCGCGGCTGGCCGCTCTCGTGCATTCGGTGGCCGGCGGGACCCCGGCGTACCGGCGCTTCGTCGACGACGACGTTCCGGAGTCGGTCGGCGATTTCGACGACTGGGTCCTGCGGACCGTGCTCAGCCCGGTGAATCCACTCTTCCGGGAGGCGCGGTATCTGCTCGACGAGGAGATGGATGTCCGCGACAGCGCCCTCTACCACTCGGTCCTCGCGGCAGTTGCTGCCGGCAACGGCACTAGAGGCGGCATCGCGAACTATGTCGGCCGGAAGTCGACCGACATCGGACACCATCTGACCGTCCTCGAGGACAGCGGCCTGGTGCGAAGGCAGGACGACGTCTTCCGCTCGCGTCGCTCGACCTATCGGGTCGCCGAGCCGCTCGTCGTCTTCTACCACGTGGTGATGCGGCCGCAGTGGGGGCTCTTGGAGAGCGGCCGCGCGCAGAACGTCTGGGAAGCGGCCAGAGCGCGGTTCTCCTCGCAGGTCGTCGGCCCGCACTTCGAGCAACTCTGCCGGGACTTCGCGCTCTCCGCGCCGGCGGAGCTGTTCGGTGAGCTGCCGGGGCAGATCGGCGCCGGAATAGTCCCGGATCACGGTCGACGCACGCAGATCGAGATCGACGTCGTCGTCCTCGCACCAACGGTTCCGGGTCAGCGGCGCAAGCTTTTGTCGCTCGGTGAAGTGAAGTGGGGCGAGGTGATGGGGAGGCGGCATGTTGAGCGGCTCGAGCGGGCCCGGCAGTTGTTGTCGAGGGACTACGACACGTCGGACACGGTGCTGGCCTGCTACAGCGGAGCCGGCTTCGAGCCCGGTCTCGACCCGAAGGTGCTGACCATCGGACTCGACGAGCTCTACAAATCCTTCGCGTAGCAGAGGGAGGCGGGTTCGGTGTCGAAGGGCGGGTACGGCGGGGTGGGGGTGTAGCCGTGGTTGGTGTAGAGGGCTATGGCTTCGGTTTGGTGGGTGCCGGTTTCGAGGCGGAGGCGGGTCAGGCCGGTGGCGCGGGCCTGGGTCTCGACGGCTTTCAGGAGGACTCGGGACAGACCCCAGCCGCGGGCCGACGGGTCGACGTACATGCGCTTGATCTCGCCGAGACCGGGGGAGACGGGTTGCAGGCCGACGCAGCCGACGGGGGTTCCGTCGAGCAGGAGCAGCGTGAACGCGATGTCCGGGTGGAGGGCGACGAGTGGCTGGTCCTCGCCGTACATCGCGGCCAGTTCGGCCTGCTGGGCGGTCGTGAGGGCCAGCACTGCGGGGTCGGTGCCCGGCACCGACCGGAGCTCTGTTCCTTCGATCAACTCCGCCGTCATGACCGCGACGGTAGCAAGACGGCATGACGCTCCTGTTTCCGTTTCCTCTCGCGCTTTCCGGACAGCCGTGAGGTCGACGTGGTCTGATGTGCGAGTGACGTCGCTGGAGGAAATCGCCGCGGGAGTTCGTGCGGGCAGTCTTGATCCCGCTGAGTTGGTTGAGCAGGCGCTGGCGCGGGCGGACGAGACCGCTGCGTTGAACGCCGTCGTGCACCTGGACGCCGAGGGTGCCCGGAAGGCCGCGGCCGGCCACGACCGGAGCGGACCGCTCGCGGGTGTGCCGGTGCTGGTCAAGGAGATCGTCGAGGTTGAGGGTCTGCCGTACCGCTGTGGATCCGCTGCCATGGACGATGTCGCCCGCCGTGACGCAGACGTCGTACGACGGCTCCGCGCGGCCGGTGCGATCATCATCGGGCTCAGCTTCAGCCATGAGTTCGCCTACGGATGCACGGGTACGTCGAACCGCGTCGGGCCGTGCCGCAATCCGCATGACCCGGCGCGGATGACGGGCGGCTCCAGTTCCGGCGCCGCGGTCGCGGTGGCGGCCGGTGTGGTGCCGTTGGCGATCGGGACGGATACGGCCGGGTCGGTGCGGATCCCGGCCGCGCTGTGTGGTGTGGTCGGCTTCAAGCCGTCGTACGGCACGCTGTCTGCCGATGGAGTCTTTCCGCTGTCGCAGAGCCTCGACCACGTCGGCGTACTGACGCCGACCGTCGCGGACGCTGCCTACGCACTAGCTGCCCTCGCCGGCCTTCGTCTGGACGCCCGGGCCACGGCCCCACGACTCGGGGTGGTCACCAATCGCGAGTACCTCGAGGCGACTCCGGAAGTCAGCGCTGCGTGGTCGGCCGCACTGGACGGTCTCGCCGCGGCCGGTGCCGTCCTCGTCGACGTCCAGCTTCCGGACTGGGCCGACAGCTTCCGCACCGCCGCGGACATCCAAGGACCTGAGGCGGTGGCCAACCACGCCGGGCGATCCACCGAGCACTACCAGCCTGATGTGCGGCAACGCCTCCGCGAGGCGGCGCAGGTCTCACCCGAGGAGTACGACGCGGCCCGGGCCAGAGCTACCGCGATCACGGCCGAGCTGAACGAGCTGTTCGCGAGCGTCGACGCCGTCCTCATGCCGACTGTTCTCACCACAGCACCTCTCATAACTGCGGCGGACACCGAGGACTCCGCGCTCGCCGTACGAGCCCAACTGCTCCGCAACACCCGCCTGGCCAACCTCACCAGACACCCGGCCGTCAGCCTGCCGATTCCGGCTGACGGCCTTCCCGTCGGGCTGCAGGTCATTGCTGCTAGCAACGACAAGGCCGCGGCGGTCGCGGGGTGGATCGAGGGTCAGCGGTAGAGCCGGAGGTCGGCCAGGCTCCACCAGTTGCCGGCACTGCCGGTCGAGGTGATCCGCAGGTACCGCGCGGACACGGGCCGTACGTCGATCGTCGTCAGCTGGCTGGTCGACGTACCGCTCGCCACGGTCCGCCAGTGAACGCCGTCATTGCTGACAGCAACTTCCCTGCCGCGAGCGTAGTCGCCGATGTTCCCGCCGCTGTCCAGTGCGATCTGCCGGAACGTCCGCTCGCGACCGAGATCCACCTGCAACCACTGACCGGGAGCCTGTGCTTCCTTGCTCGTCCACACGGTGGACCCGTCGGCATCGATCGCCATGCCCGCCTCGGCACCGTTCGCCGACGCGGTCGCCGTTGCGCCGTCCAGCGAGACCGGCTGTGGCACGTCCGCGGTCACCCGGTCCCAGGTGAAGGTCGCGATCGAGCCGCCCGGAAGCTCGTACTCGAAGGACTTGTCGCCGACCGCCACCGCGAAGCTCCGCGGGTCGTCGTTCTCGTTGTGCACGAGGAGCGCCGTCGAACCGTCGGGGTTGCGGAAGGCCGCGGACATCAGTTGCCCGTTCCACCCGGTCGTCCCGTACGACGTACTCCCGATCCGGACCGTACCCGGTTTCACGAACTTCGACAGGTGCCCGATCGTGTAGTACTCGGCATCCGTGCTGACCGTCCCGTCCGGCTGCAGCGTGACCAGGCCGGTGCAGGTGTCGCAGCCGCCGAGGTGCGGGCCGCCGGTGGAGTCGAGCGCGATGTTCCAGTTGACCACCGACTTCGCCCAGTTCCGCGTGGTGCCGAGCATCAGGGTCCGGGCGTGCCAGGTGAGCGTGCCGCGGAAGATCTGCGGCGGAGTGTCGGTCGGCCCGTGAGACCCCGAGCACTCGGTGAACCAGATTCCCTTCGTCGGGAAGGCGTTGTGCAGGTCGGTCTGCTTCGACGGATCACCGGAGTAGCAGTGGTACGCCGTACCCGCGATCCATTTGGCCGCTGACGTCTGGAGCAACTTATACGGGTAATCGGTCTCCGGGTCCTCGCCGGGCGGCGTGGAGGCGATGTCGCCGGGGTGCGTGGTCCAGTTGTGGTCGTAGCCGAGGATCTTCGTCCGCGGGCTCGCCTTGTGCAGCAGCGGGCCGAGCGCCGAGATCACCGCGGCCTCCTGGCGCACCGGTACGTCGGTCCCTGGGTACGCGTTCGGCTTGCGGTTCTGCGGCTCGTTCTGGACCGAGAGGAAGTCAATGGGTACGCCGGCCTTCGCGTAGGCCTGCACGAACTTCACCAGATAGCGCGCGTAGGCGTCGTACACCTTCGGGTCGTCCTTGAGCCGGCCGCCGACCAGCGAGTCGCCGGTCTTCATCCAGGCCGGCGGACTCCACGGCGTCGCCATCACCTTGAGCGCCGGGTTGAGCTGCTTGGCTCGGCGCAGCAGTGGCAGGACCTGCTGCTGGTCGTGCGAGATGCTGAACTGCTTCAGGCCGAAGTCGGTCTGCCCGGCCGGTACGTCGTCGTACGTGTAGTGCTCGGCCTCGGCGGTGAAGTCGGACGAACCGACCGGCTGCCGCAGGAAGCTCACCCCGATGCCCTGCTTCGGGTCGAAGAGCTTGCGCAGCGTCTGCTCGCGGTCGGCCGGGCTGAGTCGGTAGAGGACGCTTGCCGACGAGTCGGTGAGCGAGGCTCCGAAGCCGTCCATCGTCTGGTACGACGTCTTCGGGTCGACCGTGATCGTCGTACGGTCGCTCGCTCCGCTCTGGAACGTGACCGGCGTCCGTTCGTGCAACAGCTCGGCCCGGTCGGGGGTAGTGACCCACACGCGGACCCGAGCCGACGACGGGGGATGGGCTTGGGCGGCGGGAACGGTGAGCGAGGCGGTGGCCAGTGCCAGGGCGACGCCGAATGCCTGTGCTTTCATCGCAGCTCCTCGAATGAAACAAACGGCCACAGGAAACGCTCGCCCTCCACCCCTGTCAAGGTCTGGGAGCGGTGCCATAGAGTGCTGAGCGTGAAACAAGGCGATGTAACAAATGCCTAGGGATCGGGCGACCGTTCGCGAGGTCGCGGCGGCGACCGGCGTCTCGATCGCGACCGTGTCCCGGGTTCTCAACCAGCAGGGCAGCGTGGCCCCGGAGACCCGCCGGCTGGTGGAGCGCGCTGTCGAGGAGCTCGGCCTGCGCGCTCCGAGCCCTCGCGGCGGTACGGCGAAGCCCGTCGCCGGAGCCGTGTACGTGCGCTGTCCTTATGTACTCACGGACTACTTCGGGCTGATCGTGTCGTCGATCGCGGAGACGCTCGACCGGCACGGACGGCAGCTGGTCCTCAACGCGGGTGAGGCGGCGCAGCACGAGCAGGTGCTGTCCCGGTTGCCGGCCCAGCGCGACGTCGGCGGCGCGATCCTGATCCTGCCGCCGGAGCCGAGCCAGGAGCTGGTTCAGCTCCGCGCCCGTCGGTTCCCGTTCGTCGTGGTCGATCCACGGACGACCCTGCCGCGAGACATCCCGTCGGTCTCCGCCGCCCACCACTCCGGCGTCCGGCAGGTGACAGCTCATCTGACCTCGCTTGGCCACACCCGAATCGGCGTCATCGCGGGTCCGAACGAGTGGCTCGCCGCGGATGCCCGGCTGAGCGGTCATGCGGCCGCGCTCGCCGAGGCCGGCATCCTTCGCGATCCGTCGCTCACCCGGCACGTCGAGCCGACCGTCGCCCAGGGGCACCGGGCCGCCACCGAGCTCCTCGACCTCGATCCCCGGCCGACCGCGCTGGTCGCCTTCAACGACAAAGCCGCGATCGGTGCGCTGCAGGCCGCCACCGAGCGCGGACTCTCCGTCCCTGGAGATTTGTCGATAGCGGGATTCGACGACATCGATCTGAGCCGCGCGACCACTCCACAGCTCACGACCGTCCGCCAGCCCTTGCAGGAGATGGGCCGGATGGCCGTCAGTCTGTTGATCCGTCTGCTCGACCGCCACGAGCTCGAGGCGCTGCACGTCGAGCTCGCGACCGAGCTGATCGTCCGCGGGACCACCGGGCCGAGGGTGTCCACAATCCGGAGCTAGGCAGTGCGCGAAACGGTTCGGTTGTGGCAAGTTCTAGTCATGAACCTTCGGATCGGCATTGCCGGGATCGCTATCGAGTCCAGCACGTTCTCGCCGCACCGGGCCGGCCTGGCGGACTTCGACGTACGCCGTGGTGAGGACCTGCTGCGGCGGTACGACTTCCTCGACAAGGAGTGGGCGCATGGCATCGAGTGGGTGCCGCTGCTGCATGCGCGCTCCCTGCCGGGCGGCGCCGTGCTGCCGGAGGTGTACGACGATCTGTCCGCCGAGATCATCGAACTGATCGGGACGGCCGGTGAGCTGGACGGGTTCTTCTTCGACATCCACGGGGCGATGAGCGTGGTCGGCCGGCAGGACGCCGAGGCAGACCTGGCCACCCGGGTTCGGGCCGCACTCGGGCCCGACGTCCTGGTGTCGACCTCGATGGACCTGCACGGGAACGTGTCCCGCGAGCTGGGTACTGCCGTCGACCTGATCACCTGCTACCGGATGGCGCCGCACGAGGACGCGATGGAGAGCCGCGAACGGGCGGCCCGCAATCTGGTTGAGCGGATCCAGTCCGGGTTGGGCAAGCCGGGGAAGGCATGGATCCAGGTGCCGGTGCTGCTGCCCGGCGAGAAGACGTCGACGCGGATCGAGCCGGCCGCGTCGATCTACCACCGGGTCGCGGAGATCGCCGACGAGCCCGGAGTACTTGATGCTGCCGTCTGGGTCGGCTACGCGTGGGCCGACGAGCCGCGGTGTCGCGCGGCCGTGGTCGTCACGGGCGACGACCAGGAGTTGATCACCGCCCGTGCGACCGAGTTGGCTCAGGCCTATTGGGGTGCGCGGGACGACTTCGCGTTCGTCGCTCCGACGGGGACGCTGCAGGAGTGCGTGAGCGCCGGTCTCGCGAGTACGGCGCGGCCGTTCCTGATCAGCGATTCCGGTGACAACCCGACCGCCGGTGGAGCCGGGGATGTCTCGTGGACGCTCGCGCAACTGCTCACGGTCGACGAACTGACCAAGGGCAACGCGACCGCGATCCACGCGAGCATCACCGACCCCGACGCGGTGGACGCCTGTGTCGCGGCCGGTGTCGGCAACCCGGTCCGGGTGTCCGCGGGCGGCAAGGTCGACCCCGGTCCGTCCGGTCCGGTCGACCTCGAGGGCACCGTGTTCTCCCTGTCGGAGGACCCGGTCGGCGGGACGGTCGCGGTGATCAAGGCCGGCGGTCTGCACTCGATCCTCACCTCACGCCGCAAGCCGTACCACCACATCGCCGACTTCACCCTCCTCGGCCTCGACCCGAGCGCCACCGACCTGGTCATCGTCAAGATCGGCTACCTCGAGCCGGAGCTCTACAACCTCGCCAAGGACTGGCTCCTGGCGCTGACCCCCGGCGGCGTAGACCAAGACCTCCTCCGCCTAGGCCACCACGGCGTGCTCCGCCCGCTCTTCCCCTTCGACCCCACCATGGCCGACCCCAACCTCACCCCAGAACTCCTCCTGCCGTCCGAGTAGGCGGGCAGTTCGACAGGGCGTATCCGGTGATCGAGCTGGCGTCTTCGCCCGCGCAGGCGTGCGTCGCCGGGTAGTGGGCGTGTACGTCCTGTCGATCTGACCTGGGACCGACCACGGGCTCCGGCCGACGTACGCTGGCAGGCGGGGGTGCCATGGGTGCTGGTGGCGACGGGGAACTAGGGCGGCCGGTTCGGGGAGAGGCTCGGTGGCCGAGTGTGGCGGCCGTGCTGGTGGCCATGGTGCTGACGCTCGCGCGACCGAAGGACATGCGGGTGGCGCCGGCGTACGTGCTGCCGGCGGTCGAGGCCGTGTTGCTGGCGGTGCTGATCGTGCGGGATCCGGGACGGATCGACAAGCGGTCGTCGTTTCTGCGCGGCGTATCGATCGCGGTCGTGGCGTTGCTGGTACTGGACGCGATGGTGGCGACGGTGCGGCTCATCACGGCTCTGATCCGCGGCGGATCCATGACGAACTCACCCGAGGCGCTGCTCGTGGCCGGCGGCATCGTGTGGTTGTCGAACCTGATCGGGTTCGCCTTGCTGTACTGGGAACTGGACGCCGGCGGCGCCGCGAACCGGGCTCACCGGATGCCGCAGTACCTCGACCTCGCCTTTACGCAGCAGCTCAGCCCCGAGATCGCGCGACCGGACTGGCGACCCGGGTTCGGCGACTACTTGTACCTGGCGATGACCACCTCGACGGCCTTCAGCCCGACCGACGTGATGCCCCTCGCCCTCTGGGCCAAGATGTCCATGGGCCTCCAGTCCCTGATCTCCCTGGCCGTCGTAGGCCTCGTGGTAGCCCGCGCGGTCAACGTCTTCACCTGACACAGACCGCCGCTCGCATCGTCGTACTCATGCGTTCATCGTCGCCGGCACACGCTGCGGCGGACCACCGATAGAATGCCAACTTATGCCCGTTAGCCGCCAGATCCCGCAATCACAGCTCTGGCCGTCCGGCGGGGTTCACCTCTGGCAGCCCGGGGGAACGAGCGAAGTGCAGACCCATCCACGGGGACATCTGGTGTATGCGGCCCGTGGCGTCCTGTCAGTGCACACCGAGCGCGGTACGTCGATCGTTCCGGCCAACCGGGTCGCCTGGACTCCCGCCGGGTTCACGCACTACCACCGGGCGCACGGCCACACCGACATGCGGATCGTCTTCCTGCCGCCATCCCTAGCTCGGCTCATCGCGGGCCATCCGGCCGTCTTCCTCGCCTCCGACCTCGCCCGCGAGCTCCTGCTGACGCTCACGGGTCCACGCAACTACGAGCGCGCGGCGACCACCCACGATCGCGCCGTGAGCGCTCGCCTCAGGAGAGTCCTCGTCGACGAACTCCAGGAAGCACAAGAGCAGCCACTGCAGTTGCCGGAACCGCAGGACGATCGGCTCCAAGCCATCGCCCGGATCCTGTACGAGAAGCCCGCCGACAACACCCCACTGGCCGAGCTCGGGCAGACGATCGGAGCCAGCGCCCGCACACTCAGTCGGCTCTTCCACGACGAACTCGGCATGACCTTCTATCAGTGGCGCACCCAAGTCCGCATCTATCACGCACTCGTCCTGCTCGCCGACGGCCACGACACAACCCACGTCGCCACCGCCTGCGGCTGGGCGAACCCCAGCGGCTTCATCGCCGCCTTCACCGCCCTCATCGGCACCACCCCGGGCCGCTACCGAACCACCCGGAGCTAGAGCTTGCGCAAGGTCTGGAGCGCGTCGATCGCGTGGTCGACCAGGAACTTGTCGGAGTACGGGCGGTCTTCCTCGGGGAGGCCGGACCACTCGATGGCCAGGTCCTCGGTGTAGGCGAGCCAGGCATGCACCCGCATGTACTCACGGGACGCGGGCTCGTCGGCGACTTCCGGCGTACCGAGGTACGTGAGGATGCGCTTGGTGAGGCCGGCCCGAGTCTCGTCGTACACCTCGACCGCGAAGTCGTCGCCGCCGGCCGCACCCCGGACGAACGAGATGTACGCCGTGCGCCGCCGGGTGATGAACGCCACGAACTGGGTCAGCATCTCCCGCAGCTGCTGATCCGGTGGGAGTGACTCATCCGGCTTGGTGACCCGCAACAGCCGGCGACCGGCGGCGGAGATCACGGCGACGTAGTAGTCCCGCTTGCTCGGGAAGTAATGAAAAAGCAGGCCACGGGAGATCCCGGCCTGGCCTGCAACGGCGTCGATCGACAGCTCATGGATCGGTTGGGTCCTCAGCATCATCAGCCCGATCCTGATCAGCTGCTTGCGCCGGTCGTCGGACGTCCATCGCTCACTCACGCTATTGAGCATTGCTTAGACGCTGCGCTACGGTCAAGAAAACCGGAGGGAGTCTTGATGGGGTTCGAACCTTCGGCCCACGCACAGGGGCTGATCGTAGCTGTGGAGGAGTTCCTCCGCACCGAGATCGAGCCCGTCGAGGCCGAGTTGCACGCCGCGATCAAGGCGGCCGGTGACCCCTGGCAGCCGCAGCCCGTGATGAAGGAGCTGCAGGCGAAGGCGCGGGACCGCGGTCTGTGGAACCTCTTCCTCCCGGTGTCCGAGCCGGGCAACGAGCAGTACGGCGAGGGCTTGCCGAACCTCGACTACGCCCCGATCGCCGAGCTCACCGGTCGCTCGTTCATCGCGCCGTACATCTTCAACTGCAACGCACCGGACACCGGCAACATGGAAGTCCTGCTGCGCTACGGCAGCCCGGAGCAGAAGAAGCAGTGGCTGGAGCCGTTGCTCGACGGCACGATCCGGTCCGCGTTCTGCATGACCGAGCCCGACGTCGCGTCGTCCGACGCCACCAACATGGCCGCGACCGCGATCGTCGACGGTGACGAGGTCGTCATCAACGGCCGCAAGTGGTGGAGCACCGGCGTCGGTCACCCGGACTGCGAGCTGCTCATCTTCATGGGCCTCACCGATCCGGACGCCCATCGGTACGCGCGGCACACGATGGTGCTCGTCCCCCGCGACACCCCAGGCGTGAAGGTCGAGCGCCTCCTCCCGGCGATGCACCGGTACGACGAGCCGCACGGACATGGCGAGGTGTCGTTCACCGAGGTCCGCGTGCCCGCGTCGAACATCCTGGTCGGACCGGGCAAGGCGTTCGAGATTGCCCAGGGCCGCCTCGGACCCGGACGCGTGCACCACTGCATGCGACTGGTCGGCCTGGCCGAGAAGGCCCTCGAGCTCGCGATCGAGCGCGGCACCAGCCGGACCGCGTTCGGCAAGCCGCTGGTCAACCTCGGCGGCAACCGGGAGCGGATCGCCGACGCCCGGATCGCGATCAACCAAGCGCGGTTGCTCGTGCTGCAGACGGCGTACCTGCTGGACACCAAGGGGTTGGCGGGTGCGTTGAGCGAGGTGAGCCAGATCAAGGTTGCCGTGCCGCGGATGGCGCAGGACGTCATCGACATGGCGATGCAGTTGCACGGCGGTGGTGGGCTGTCCGACGACTTCCCGCTCGCGGCTGCGTGGACGAGTGCTCGGGCACTCCGGCTCGCGGATGGGCCGGATGAGGTGCATCGCGGCGTGATCGCCCGGATCGAACTGGCGTCGTACCTGGCTACTGCTCAGGAGGCGAAGTGAGCCGCATCCTCGTCACCGGCGGCGCCAGCGGTCTCGGGGCCGCGCTGGTCGCCAAATTCATTGCTGAAGGCCACCAAGTGCTCAGCACCGATGTCGCGGCGGACGGTCCGGACGACGGAGCGTCGTACCGGCAGCTCGATGTTCGCAGCCCGGAGGACTGGGCCGCGGCGGCCGAGTGGGTCGAGCAGAACTGGGGTGGCCTGGACATCCTGGTGAACAACGCCGGCATCGCGACCGGCGGCCGGATCGACGTCGAGTCGCTCGACGAGTGGGATCGGGTCGTCGACATCAACCTGATGGGTGTCGTCCGTGGCTGCCGTGCGTTCACACCGCTCTTCAAACGGCAGCGCTCCGGTCACATCGTCAACACGGCGTCCGCGGCCGGGCTCGTGCACCCGCCGATGATGAGCTCGTACAACACGGTCAAGGCCGGAGTCGTCGCGCTCTCGGAGACGCTGTCACATGAGTTGCATCCGTACGGCGTGACCGTGTCGGTGGTCTGCCCGTCGTTCTTCCGGACCAACCTGGCCGACTCGATCCGCGGCCAGGACACCGCGATGGGCGCGACCGCGCGGCAGCTGATCGAGAAGTCGCCGCGGTCGGCCGACGACATCGCGACCGCGGTGATCGCGGGGATCAAGAAACAGCAGTTCCTGATCATCCCCGATCGGCCGGCGCTGATGGCCTGGCGGACCAAGCAATTCGCCCGTCCGCTGTACAACCGCCAGATGCGCAAGATCGCGGCTCGAGCTCGCCAGCGTGCGGAGTCGGGCGAGCCGGCCGGCGGAGGGGTGGACAGCCGGACACCGGGCGAGTCGTGACGAGTGCGACGGACGGTGCCCGCCCGGTCCGGGACGAGGATGCCTTCGACGTGCCCGCGGTCGACGGTTGGCTGCGGCAACAGACGGACCTGCCGGCCGGTCTGCCCGAGGTCAAGCAGTTCTCCGGCGGCGCGTCGAACCTGACCTATCTGTTGCGGTACGGCGATCACGACCTGATCCTGCGTCGCCCGCCGGCCGGGACGAAGGCCAAGGGCGCGCACGACATGGGCCGCGAGTACCGGATCCAGGCGGGCCTCAAGCCCGTCTTCCCCTACGTCCCCGCGATGCTTGCCCACTGCAGCGATGACGCGGTGATCGGCTCCGAGTTCTACGTGATGGAGCGCGTCGTGGGGACGATCCCGGGCCATCACCAGCTGGGTGTCGACCTGACGCCCGAGCAGACCCGGCAGCTCGGCTTCACCCTGGTCGACACACTTGTCGACCTGCACCAAGTTGACCCCGAGCGGGCCGGCCTGACTGATCTCGGTCGCGGTGAGGGGTACGTCGGACGCCAGGTCACCGGCTGGTCGGTGCGCTATCGCAAGGCGAAGACGTGGAACGTGCCGAGCTACGAGCGCGTGATGGCGTGGCTCGCGGAGAACCAGCCGGCCGACGTCCGGACCTGCGTTATCCACAACGACTTCCGGCTCGACAACGTCGTACTCGCGCCGGACGATCCGCTGCGCGTGGTCGGCGTACTCGACTGGGAGCTTGCCACGCTGGGTGATCCGCTGATGGATCTGGGCAGTGCGCTCGCGTATTGGGTGCAGGCCGACGACGACTGGGCGTTCCGCCGCTTTCGGCTGCAGCCCTCGGACGTGCCCGGCATGATCACGCGGGACGAGATCGTTGCCTACTACACCGAGCGGTCCGGGCTGAAGCCGGAGAACTGGGCGTTCTACGAGGTGTTCGGGCTGTTCCGGCTGGCGGTGATCGCGCAGCAGATCTACTACCGCTACCACCACAAGCAGACGCGGAACCCGCGGTTCAAGAACTTCTGGCTCCCGGTCAACCTGCTCGAGCGGCGCTGCCGCCGGATCATCCGGCAGGCGTGACCTGACCGGGGCGGCGGGGCGGGGAAGGAGAACAGCATGGCCGTCGTCTACCTGATCCGGCACGCGCAGGCGTCGTTCGGCGCGAGTGACTACGACAAGCTTTCGCCGCAGGGTGAGCAGCAGGCGGCGCGCCTGGGCGAGGCATTGGCGGCGCGGGGAGTGCGGCCGGATCTCGTCGTCTCCGGCTCGATGCGCAGACATGCCCAGACCGCATCGCTGGCTGGGTTCACTGCCGAAGTCGACAAGGGTTTCGACGAGTTCGACCACGACGAGCTCATCGTGACCCACAAACCGGCGTACCGGGTCCGCGCGGTGCTGCTCGCGGACATGGCCCGCAAAGGGAACCCGCGGCACGCGTTCCAGGAGATGTTCACCGCCGCCACGCAGCGGTGGATCGATGGCGGTGACGGCTACACCGAGTCCTTCCACACCTTCTGCGAACGGTCCGACGCGGCAGTACGCCGTACTGCCGAACGACTGGGGAAAGGTGAGACCGCGCTCGTCTACACCTCCGGCGGCCCGATCTCCGTCGTGGTGAGCCGGCTGCTGTCCGGCGGCGACGGGCTGTGGGCGAAGCTGAACCCGGTCACGATCAACACAGCGATCACCAAGGTCGTGTCCGGCCGGAGTGGGCTGACCATGGTCAGCTACAACGAGCACGGACACCTCGACGGCAGCGACCTGCTCTCCTATAGATAAGGCCTCCGATGCGACGGAACATCTTGATCACTGGTGCCAGCGCCGGTCTCGGCGCGGAGATGGCCCGGCAGTTCGCTGCCAAGGGCCATAACCTGGCGCTGACCGCGCGCCGGGAGGAGCGACTGGAGGCATTGCGGGCCGAGCTGACCGAGCGTCATCCACAGGTTCAGGTCGTCATCCACAGGCTGGATGTGACCGATCACGACCAGGTGTTCGAGGTGTTCCGCAAGGCCGACGCGGAGCTGGGTCAGCTGGACCGGGTGATCGTGAACGCCGGCCTCGGCAAGGGCGCTCCGCTGGGCACCGGCCGGTTCGACGCCAACCGGGAGACCGCGCTGACGAACTTCGTCGGCGCGCTCGCCCAGGCCGAGGCGGCGATGGAGTTGTTCCGGGCGCGCAACGCCGGGCATCTCGTCTTCATCTCGTCGATCTCCGCGCTGCGCGGGTTGCCGAAGACGGTCACGACGTACGCCGCGACCAAGGCCGCGCTCGCGTCGCTGGCGGAGGGGCTGCAGCTGGAGCTGCTCGGCAAGCCGATCAAGGTCAGCACGATCTTCCCCGGCTACATCCGGTCCGAGATGAACGAGCACGTCGCGAACACCCCGCTGATCGTCGACACTGTTCCCGGCGTCCGTGCGATCGTCGCCGCGATCGAGGCCGAGAAGGCGAAGGCGTACGTACCGCCGTGGCCGTGGATCCCGCTCGCCCGGGTGATGCGGTTCGCACCACTGCCGCTGCTGAAGAGGATGATCTGATGCGCTGGGGTCTCACCGTTCCGCTGACCGGGGTGCCGCTGCGGGACCACCGTGAGCTGATCAAAGATCTGGCCTTGCTGGGTTACACCGACCTGTGGTCCGCTGAGGTCGCCGGTGCCGATGCGTTCACTCCGCTCGTACTCGCGTCCGAGTGGGACGACCGGTTGCGGTTGGGGACGGCCGTCGTTCCCGTGCACACGCGCGGACCGGCGGCGCTCGCGATGAGTGCGGCGGCGCTCGCGGACCTCGCGCCCGGGCGGTTCGTGCTCGGGATCGGGGCGTCGTCGGAGACGATCGTGACCGGGTGGAACGGGATCGCGTACGACCCGCCGCTGGCCCGGACCCGCGACGTACTGCGGTTCCTGCGGCAGGCGTTCGCGGGGGAGAAGGTGGACGGGAAGTTCGACAGCTTCACCATCCAGCGGTTCCGGCTGGAGAAGGCGCCCGACGTACCGCCGTCGATCATGCTCGCCGCGCTGCGGCCGCAGATGCTGAAGCTGGCGGCGCGCGAGGCGGATGGCGCGATCACGAACTGGCTGTCGGCGGACGACGTACGCCAGGTCCGTGACGAACTGGGCCCGGACAAGGAGCTTGCCGCGCGCATCTTCGTCTGTGTCACCGAGGACGCGGAGATGGCCCGCAACATCGGCCGCTTCCTGATCGCGACCTACCTGACCGTTCCCGGGTACGCCGGCTTCCACGACTGGCTCGGCCGTGGCGCTGCGATGAAGCAGATGCGCGAGGCGTGGGCCGCCGGCGACCGCAACGCCGCGATGGCCGCGGTACCTCTCGAGGTCCTCGACGACCTGATCGTCCACGGAACCGCCGAGCAGTGCCGCGACCACATCAATCGCTATGTCGACAACGGCCTCGACACCCCGATCATCGCCACCCTCCCCACCGGCACCGACCTCCTGGAAACCGCCCGCGCCCTCGCCCCCAGCTGAAAGACACCTTCGCGCCGCGCTCAAAGGACACCGCTCCGCGGCGGCTGACTCTCGGCCGCCTCCGGCGGCGCGCGGAGTGCGCTGGCGGAGATCGTGGTCTGTGCGGATTGAGCTGTGATCCCGCACCAGCCATGACATGCGATCAGTCAGGCAGCTCGATCTCGGTGGATCCTTCAGGGGTGACCCGAAGGGTCCATTCCGTCATCGGCGGCTGGCCTGACGCCAGCCAGTCTCGGTGAACGTCCTCTACCTCGGCCCAGAGGTCACGGTCGCCGATGAGGCTGACCGTAGTTTCGCGCACCTGGGCCCAGGTGCCATCGGCGGCGCTCAGGCTGATCTCGCCGTCGTGGGACCACGACCAGACCTCCGGGCGACGGCGCCAGAAGTACAGACTGAACGCTGGGTCGTCGAAGACCTCGGGGGCGAGGTCGGTTGTCCGGGTGACCATCAGTTGGGCTCTGCGTTGGTGCTCTTCGAGGGTCAACTCGGGCAGGTTCTGGCCGTCGTCGGCGAACTCGGGCACCTTGCGGGCGCTCATGAAGTAGCCGCGCGGAGGCATCAGGCGGCCTGTCGCGCCGCGGCCGCCTCCGTCGATGGTGAGTTTCGCCCAGGCGCCGATCTGGGTGTTCGAAGGTGGCCGGAGGTCGGTCAGGATGACGGCCCCCGGCTTGCCCAGCTCGACCCACTCGATCGGAATGTTGTCGACCGCGTGGGTTGAGAGGATTCGGTCATAGCTGCGAGGCCGTGGAGTGGTGGAGGGTTGATACCCGAGATCGGCCAGGCGTTCGAGTGCGGCGCGCAGGAGATCGGGGTCGATCTCGACCGTGGTGACTGACGTGTCGCCGAGCAGGAGGCACAGGATCGCCGCGTTGTAGCCGGTGCCGGTCCCACTCTCCAGCACGGTCATGCCTGGCTGGATGTCCAGTTCTTCGATCATGTCCGCCATCACTGACGGCATGGATGTCGAGGAGCTCCACACGAAGCTGTCCGGCTGTCCTTGGACAGGCTTGGTCTGCGTCATCAATGCCTGGTCGGAGTAGATGGTGTCCATGTACTCCGGGCTCGAGCTGTCGACGACTCCGTCCACGCGAGCTGCACCCGCGGGATTCACGTCCAGGCGCAGGTACTCGCGCACGAAGTGGTGTCGTGGAACCTCTGCGAACGCCGCCCCTAAACGTGGGTCGCTCAGGTGCCCCTTCTGTCGGATCGAGGCAACCAGTTCGCCGGCCAGGCTCCGCCAGGTCAGTCGGTCGATCGAGTCGGTCATCGTGTGATCTCCAGAAGGTCCACGAGGGCCGCCGTCATCGGTAGCCCTGTCTCGAGTTCGAGCCAATGCCACTGGCCCCCGGTATTGCACTCGTACCAGATCCACGAGCCGTCGTGCGTGAGCCCGAAGTCGAAGGCGCCGAACAGGAGCCCGAACCTGTCGAGGTAGCGGCGGCATCGCCGAGCGATGTACTCGGGTGTGTCGACCACGGTGTAGCCGACCTGACCGTAGTCACGACGCCAGTCGAGGTGCGGTGAATCGATCCGGACACTGAAGGGTTCGTCGCCAATGACAGTCACCCGTACATCAGCAACCTTATCCACGCGGCGCTGGAACAGGTGCAGAGTCAAGCTCAGACTGTCGTCCAGATCGGCAGGGTCGACCTCGTTCACCCAGATCGCAGCCGCCCTACCGCCAGGTCCCGCAAGATCTGTGTTCTGGAGTGGTTTGTACACGATCGACCCGTGCTCCTTGGCGAATGCGCGCGCGTCGTCGACTCTGTTGGTGATGATTGTGGGCGATACCACGAAGCCTGCCTCGCGTGCCGCGATCAGCTGAGCTGGCTTGAACTCGGCTTCCATCGTCCGCCAGATGTGATTGACCCACCGGCCCCGCACACCGGCCATGATGCCCGCCATACCGTGCTTCGCCTGCTCTTTCGCGAACCGTCCGTCTTGTTCGGTCATCGTCGTTGGGGCCAGGTACGACGACGGGCGCCGGTAGTACACCGATCGGACAGAGGCGAGGTCCATGGACGTCGCCTCTGTGTACAGACGGCCGCGCAGGCCGTCGGCGCCTGCGTGTGTCGATATCTCGAGCCGGCCTGTGAGCACATCTGCCGGATCACACCGGAACACAGGTACGCCGCGATTGTTCAATTCACTCACGACGACATCCGACGTCGGATCGTCCGCGCATGTCAGGACCAGGACAGGTCCGTCGATACCCATCAGTCGGGAACGTACTCGACGACCTTGGTGTCGTCTCCACTGCCGGGCTTCGAACCGTCGCCGCCACCGGTCGGGAGGCTCTTGAACTGTGCTCGCTGCGTGCCGTGCTTCGGAGGCCCGGCCTGCACGACCTTGCCGGTCGGGTCGCGATAGATTCCGAGTTGGGTTTCCGGATCAATGGTCATGGCGGTCAGAACCATCGCGTCGCTGTCGGGCAGCGGACTGCATTCGGTGGCACGGCGCACGCCCCACGGGCGCTGAGAGGTGGTATTCATGGCAATCTTCCTTCCACAGGGTTGATTCAGTCAGTACGCAGTGGCTTGCACTTGGTGGGCTCCGACTCGATCCGATCGCCATCAAGCTGCCGTTCTCCGCGAAGCCAGCCTTCGAAGGCCCAGCGGTTCTCGGCAGGGCAGCGCCTGACGTACTCGCCGATCTGTTCCTCGTTCAGCGGCGCGCCGTACACCCGCCGGCTCATCGATGCCACGTTCGTGCCCTCCACCTCTACGTGTCCGTCGCGCTGTGTAGTCAATTGTTGCCAGTGCGCGAGCCGTCGAGTTGCACACTTGGTGCAACAGTCAGCACACTCAGCAAGTAGCGACGCGAGGGCTCGGGTATCGTTCCGCGGAGATCCGCAGCTGCCGGAACCGGAGGCACGCAATGTCAGATCGCATGCTGAGCACCGGTGCCCGAATCGCGGCGTACCGTCGTTTGAACCGCTTGACCCAGCGAGGGCTCGCCGCCCGGGCAAACGTGTCCCACAGCCTTCTGACCAAAGTCGAGACCGGCTCCAGGCCGGCCTCCCAGTCGCTCTTGGCCGCGTGTGCCAGGGCGATGTCGATCCCGGTCACCCAGCTGACCGGTCAGCCGTTCATCGAGGAGCAGAGTGAGGACCGGCTCTCTGGCCCGATCAACGATCTGCGGGCGTCGCTGGAGAACTTCGATCTCACTCTCGACGACCTACCTGTGCGACCGCTCGCAGAGATCCGGCCTGGCGTACGTGGCATGGTGCTCGCCCGGCGCGATGCGCAGTACGCCCGTATTCTCGGCCGAGCTCCTGCCCTGATCGATGAACTGGTCCAGCTGTCGCAGACACTGACCGGTCGCGATGTCGAGCAGGCCCACCATCTCCTCGTTCAGCTCTACCGCTCGGCTGCGGACGTGGCATACGCCCTTGGCTTGGTCGATCTCGTTTCGCTACTGCTTGCCCGCATGGACTTCTCTGCCTCCCGCTGCGGTGATCCCTACCAGGTCGCGACCTATCGCTACATGCGTGCCTACTCCACGTTCACCACGGGCCGCCATGAGCTCGGTCGGAGAATCATCGAGACGGCGCTCGCCGACATCGATGCCGCGGTCCGGGCGGTCGATCCGATAGCGATCTGTGCGGCCGGCAACCTGCGGTTGCGCGCCGCGATTCTCGCTACGCGCCAAAGCGATGAGGACACCGCCCGCGGTGAACTCGACGAGGCTCGGCATCTCGCGGACGTGCTTGGCCGTGAAGTGACCGGCACCGATCTGGCAACTGGCTACGCGGGCGCGATGTCTTTCGGTGCCACGAATGTCGCAATCCATGCCGCCGCGATCGAGATGGAGCTTGGCAACCACGGCATCGCAGTCGCACTCGCCGACCAGGTCCACACACCCGGAGGCTATCCGCCGGACCGGATTGGTCACCATCACATCGACACAGCCCGCGCGCAGTTGCTGATCGGTGACAACGAGGGTGCGATGAACTCGCTGTTGGTCGCGCGCCAGGTCGCACCTCAGAAGACCAGATATCACCCTAGCGTTCGAGAAACCATCGCCAGCCTTGTCCACGCCAGCCGTCACACACCGGACAATCTCATTGGCTATGCCAACTGGGTCGGCGTACAACTGTGAGCTCATTGGTGCCCGTGCCATCGCTAACGCTGGCAGGTGATCTTGCATGAGCAACCCCATCCTTCTACTTGTCGCCTGCGGCGCGCCACTGGCTTCCCGTTTGGGAGACGGCGTACGGGCTGCGTACGACCAGGGATGGGACCCCTACGTCGTTCCAACCGATGCTGCGCTTCCTTGGTTGGCGGAGCAGGACTTGGCCAACGCTCCGGTGATCGTCGGCAACCGCAAACCGACCGAGCCCAGACGAACTCCGGCCGCCGATGCCATAGCCGTGGTGCCGACGACGTTCCACACCCTGAATGCTTGGGCGACTGGAAACGCATACTCGTATCCGCTGACCACGCTGTGCGCGGCCCTTGGCTCCCGAACGCCTACTGTCGCCGTGCCGTACGCCAGTCAAGAGCTGACCGGGCATCCTGCCTGGCCGGCCTCACTCGCGATACTTCGTCAGGCGGGTGTCCGAATCCTTGATCCACACGACGGCTCGCCTACATCGCTGGAGCCGATGATGCCCGGGACCGGTTCGCGGGTGGTCGACGGATTCCGGTGGGACTGGGTGTTCGAGGAGATTGATGTTGCGATCAGGACGCGCGAGTCCGGCTAGCTGGTGCCGGTGATGGAGAAGATGCGGACGCAGAGGGGTTCTGGGGTGAGTTGCTGGATGATGATGACGCCGGTGACTGGTGAGCCCTTGGTGGTGCCGGTGAGGCGGACGGCGTAGGTGGGCTGACCGCCGATCGAGGTGCCGGGGGTGAGTTTGGTCGGGGGCTGGAGGTACTGGCCCATGAGGGTGGGGATCAGCTGTTTCGAGTCCTGGCAGGCGTAGGCGGCCGCGGCGGTCGGGTTGTTCGCGTTGAGTTGGGCAACGAAGCGGCGGGCCAGCTCGGCAGCACTGCCCGGCCGTGTGGGCGCGGGCGGCTTGGTAGTCGGCGGCACGGTCGTCTTGGCGGGACGCGGCTGGACTGTCTTGGTGGGACGTGGTGCCGGCACTGAGGGCTTCGGGGTCGGCGAGCTCACGGGTGGCGCGGCTGAGGTGCCCGGGCTCGGTGCCGCGGAATTGTGCAGCTTGTCGGAGATCAGGCGGTAGGTGAGGACGCCGCCGACGCCCAGTACGCCGATCAGGAGCACGACCAGCAGCACGATGATCAGCCCGGCCCGGTTCTTCCGGGGCGGCCGATCGTAGTTGGGCGCCGCGGAGACGGGCGGTGGGTAGCTCACGATGTTCAGTGTGGCAGCGAGGTGCAACCCGTCGCCTGATTCAGCTCAGCCGGTGTTCCTCGAGCCAGGTCTTGGCGCGGCGGTTGGATGCCCGGGACAACCACGCGTCCTGGATCACCTCGGTGAGCTCCTGCTTGGTCAGTTCGCCGAGGCGGCTGCCGCGGACCAGGACCGAGGGATGGCCGTCGAAGTGCGGGGTGCTGAAGAACGGGGTGGACTCGTCCGACACCAGGGCCAGCTTCTCGTCCTGGGACTCGACCCAGATCACGATCACGTCGTCGTACCGCTCACCGGTCTCGGGGTCGAAGGCGTCTGGCCGCGCGGTCCGGAAGAACACGAACGACTTCCCTCCCACCTGGTAGACCGGGCGATCGGTGCCGTCGTCCCGCTTCCAGACCGTGACGTGCGGCATCCCTTGGGCGATCTCGTGCACATCCGCCACCCGAGCTTTCCGTCCGGCCACCCGCCGAGGTTAACCAGCCGGGATCCAGATCGTGAAGACCGATCCGGACCCGAGGCGGCTGGTGACGGCGATCCGGCCGCCGTGGGCCTCGGCGAGGTGCTTGGTGATCGCGAGGCCGAGTCCGCTCCCGCCCGTGCTCCGGCTGCGGGACTGCTCGGCGCGGTAGAACCGGTCGAACAGATGCGGCAGATGCTCGTCCGCGACGCCGGTGCCGTTGTCCGTCACGGTCAGGTTGTAGCCGTCGTCCACCCGCCGTACGCCGACCACGACGTTCCCGCCGAGTGGCGTGAACCGGATCGCGTTCGAGACCAGGTTGCCCAGTGCCTGACGGATCCGGGCGCTGTCGACGGACACCGTCGCGGGCCCCTGGACCTCGGCCGTCAGTGACACCCCGGCCGTCTCGGCGGCCGGCCGATGCGCCAGCACTACCTGGTGCGCGAGCTCGGACAAATCACGCGGCGCTGGGTGCATCCGGAGCATGCCGGCATCCGCGAGCGCGAGGTCCTGCAGGTCCGCGACGAGGTGCTCGAGCAACTCGGTCTCCTCCAGCAGCGACGTCACCAGCTCACGATCCAGCGGTACGACGCCGTCCTCGGACGCGACCAGATATCCCTTGATGTTGGCCAGCGGCGTCCGCAGCTCATGTGCGACGTCGCTGACCATCGCCTTGCGCTGGAAGTCGTGCCGCTGGATCGCCTCGGCCATGTCGTTGAACGCGTGCCCGAGCCGGGACACCTCGTCCTTCCCGGTCACCGGAACCCGGGCGGCGTGGTCGCCGTTCCGCATCCGCTGGGCCGCACCGGTGAGCGCCACGATCGGCCGGACCAACCGGCGCCCGGCGAACACCATCACCAGCGCCGCGACCAGCAGTACGCCGAGCGCGGTCGCCGCGGTCCGCAGCATGCCCTCCCCGGAGAACACGTTGAACGTGCTCTTCGCACCCAGGTACAGCTTCGCGGGCGGAGCGACGTACGGCGTCAACGCCTGCGACCGGGCTTGCGTCGTACACGTGAAGAACTGGTCCGAGACCTTGTCCTTGGGTTCGACCATCTTCAGGCCTTCGATCTCGTTGACCGAGTACTTCAGGCCCACGGCGTCGAGGCAGGCTTTCGCCCGCCGGATCTCGTCGTCGTTGACGATCTTGGCCTTGGCGCTCGGCGCGTTCAGCCCTTGCGGCGTACATGCGTCGTCCCCGGCGAACCCGGGCTTCTGCATCACGCTGATGCCTTCGGCCGATCGGCCCGACTCGATCAGCACCTGCGGGACGTTGGTGCCGCCGGCGGCCACACTCGCGATCTTGCCCTTCGCGCGGTAGCAGTCCACCACCTGCTGGGCGAGCCTCTCTTGCTCTCGCAGCTCTTCGTCGGTCAGACCCCAGCCCGGATAGATCGCGCTCGCCGGTGTCACCCCGGCCGTCGCGACCAGGTCGTTCACCTTGCCCGCGGCAATGGTCTTGCGGGCGGTGTACCCGGTCAGCTTGGCAAACCCCTCGCTCCGGGCGTCGATGGTTGCCGCCGGCACCGACGGGAGCTCGGGACCGGCGCCGAGCATCCGGGCCGAGTCGGCGATCACCGTGCCGTCCGGATCGGTGACGGCGATCCGGCGGCCGAGCTTGTCGGCCAGGTCGTGCACCAGCTTGTCCACTCCGGACCAGGTCGGGTGGTTCGAGGCGTACTTCGACAGCTCGGCGTAGATCTGCCCGTCGACCTGGAGCTGGCCGGTGTTCGCGTCGATCTCGCCCTGCAGCTTCTCGGACGTGCTGTACGTCGCGAGCACCGCCGTCGCGATCACCGCGCCGAGGGCCACCGCGAGGGACAGCCCGAGGAACCTGATCAGCACGCTACGACGCATCGACGGTCACCGCCTTCTCGGCCAGCTTGTAGCCCACGCCGTACACGGTCTTCAGGTACGCCGGTGGGCCCGGGGACTGCTCGATCTTCTTCCGCAGGTTCATCACGTGGACGTCGATCGTCCGGTCGAACACGTAGTGGTCGAAGCCGAACGCGTGCTCGAGCAACTGCTGCCGGGAGAAAGCCCGCCCGGGGGAGGCGGCCAGGCAGGCGAGGATCTTGAACTCCGCCGGCGTCACCTCGACCAGCCGGCCGGCCAGCCGGATCTCGTGCCGGCTGGGATCGATCTCCAGATCGCCGACCCGGTACACCTCGCCCTCGGCCCGGCTCCGGGTCCGGCGCAGCACCGTACGGACGCGGGCGACGAGCTCGCGCGGGTTGTACGGCTTGGTCAGGTAGTCGTCCGCGCCCAGGTCGAGACCGAGCAGCAGATCGTCCTCGGTCGCGCGGGCGGTCAGCATGATGATCGGCACCTCGCCGTCCGCGCGCAGTACTCGGCAGACGTCCAGGCCATCGACCTTCGGCATCATCACGTCGAGCACCAGCAGGTCCGGGCTGCGCCGGCGCGCCTCGTCGATCGCGGCCCGGCCGTCGTGCACGACGACGGTCAGATGCCCCTCCCGCTCGAGATACCGCCGGATCAGCTCCGCCTGCTTCAGATCGTCTTCGGCGACGAGAATCCGCGCTGGCATAGGAATCAGACTCGCCGAGATTGATGAGAATCCTATGAAGATCGGCTGAGAGCATCGGGTGCAAATCGGTCCTTCACAGGTTCTTCACCGCCGCGCAGGCACGCTCCACCACCATGAAGACCTCACGGAAAGCACTCGCCCTGGTCGCCATCCTGGCGTTGGCCGGGTGTGGGAACAACCAGAGCCCAGTCGCGTCCGGTGACGAGAAGAGCGACAAGAGCCCGCTCGCGGAGTACATGGGCGAAGGCTTCGTCAGCTCTTCCGGCGGCATGCGGATGACGGTTCGGGCCGCCGGCGGCGGCCAGCAGCCGTCGGAGGAGGAGCTGGCCAAGCAGCGCAAGGTCGAGGACGCCACCGCCGCCTGCATGAAGGACGCCGGGTTCGAGTACGTCGCGGTGCCGCCGGAGTCCAACCCGAAGAGCAAGTTCAGCGACGCGTTCAACCTGCCGGCCGACAAGTTCGCCGAGCAGTACGGCTACGGCATCAGCACGATCGACTGGTCGAAGGCCGGTGCGGACAGCGACGACACCAATCCGAATACCAAGATCCGCAACGCGCTGTCGGCCAGCGCGAAGAAGGCGTACGACAAGGCCCTGAACGGCCCGAACGCGCTCGGGAACGGGGCCATCGCGATCGCGCCCAAGGAAGGCGGTGACGGTCCGAACTCGAGCGGGAAGATGGACCTGGGCTGCCGGGGCAAAGCGGTCGAGCAGGTGTACGGCAAGGGCCAGGACCGGACGGCCGACTTCAAGAAGTTCGACAGCCTGTTCAAGGACATCCAGGCGCTGTCGAAGCGGATCGAGGCCGACCAGCGAGTCGTGGACGCGACCACCGCCTGGTCCGACTGCCTCGCCGACGCGGGGCAGGCCGGGTACAAGAAGGTCGACGAGCCGCGCGAGAAGGTCCAGCAGAAGCTGGACGCGCTGACCGGCAACCAGGCACCGCCGAAGAACGGCCAGGGCAAGACGCTGCAAGGCCCGCCGTCGTTCGACAAGGTCGACGCCACCAAGCTGGCCGACCTGCGCAAGTTCGAGATCGACCTCGCGGTGGCCGACCAGAAGTGCAAGGCCAAGGTGTACGACGAGCCGTACAAGAAGGTCCAGTACGAGCAGGAGAAGGAGTTCGTCACGCAGCACAAGGCCGAGCTCGAGGCATACCGTGACGCGATGGCGGACCGGTGACCACTTCGCCCAAGTCCCGGCGCCGGGTTCTGGTCAGTGTGTCCGCGGTGGCCGCGGTCTCGCTCGGAGTGGGCGTGGCCGCGGGCAGCCGGATCACCTCACCCGAGGACGCCGCCGCCAAGACCGCGGCCCCGAAGGCCTCCCAGATCACCGTGCCGGTGGAGAAGAAGGCGCTGTCGAGCAAGGTGGTCGGCCGGGGTGACGCCTCGTTCGACGGCGCGGTGAACATCCGGGTCGAGACGAGTGGCCTGACCACTCCGGCCATCGTGACCGGCAAGGTCCCGACGGTCGGCTCGACCATTACCGAGGGCAAGGCCCTGCTCGAGATCACCGGGCGTCCGGTCATCGGTTTGGCCGGCGTACTCCCGATGTACCGGACGCTGTCGCCCGGCAGCAAGGGACCCGACGTGCTGCAGCTCGAGCAGACGCTGGACCGGCTCGGCCTCGACCCGGGCACGGTCGACGACGAGTACGACACCGACACCTCGCAAGCGGTCGAGCGCCTCTACGAGAACGCCGGGTACGACGCTCCCGAGCCGGAGGAGCGCCTCACCCAGGCCGTCGACGCCGCCAAGAAGCAGGTCGACGCGGCGAAGAACCAGCTCCGGCAGGCCAAGGCCCAGCTGAAGCAAGCCAAAAGCGCTGCGAAGGCCGGCGGAAACACAGACACGTCGGTGCAGCAGGGCGCGGTCGACGATGCCGAGGACAACCTCGCTGACGCGCAGGAGGCCAAGAACGAGGCCGACTTCAAGGCCGGCACCCCGCTCCCGGTGTCCGAGATCGTCTACGTGAAGACGCTGCCGCGCCGGGTCGACGACGTGAAGGTCGAACGCGGCGGCACGGTCAACGGCGTGGTCATGTCCGCCAGCGGCGCGTCCCTGGTGGTCACGGTCAAGGTCGACGCCGAGACCGCCCAGCGCCTGAAGGCCGGTATGGCCGCGACCCTCGACCTCGGCGAAGGTACGGCGGTCGCCGCGAAGGTCCGCCGGATCACCAAGAACGGCAACCAGTACGACGTCGTGGTCGGGCCCAACGCGCTGACGGCGAGCCAGCTCGCGCTGCTCCGGGATGCGAACGTACGGGTGACGATTCCCGTGAAGAGCACCAGCGGAAAGGTGCTCGCCGTACCGGTGGCGGCGCTGTCGTCCGGGTCGGACGGCGGCTCGCGCGTCGAGGTGCTGCGGAACGGGAAGGTCGACCTCGTGCCGGTGACGGTCGGGCTGTCCGCCGACGGGTTCGCCCAGGTCACACCGGCCGGTGACGCCAAGCTGTCCGAGGGCGATCAGGTGGTGGTCGGGCGATGAGCGCGACAGCGGTTGCCCTGCCGGCGCCGGTCGTCGAGATGATCGGCGTACGACGGTTCTTCCCCGGGCCGCCCGAAGTCCAGGCGATCCGGGAGGTCGACCTGTCGATCGGGCAGGGGGAGTACCTGTCGATCGTCGGGCCGTCCGGGTCGGGGAAGTCGACATTGCTGCATCTACTCGGGTTGCTCGACAACCCGACCGGCGGTGTCTACCGGCTCGACGGTGTGGACACGATGAGCCTGCGTGAGCGGCGGCGCGCCGTACTGCGGGGTGAGCGGATCGGGTTCGTGTTCCAGTCGTTCCACCTGCTCGACCACCGGACTGTGCTGGAGAACGTCGCGCTGTCGATGGTGTACGTCGGAGTGCCGCGCCGCGAGCGCATGGCCCGAGCGCGGGTCGCGCTGGAGCGGGTCGGGTTGGCGCACCGGATGGAGTTCGGGCCGACCACGCTCTCCGGTGGGGAGCGGCAGCGGGTGGCGATCGCGCGGGCGCTGGTCGCGGAACCGAGTCTGCTGCTCGCCGACGAGCCGACGGGCAACCTGGACAGTGCCAACGCGGAGGCGATCCTCGACGTGTTCGACGAGTTGCACGCCGACGGGATGACGCTGGCCGTCATCACCCACGACGACCATGTCAGCCGCCGGGCGCAGCGTCAGGTCCGCATCGTCGACGGAACCCTCCAGTGGTAACCCCCACAGCAGGCCCCCCGGATCCCGCCGGCGGGCCGTCCACGTCCCGGCGATCCCGTCGGCGTCTCAGATCCAGACCAGCAGTTCGGGACCTGCTGGACGAGGCGCTGGCGGGTGTCGCCGCCCGGCCGACCCGATTGATCCTGACAACACTCGGTACCGTGCTCGGGATCGCTGCTCTGGTCGGGACGGTGGGCCTCGGGCAGACCGCGTCGGGGCAGATCACCCAGCGGTTCGACCTCGCGGCCGCCACGCGCGTCGTCGTACAACCTGATGACAAAGGTGGGCAGGAAGGCGAAGCGGCGACGCAGTTGCCGTGGGACGCGCCGGCCCGGATCCAGCGGCTGAACGGCGTCGAGGCGGCCGGCACGGTCAGCACCCTCGACGTCGGCGACGACCTGGTCCGCAGCGTCGAGGCGCTGGACGATCAGCGCAACGGTCACGCCTTGCAGGTGATGGCCGGCTCGGCCGGCTTGTGGGACGCGGTCCGCGCGGTGCTCGCGACCGGGCGGTTCTTCGACACCGGGCACGACAAGCGCGGTGACAAGGTCGTTGTCCTCGGCAAGCACGCCGCCGAGCGGCTGGGCATCAACCGGGTCGACTCGCAGCCCGCGGTGTTCATCGGCGACGAGGCCTACACGGTGATCGGCATCCTCGAGTCCGTCACCGGGCGGGCCGAGCTCAACGACGCCGTGATCATGCCGAACGGCACGGCCCGGACGGCGTACGACCTGGAATCCCCGGACGCGGTCGAGATCCGAACCCAGGTCGGTGCAGCGCAGTTGATCGCCGAGCAGGCACCGCTCGCGATCGAGCCGAACAATCCGAGCACGCTGCGCGTCGACGCCCCGCCGAAGCAGGGCGCCGTACGCAAAGGTGTGGAGTCCGACCTGAACGCGCTGTTCCTGCTGCTGGGTGCGGTCGCGCTGCTGGTCGGCGGACTCGGCATCGCGAACGTCACGCTGCTGTCGGTGCTCGAACGCATCTCCGAGATCGGCCTGCGTCGCGCGCTCGGGGCCGCCCGAAGACATATCGCGGTGCAGTTCCTGGTGGAGAGCGTGATCGTCGGCTTCCTCGGTGGCTTACTCGGTACGGCGGTCGGCGTACTGCTCACCGTCGGAGTGTCGTGGGTCCGGGACTGGACTCCGATCCTGGACAACCGGCTCGCGTTCGGGTCACCCCTGCTGGGTGCGTTCATCGGCCTGGTCGCCGGTACGTACCCCGCGTGGAAGGCCTCCGCCATCCAGCCCATCACCGCGCTCCGGGGAACCTGATCCGTCCCGGCTGAGCCGTGCGTACACCACCGCGGTGACGGCGAAGCCGAGCACGATGAAGGCCAGGACCGCGTACGACTTCCCGTCGTCGGGCAGGATCCACGCGCCGAGTGCGGCCGCGGAGACCTGCCCGACGTTGAAGATCATGTCGTACAGCGAGAACACCCGGCCGCGGTAGACATCGTCGACACCCGTCTGGACGAGGGTGTCGACGCTGATCTTCACGCCCTGCGCGCAGAAGCCGGTGAGGAAGCCGCCGACGATCAGCGCGGGCTGGGTGAACAGGCCGATCGGTACGGCGGTCACCACCGCGGCGGCCACGAACAGCCAGGTGATCCACTGCCGCAGCGTCATCACGCGCGTGCCCCATGGCGTGACGAGGGCTGCCAGGAACAGGCCGGCGCCGACCGCGCCGGTCGCGATAGCCAACGCACCGAAGGCCTCGTCGAGCCGATCCGGGCCGTAGAAGTAGTTGCGGTAGAGCAAGATCATCATGACGGTCATCAGGCCGAAGAAGAACCGCAGCGAGCCGATCGCGGCCAGGCCGAGAGCCGCCTGCTTGCGTTCCCTCAGGTGCCGGGCCCCGTCGATCAGGCCGGACGCGATGGTCCGGAGCGCTTCGGCAATGCCCGGTTCGTCGCCGTTCAGGTCGGGGCCGAGCTGGTCGCGCCGCAGCCTCAGGGCGAGCAGTGCGGCGGCGGTGTAGATGACGACGGTGAGCGCGAGGACCGCGAGATCGGAGTCGACGATGAGCTTCACTCCAGCGCCGACCCCGCCGCCGATGAGGAAGGACGCCGTACCGGATGTCGGGGTGACGGCGTTGGCCATCACGAGTTCGTCGCGCTCGACCACATGCGGGAGACCGGCGGACAGACCGGACAGCAGGAAGCGGTTCACGCCGAGAGTGAGCAGTACGGCGAGGTAGAACGGCACGCCCGCGTTGCCCGTCGCGACGATGGCGCCGACCCCGATCACCAGTGCGGCCCGGGTCAGGTTCGCGCCGAACAGGATCTGCCGCCGTGACCATCGGTCCAGCAGCACCCCGGTGAACGGTCCGAGGATCGAGTACGGCAGCAGTGCGACCGCGAACAGGCCCGCGATCGCTGCCGCGTCCGGAGCCCGCTCCGGAGAGAACAGCACGTACGACGCCAGCGCGACCTGGAACACGCCGTCCCCGAACTGCGACGTCAACCGCACCGCGAACAACCGCCGGAAGTCTCGGCGCTTGAGCAGCGTTCCCAGATCCCGGATGAACCGCACGCCCGCAGCCTAGCCCGGCTGCCGCGTCAGCCGTCGCTGGACAGGTGCAGGCGCTCGGCGGCGGTCTCGCCGCGCTTGTTGACCGGCTCGACCCCGGCGACCTTGCCAAGACCGAACAGGGGCATGTTGCCGTAGATCGTCTCCACGCTGCCGGCCGGGACGACGTACGTCTCGTGCCAGATGCCGACCGCACCGCCCTTGTAGGACTTCCGGAAGTAGTCGACCCAGGCCGGCCGATGCGTCCGATCGTCGTCGTTCGCGAACGCCTGCAGCTTCTCGATCGACTCCCAGTACTGGATCATGGTGACCCCGCGCCACGTCGGCAACGTCCGGAACCCGAGCAGCCCGCTCGCCGGATCCTTCGAGAGTTGCCGCAGCATCGGGCCCATCGCGTTCGCCACCGGCAGCCACTCACGCACCTTGCGGACCGAGTTCACTCGAAACCCGATCAGGAACACGACCAGATCCCCGTCGTACGCCGCTGTCTGTCGCCCCTCCAGCACGCTCATCCGCCCCACCTCTCCTGGTCAGGCCCATCGAGGTACAGCATGAACAACAATCAGGTCGCCAACCAGCAGGTCCGACAGCGTCAGGCCGTCGCGCGGGCGGCCTGGCGGGCGCGGAGGCGGTCGCGTTGCTCGACGAACCGGGTGGCCTGGGCGTCCAGGCCGGCCATGAACTCGGCGAGCTCGTCGCGAGCCTTGGCGCCGTCGCCGCTGAGGTCCTCGCGGTCGAAGACCTTCCACATCCGCAGGATCGGCGCGACCACCTCGTCATGGTGCAGGCGCAGGTCGTAGATGCCGGCCTTGGCGATCGTCACCGAGTTGCGGGCGAACCCGTCCATCGTGGCGCCCGGCATCGAGAAGTCCGTCACCTCGTTGGTGACCGCTCGCATGGTCTCGTTCGGCGCCGTCTCGAACGCCGCGGCGACCAGGTTCCGGTAGAAGATCATGTGCAGGTTCTCGTCGGTAGCGATCCGGGCCAGCAGTTGGTCCGCGATCTCGCAGCCCGTGGCCTTGCCGGTGTTGCGGTGCGAGACCCGGGTGGCCAGCTCCTGGAAGCTGACGTACGCGATCGCCTCGAGCATGTTCTTGTCGACCTCGTGACCGGCCGTCATGTGCGCCATCCGGGCCACCTCGAGCTCGACCGGGTCGACGCCGCGAGTGACCACAAGGTAGTCGCGCAGCGCGATACCGTGCCGGCCCTCCTCGGCGGTCCAGCGGCCGACCCAGGTGCCCCACGCGCCGTCGAGGCCGAACTGGGTCGCGATCTCCCGGTGGTACGACGGCAGGTTGTCCTCGGTCAGCAGGTTGGTGATCATCGCGACCTTGGCGACCGGGTCCAGCCGGGACTGGTCCGGCGACCAGTCCTCGCCGCCCAGGAAGGCGAAGTCGCGGCCCTCGCTCCAGGGCACGTAGTCGTGCGGGTTCCAGTCCTTGGTGATGGCCAGGTGGCGCTCGAGATTCTGCTCCACGACGGGTTCCAGCTCGTGCAGCAGGTTCGTCACCAGCTTGTCGTCCACCAGGGTCTCCTTCGTCGGCAGTCCCCCCACCCTACGGCACCGTAAGTTACGCAACCGTAGGTTGTAGACCCTTCTATGGTTGGGCAATGGATCGGAGCGCCTTCCCGCACTTCCTGGCGATCACGCTGCGGTGGAAGGACAACGACGTCTACGGACATGTGAACAACGTCGAGTACTACAGCTTCTTCGACACCGTGATCAACGACTTCCTGATCCGGCAGGGCGGGCTCGACATCCACGGCGGCGAGGTGATCGGGCTGTGTGTGGACTCACAGTGCACCTTCAAGCAGTCGCTGGAGTTCCCGGGCGTGGTCGACGCCGGGTTGCGAGCCGGGCAGCTGGGTAACTCCAGCGTGCGGTACGAGATCGGCCTGTTCCGTGAAGGTTCGGACGAGCCGGCCGCGACCGGGCGGTTCGTGCACGTGTTCGTCGGCCGGGAGGACCGCCGCCCGGTGCCGGTCCCGGACCGGATCCGCATCGCACTCGAAGGGATCACCGGATGATCGTGCGCGGCGCCGTACTGCGGGAGATGGGCCTGCCCCGCCCGTACGCCGAGTCGCGGCCACTGCGCGTGGAGGAGGTCGAGCTGGCCCCGCCCGGTCCGGGGGAGCTGCTGGTCCGGATCCGCGCGGCCGGCCTGTGCCACTCGGATCTGTCCGTGATCGACGGCTCCCGCCCGCGCGTGATGCCGATGCTCCTCGGCCACGAGGCTACTGGCGAGGTGCTCGAGTCGGCGGCGCCCGGGTTCGCGCCGGGTGACGTGGTCGCCTGCGCCTTCGTTCCCGCCTGCGGGGCCTGCGGCCCCTGCGCCGAAGGCCGAGCCGCCCTCTGCGAGGCGGGCGCCGCCGCAAACACCGCCGGCACCCTCCTCGGCGGCACCCGAAGACTGAACGGCTTCCACCACCACCTGGGGGTGTCCGGGTTCGCGGATCATGCCGTTCTGTCCGCGCGTTCGGCGGTCAAGATCGATCCGTCGCTCCCACCAGAGATCGCGGCGCTCTTCGGCTGCGCGGTGATGACCGGGGTCGGCGCGGTCGTGAACACCGCGCAGGTCAGAGCGGGCCGGAGTGCCGTCGTGTTCGGCCTCGGCGGCGTCGGGTTGTCAGCACTGCTCGGTGCGGTGCTGGTCGGCGCGCATCCGGTCGTCGCGGTCGACGTCGTACCGGAGAAGCTCGCGCTGGCCCGGTCCCTGGGCGCTTCCGTCGTTGTCGACGCCCGGGATCCTTCAGCGGTCGAGGAGGTACGGGCGGCAACTGCGGGCGGAGCGGACTACGCCCTCGAAACGGTCGGGAGTGCGCAGGTGCTCGAGCAGGCGTACGCCGCCACGCGTCGAGGCGGGACGACGATCACGGTGGGGCTGCCACATCCGTCGCAGTCGTTCAGCGTGCCCGCGGTCAGCCTGGTCGCCGAGGAGCGCACGGTGAAGGGGTCGTATCTCGGCTCATCGGTGCCTTCGCGGGACATCCCGCGATACATCGCGCTGTACCGGGCCGGCCGGCTCCCGGTCGACCGGCTGCTCACCGCGACGGTCGGTCTCGACGACCTCAACCCGGCCTTCGACGACCTGGCCGCCGGCACGTCGATCCGTCAGGTGTTGCTGTTCTGAAGGTTCTCGGCGGCCTTGTGGAAGGTCTGCTCGTTGCGGTCCCGCGCCTCTGGCGTGAACTCGGCGCCGAAATCGCCCGGGGTCGCGACCTGCCGGATCTCCAGGCCGGTGCCCCGACCGGTGCCGGCCGGGCCCTCGTCGGCGGCCATGCAGCGCCAGCCCCACTCGAGCGCCTCTTCGCGGGAGGCCACCTCGATCAGGCAGAACCCGGCGATCAGCTCCTTGGTTTCAGCGAACGGGCCGTCGACCACCCGGCGCTTGCCGCCGTCCAGCTGGAGCCGGACGCCGCTCGAGCTGGGCAGCAGCCCATCGCCGGCCAGCAGGACGCCCTTCTCGGCCATTTCGGCCATCACCAGACCCATCTCGGTCAGGCTCTTCTCACTCGGCATCGCTCCGGCCTCGGATTCCTCGCTGGCCTTGAACACCATCATGAAGCGCATCGGAACCTCCGCAAGTAGGCGTTAAATCCCCAGCCGAATCTATACAGCTCGAGGGCCGGTCGGGCAGGCTACGGAAAGTGCGTGCCCGCGCACGAGATGTGAGGTAGTACGGAGTCCCTGAGGAGGACCCCCGCGATGCGAACCCGCCCCCGCCGCATCGGCGCCCTCGTCGGCGCCGGCGCAGTCGTCTTCGGTGCGCTGGCCGTAGTGGCCGGAAACCAGGCCGACGCCCAGCAATCCGCCCCGACCCCGATCGACCAACTGCTAGGACAGGAGCTTCAGGGTAGGACCGCCCTCGGGAGGGTCCAGTCCCGACTCGCCGAGTTGTCCGGCCGCAACGGGATGCCGGCCGCCCAGCTGGAGCGGATCCTGGCCACCGACAAGACCAGCTGGCTGGACCGCGACGGCAAGCTCTTCTACCGCGAGCCGGTCGCCGGCGCCGCCTCCCGGCAGGCCGCCGCCGCACCGTCCCCGCGCTGGGCCACCCGTGCCGTCGCGGCCGCCACCGGGCCGGCCTTCGAGCTGCACAGCAAGCCCGGCTCCAACCGGGTGATCTACCTCGATTTCGACGGCCACACGATCTCGGGGACGGCGTGGAACACCGGCGGCAAACCGGCCACCGTGAACGTCACGGCGTACGACACCGACGGGAACACGAACAACTGGAGCACCGCCGAGCAGGACGTCGTACGCGATGTCTGGGCTCGGGTGGCCGAGGACTACGCGCCGTTCGACGTGGATGTGACCACGCAGGAGCCGGCCGCCGCGGCGATCACCCGGTCCGGTTCGTCCGACCAGCAGTACGGCACTCGCGTCCTGATCGACCCGACCACCTGGTACCAGTCCGGCTGTGGCTGCGGCGGGGTCGCGTACGTCGGTGTGTACGACAACACCAGCCAGCACTCGTACTACCAGCCGGCCCTGGTCTTCACGAAGGGCGTCGGCACCGGCGCGAAGAACATCGCCGAGGCCGCGTCCCACGAGGCCGGTCACAACGTCGGACTGAGCCACGACGGTACGGCGTCCGTCGGGTACTACGCAGGTCACGGCGCGTGGGCGCCGATCATGGGTGTCGGCTACTCCAAGGCGATCAGCCAGTGGAGCAAGGGCGAGTACTCCGGTGCGAACAACAAGGAAGACGACTTCGCGGTGATCGGCCAGAACGGCCTGGCGCTGCGGGCCGATGACCACGGCAACGGCACGACCGACGCAACCGCGCTCACCCTCGGCACCAGCGTGAAGGGCATCTACGCCAACGACTCCGATGTCGACACGTTCCGGATCGACGTGTCGGCCGGCACCTTCACCTTCGCGGCGTCGTCCGCCGCGTCCGGCGCCGACCTGGACATCAAGCTCCAGCTGCTGAACTCGGCCGGCACCGTCGTCGCCACCGCCGACCCGGCCGCCGGGCAGTCGAACTCCGCCACTCCGACCGGCCTGAGCGCGAGCATCAGCCGCCAGGTCGCCGCCGGCCGCTACTACCTGCGCGTCGAGAACACCGGCTACGGCAATCCGCTGAACACCGGCTACTCGACGTACGGCAGCCGCGGCGCCTACACGGTCCGCGTCACCTCCGGCTGAGGCCCTCCCGGCACACGTGTACAGCGTCGACGTCGGTGCCGCTGGCAACTACACCGCGACCGCAAGCGCGGCGGCGTCCGCCAGAGGGACGCGGGGACGCCGACGGGCCTCGGCGCGAGTGTTAGCAGCACACTCCAGCCGGGTAGGTACTACCTGCGGATCGACAACGTGGGCTACGGCGACCCGCTCAACGGGGCTACTCGGCGTACGGCAGCCGCGGCGCCTACACCCTTGGCATTTCGCCCTCCTGAACCCTGTGGCTGGCCGGTCTCTGGCGGGCCGGCCAGCCACAGGCCCCAGCGCGTCGGTCAGGCGGAGATCAGGTGAGTCGTTGCCAACTGAGCCAGGGCCGCGGCCTCGTCGCCGAGTACGGCGTCGTCGAAGCGGACCACGCTCGAGTGGTTCGACGGCGCGTCGTCCGCGTCGACATCATCGGGCCGCGCGCCGAGCATGACGAACGTCCCGGGCACCTCGGCCAGCACCATCGAGAAGTCCTCCGACCCCATCAACGGGTTGTCCAACGCCTGCGCCCGATCCACGCCGAACAGTTGCTGCAGCACGCTCGAGGTCTCCGCCGTACGCCCGGCGTCGTTGACGGTCACCGGATACTGCTTGGCGAACGTCGCGTCGACCGTGCACCCGTGCGCCGCCGCGATCTTCTCCGCCAACGCCGGCAGCTCGCGAGACAGTTGCTCGAACGTCTCATTCGAGAGCGTACGCACGGTCGCACCGAGCCGGGCCTTGTTCGGGATGACGTTGATTGCTAGCCCGGCCTCGAGTTGCGTCACGGTGATCACCACCGGGTCGAACACGTCGACCCGCCGGGTCGCGTACGTCTGCAACGCCAGTACGAGCTCGGCCACCACCGGCACCGGATCGATCGTCCTGTCCGGCGACGAGCCGTGCCCACCCTTCCCGTGCACCGTGATGTGCAGCTGGTTCGAGCCGGCCATGATCGTTCCGGGCCGGGTCTGGAAGATCCCCTTGGCCTCCTGCGACCAGACATGGACCGCGTACGCCGCGACCGGCTTGTCACCCGTCGCTCCCAGCAAGCCTTCCCGGAGCATGTACCCGGCGCCGCCCAGACCTTCCTCGCCCGGCTGGAACATGAACAGCACGTTCCCGTGCAGCTCCTCGCGATGCGCGCTCAGCAACTGCGCCGCACCCACCAGCCCGGCGGTGTGCAGGTCGTGGCCGCAGGCATGCATGTTGCCGTTCTCGGACGCGTACTCGAGTGCGGTCTCCTCGACCACCGGCAGGGCGTCCATGTCACCTCGCAGCAACACCGTCGGCCCCGGCTGCCCGCCCCGCAGTACGCCGACCACCGAGGTCAGCTCCTTGCCCGTACTGATCTCCAACGGCAGCCCCGCCAGCGCGTCGAGCACCATCGCCTGCGTCTTCGGCAACTGCAGTCCCACCTCGGGAATCTGATGCAACTCCCGCCGCAACGTCACCAACCCAGGCGCAATCCCCGCACCCTCCGCGACCAGCTCCACAACAACTCCCTCGATCGACGATCCCGCCGTCACCGTACCCGCACCAGCCGCGGGTCACGCGGTGAGCCGACGCGCGAAAAGGTCTGCGCGGTCGAGCGGCCGTGCGGCAGGATGGGGCGAAATGGTGATGATTCAGGTGCAGGACCTCGTCAAGGAGTTCTCCCGCCCTGCCGTGCAGCGGGGTCGTTTCGCCGGCCTTCGATCCCTGTTCACGACCGAGCGCACCGTGACCAGAGCCGTCGACGGCCTGTCCTTCGACATCGAGCCGGGGGAGCTGGTCGGCTACCTCGGTCCGAACGGCGCGGGGAAGTCGACCACGATCAAGATGCTGACCGGCATCCTGGTCCCCACCTCCGGGCGGCTGGTGGTCGCCGGGCAGGTGCCGTGGCAGGACCGGCGGTCCAGCTCGCGCAATATCGGTGTGGTCTTCGGGCAGCGCACCCAGCTCTGGTACGACCTGCCGCTGCGAGACTCGTTCGAGGCCCTCCGCGACCTGTACGAGATCGATGCCGCGACCTACCTCCAGCGGATGGGCACGTTCACCGAGATGCTCGGCCTGGACGAGTTCATCGATACGCCGGTCCGCTCGCTGTCCCTGGGGCAGCGAATGCGGGGCGATCTGGTCGCCGCGATGCTGCACGCCCCGCCGATCGTCTACCTGGACGAGCCCACGGTCGGGCTCGACGTGGTGGCCAAGGCGAGGATCCGTGAGTTCGTGGCCGAGAGCAACACCAGCTCGGGTACGACGATCATGCTGACGACCCACGACATGGACGATGTGGAGCAGCTCTGCCGCCGGATCATCATCATCGACTCTGGGCGGGTGCTCTACGACGGCGATCTGGACACCCTGAAGGCGCGTTACGTCCCCTATCGAGACCTGGTCGTCACGCCCGCGGACGGCGTCGACCCGTCCACCATCCGGATGCCCTTGGCCCAGACCCGTATCGACGATCAAGGGCGGGCCCTGCTGCGGTTCGACCCGGCAGAGATCCCGAGCCCCAAGCTGATCAGCGAGGTCACCTCGGCGCACGGGATCGTGGACCTGACCGTTCGCGAGCCCGACCTCGAGGACGTCATTCACCGGCTCTACGGCGAAGGTGCCGGATGACGTCGCCGCCGCCCACCGGATCGGGACACCCCGGCGATCACGTGGACCCCGGCGATCACGTGGACCCGGGCGATCACGTGGACACCGGCGATCACCTGGACACCGGCGATCGGTTCGCCCACTTGCCGGCACCGGGGCGCCCTCACTTGTCGGGTCTGCGGGGCCTCGTCCGCGTCGGTGCCCGGTCGGTGCTGGTCTATCGCGGCGACCTGCTGCTCGGCATCGCCTCGATGCTCGTCCAGGTGACGCTGGTGATGATCGTCTGGGACACGGTGTACGGCGACGCCGACCAAGTCTCCGGTGTCAGCCGGAACCAGATGATCAGCTACGCGATCCTCGCCGCCTGCTTCCAGACAATCGTCATGCCGTGGAACTTCTCATCGATCCCGCAACGCATCCGGCAGGGACAGATCGGCGTCGACCTGATCCGGCCGCACGGTCTGATCGCCACCACCCTGGCGCGGAACGCGGGCACGATGCTGGCGCGACTGCCGATCGGGGCGGCCGGCGTGATCTGGGCGCTGCTCCTCGGCGCCGTACTGCCCCCGCCGAATGTCGGCTACCTCCTCGCCTGGCTGTGCTCGACCGCTCTGGCTGTGACCATCGCCTTGCTGCTCAACCTGACCGTGTCGATGGTGGCGTTCTGGACGATGGAGATCGGCGGGCCGATGATGGTCTACCGCATCGGCTCGGCCTTCTTCTCCGGTGCACTCATCCCCTTGTGGTTCATGCCTTCCTGGCTCGCGGACATCCTCCGGTGGCTCCCGTTCCAGGCCCAGACGTTCACACCCCTGAGCATCTACTCCGGCAAGCTCGCCGGAATCGATCTAGCTGTCGCCATCGGAGTACAGGCGTCCTGGATCGTCATCGTGATCGCAGTGCTGCGTTTGGTCTGGAGCCGAGCCCTCCTCCGAGTGGTGGTCCAAGGTGGCTGACGCGAACAGGAGGGCTGAACCGAAGGCAAGCGCCAACGCGAGCAGAACGGCCGACGCCAACAGAACGGCCGACGCGAGCAGAGCGGCTGCGGGCGCCTCTCGTGCCCCGCGGACCCGGGAGAAGTTCGCGGACGGTCTCCGGCACTACCGGCTGCTTCTGCGACTGGCGTGGCGAGCCCAGTTGCAGTACCGCTCCAACTTCCTCACCGTCATCCTGGGTGGCGTCACGCTGCAGGGGATCCAGTTGTTGTTCCTCGGAGTCCTGCTGGCCAAGTTCAAGGTGATTGCCGGTTGGGACTTCACCGAGGTGGCCTTCGTCTTCGCGGTCCGCCTGGCGGCACACTCGTTCTACGTGGTCCCGTTCGGCGCCCTCCTCTACACCGACGTGGCCGTGCAGGAGGGCGACTTCGACCGCTATCTCCTCCGCCCGGTCAACCCGTTCATTCAACTCATCACCCGCCACTTCCCGCTCATGGCGCTGGGCGATGCACTCCTCGGCTTCGCTGCACTGGTCATCTTCTCGATCTCGGCGCCCATCGACTGGAGCCCGGGCAAGGTGGTCTTCCTCGTGGCGGCGGTCATCGCCGGCGGGCTGGTCGAGGCAGGCATCCAGACCACGCTGTGCGGCCTGTCCTTCATCATGACGTCGACGAGTTCATTGCGAATCTTCGCCGACAACACCATCACTCAGTTCTCCGGCTACCCGTTGACGATCTTCGGGCGATGGGGTCTGTATTCACTCACCTTCCTCTTCCCGATGGCTTTCATTGCCTTCCTGCCGGCGACCGTTCTCCTGGACCGCGCCGACGAGACACCGTTGCCGCTGTGGCTGAGCTATTGCTCGCCGTTGGTCGGACTGGTGTGGTTCGTGCTGGGCTACCTGTTCTTCACCAGGATGATGCGCTACTACACCAGTCCCGGGAGTTGATCGAGAGCCTGCCGGACCGCCGCGGCGCAGCAGTTGCAGGCGTTCCGATGGGCTTCTGTCCGGGCGGCGAAACCCCGGCCAAAGCCGTCTGCAGTGGATGCGGGGCCAGGCGAGCCTCTGCGTTGGCGGGGTCTCGTGGGCTGAGGTGGGTGGCGGCCTGCGCGGTGGTTTGGTCAGGCGAAGGTGGTGGGAGGGCACAGGCGCTGGCGTGCGAGTGGTACGAGGACTCGGCGGAGTGGACCTCGTGGTGGAGGTGGTCCAGGACTTGGCCGGCGGTGGAGTGGGACTTGGCGGCGGCATAGCCGGGTGGGTGGAGGTCGAAGGAGTCCAGGTGGGCCAGGCCGCTGCGGAGGATGGCTTCGAGGCGGTGGCGGGTATCGGCGTCGCTGGGCTCCAGGTCGGGTAGGCGGGTGGAGTTGTAGACGACGCTGACCAGGAGCGGAAACTGGCCGGCGGCAGTTTCGCGGTTCAGGGCATTGAGGACCTGGCCGGGATCGAGGTCGTTACGGTCCTCGAGGTCGGTGGTGAGCCGCCGGACGGCGGGGACAAAGGCGGCGTAGTACCCACCGGCCCGGACGTCTTTGATGCCTGGGGCAACTTTGTCGATGCCGAGGCGGGTCAGGTACTCGTCGAGGTGGTCCTGTGCCCAGGCCTCCGCGACACCTTCCTCCAATTGGCGGGCGCCGGGTTGGGTGAACGCCTCCTGCGCAGCCTCCTGTGACGAGCCGGCCGGACCGAGGAAGTGGGCCTGCTCGTGCAACAGGGTGGCGAGCGATTCGCGGTAGCTGACGAGCGTCTGGACCGGCTGCTTCTCCCCGGAGTGCTCGTACATCCGTTGCAGGGGATCGAGGATGCACTCGCGGTCGAGATACAGCGTGCCGTCCCAGTGCGCGAGCCCGAGGATGCTGCCGTCGGTCTTGATCACTTCACCGTTCCACGCGGACTGGCCCGCCCCAGAGAGCTCCAGCGCCACCCGGCCACTCCGGGCCAACAGTTCGTCCACCGACCCCGGTGGCTCGGCGGTCATGAGCGGAAGGCGATCGCGAGGCGGACGAGCGAGTCCGCCGTACGTCGCAGGCGGGCTTGCTCCTGGGGATCGTCGGCCGAGGCCGCGCGCCGGGCCAGTTCGGTGACGAGCCAGTCGGCCCGAGCCTGCCGCTCCGCCCGCGTCGAGTCGCTCGAAGACACGTCCGCCGAATTCAAGTGCTCCATGGTCAGTCCTCCCGAGGTGTGGTCTCGGCGGAGAACATATGGAGATTCGCCCCAGTCCCGGCGACGAACTTTTCAGCTGTGGATAACCAACCTGTGGATAACTAGAACAACGTCGGCGGCTCAACCTCGACCGGCTCAGGCAGCGGTTCGACGCCGGGATGGAGCGCACGGACCTCGGCGTGGAACCGGCGGGCGAGGTTCAGCGCCTCCACATTGTCGGGAGTGTGCAGAAAGATCGTCGGTGAGCGGCCCTCGGCCAGCCAGCTCACGACCAGCTCGACCAGATAACCCCACCCGTCGACAGTCTCAGCCACGGAATCGCGGCCGATGTAGCGGACGATCGGATGCGCAGTCAGCGCTCGCGTGCGGCGGGCGACGCGAGGCTTCTTCATCCACGCGTCGCGTTCGGCGTAGCTGGTCGGGCGATGCTCGAAGAGCGTGCCGGTGTCGAACGGGATCCACTCTGCGCCGATCCGGCCCAGGACCTGTTCGAGCAAACCGGCCGACCGGGCATCGTCGAAGAACGCCGGGTGCCGGACCTCGACGGCGTACCGATAGTCGCGTGGCGCGTGGTGCAGGAACGCGGCGAGCGTCCCGAGGTCGGTCGGCGCGAAGGACGCCGGGAGCTGGATCCACAGAGCATGGTTGCGCTCGGCCAGCGGCTCGATCGCGGACAGGAAAGCTCGCAGCTCCACCTCGACACCTGAGAGGCGGCGTTCGTGGCTGATGAGTTGTGGCAGCTTCACCACGAAGCGGAAGTCCGTCGGCGTCTGCCCGGCCCACTTCTCGACGGTCGAGCGGGACGGTGTCGCGTAGAAGGTGGTGTTGCTCTCGACCGCGTTGCACCACGAGGCGTACCACTGCAGCCTCGAGCGGGACGGTTGCGGCCAGCCAGGGTGGGTCCACTGCGCACACCCCACATGCAGTCGCATCGGCCCAATCTAAAACAGCCCCGCGACCGGCCCAAAGGCCGGCCGCGGGGCTGCAGGGACGACTAGCTCAGCGCTCGACCTCGCCGCGGATGAACTTCTCCACCAGGTCGCGGCAGACGTCGTCGGCGTACTGCTCCGGCGGCGACTTCATGAAGTACGACGACGCCGACAGGATCGGGCCGCCGATGCCACGGTCCTTGGCGATCTTGACCGCGCGGATCGCGTCGATGATGATGCCGGCCGAGTTCGGCGAGTCCCAGACCTCGAGCTTGTACTCCAGCGACAGCGGGACGTCGCCGAAGTTGCGGCCCTCGAGCCGGATGAACGCCCACTTGCGGTCGTCCAGCCAGGCCACGTAGTCGGACGGGCCGATGTGCACGTTGCGGGGGTCGATCTCGTCGCGCAGCTGCGAGGTGACGGACTGGGTCTTGCTGATCTTCTTGGACTCCAGGCGCTCGCGCTCGAGCATGTTCTTGAAGTCCATGTTGCCGCCGACGTTCAGCTGGTACGTGCGGTCGACGGTGACACCGCGGTCCTCGAACAGCTTGGTCAGCACGCGGTGCGTGATGGTCGCGCCGATCTGCGACTTGATGTCGTCACCGACGATCGGCACCCCGGCCGCGGTGAACTTGTCGGCCCACTCCTTGGTGCCGGCGATGAACACCGGCAGCGCGTTCACGAAGGCCACGCCGGCGTCGATCGCGCACTGGGCGTAGAACTTCGCCGCCTGCTCCGAGCCGACCGGCAGGTAGCAGACCAGTACGTCGACCTGCGCCTCACGCAGCGCGCCGACGACATCCACCGGCGACGCGTCGGACTCGGTGATGGTCTCGCGGTAGTACTTGCCGAGGCCGTCGAGGGTGTGACCGCGCTGCACCGTGACGCCGCTCGGCGGCACGTCGCAGATCTTGATGGTGTTGTTCTCGCTGGCGCCGATCGCGTCGGCGAGGTCCAGTCCGACCTTCTTGCCGTCGACGTCGAAGGCGGCGACGAACTCCACGTCGCGGACGTGGTAGTCGCCGAACTGGACGTGCATCAGACCGGGGACACGCTCCTCGGGCTTCGCGTCGCGGTAGTAGTGCACGCCCTGGACGAGCGAGCTGGCGCAGTTGCCGACACCGACGATCGCTACGCGGATCGAGGTCATCTGAACTCCTTAGGTAGGCGGTTGGTGCAGGTCAGGGGGCCGCTGCTGCCGCCGCTCGCCGTCGATCAGCTCGTTCAGCCAGCGGACCTCGCGCTCGGCCGACTCCAGGCCGTGCCGTTGCAGCTCGAGGGTGTAGGCGTCGACCCGCTCCGCGGTGCGGTTCATCGCGGCCCGGAAGTTGGCCAGCCGCTCCTCCATCCGGGCCCTGCGGCCCTCGAGGATGCGCAACCGGGTGGCCGGATCGGTCCGGCCGAAGAACGAGAACCGGACGCCGAACGTGTCGTCGTCCCAGGCTGACGGACCAGCGTCGTGCATCGCGTGCGCGAAGTAGTCCTTGCCGTCGGCGGTGATCGTGTACACGATCTTCGGCCGGCGACCGGACTCCGGCGAACCGGAGTCGGCCGTGATCAGGCCGTTGCGGAGCATCGCCTTCAGACACGGGTAGAGCGACCCGAACGACAGCACGCGCCCCCAGCCGAACTGGGCGTTGACGCGCTTGCGGAGCTCGTAACCGTGCATCGGCGCTTCGTGCAGCAGACCGAGTACGGCGAGCTCAAGGACCCCACTGCGGTTTCCCATGACCCCCACCTCCTCGGTCTAGTTTGTCATGACCTGATGTATCGGTTCGATACATCGTGCTGCCAGGGTAAGCACAGCCAAGGCCTGTGGACAACTCTTGACAAAGCCGGGCTTTGTCACCTGCGTCACGCGGCACGCCTAGGAAACCTGTTACGTCAGACGCCGATCTGCGTTAATCGGTTGACACAAAGAGTCGCGACGCAGAAGCGGAGGGTCATGGCCGACGGCCATGGGAAGCACACGAAGCTGGACGTCCGGAACGGTGCGGCGGGCGGCGGGCCGCCGGCCCAGATCGCGCTCCGGTTCACCGCCTTCACCGAGAAATGGCTGCCCGACGCGTTCGGGTTCGTGCTGGTCGGCACGTTCGTGGTGCTGCTGTTCGGACTCGTCACCGGTGAGCCGCTGCTGAAGCGGCCGGACGATCCGGCGGCGACCAAGGGCTTCGGCCTGGTCGACGCCTGGGGCCTCGGCTTCTGGTCGCTGATCACCTTCACGTTGCAGATGGCGATGATCATCATCGGCGGGTACGCCGTCGCGACCAGCGGACCGGTTGCCCGGTTGATCACCCGGCTGGCGCGGATCCCCAAGAGCCCGCGGACCGCGGTGGCGTTCGTGGCCGCGGTCGCGATGCTGGCGTCGTACCTGAACTGGGCGTTCAGTCTGATCTTCGCCGCGATCCCGGCGCGCGAGGTGGCTCGCAACGTGCCGAAGGCGGACTACCGGGCGCTGGGTGCGATGGCGTTCCTGAGGCTCGGCACTGTATGGGCACAAGGTCTGTCCGGCTCGGCCGCACTGCAGGTGGCCAGTGCGAGCAGCAGCCCGGCGCCGGTGCAGGAAGTGATCAAGGCGAGCGGACACCCCAGCGGGCTGATCCCGCTCACCGACACGATCTTCACCTGGCAGGCGATCGTCGCGACGCTGATCGTGTATGTCGTCGGCGTCACGATGGCCTGGTTCATCGCGCCGGGAGAGGACAACTCCCGTACCGCCGAGCACCTCGGCATCGAACTGCGCCCGCTCATCGGCCGCGGATCGGCGTACAACGGGCAGCGTGAAGACAGTGGGACGCGCAGGCCGGGTGACTGGCTCGAGCACTCGCCGCTGTTCAGTCTGCTGATCGTCCTGCTCGGTGCGGTCTATCTGGTCCGCTACTTCAGTGGGAAGAGCTTCTTCAACGCACTCGACCTCAACACAGTCAACCTCATCCTGTTCCTGCTCGCACTGCTCCTGCACTGGCGGCCGTGGCGGATGGCCCGGGCTGTCCGAGACGGTGCGCCCGCGGCGGCCGGCGTACCTGCTCCAGCCGTTCTGGATGCTGCCGACGCTCGCGATCCTCGGGCTGAAGGCCCGGGACATCATGGGCTACACCTTCACGATGTTCCTCGCCTGCTTCCCGGCCGCGCTGATCGCTGTGACTCTGCTCGCACCGCACGTGTCGCGGTAATCGCTTGCCGAAGGCCCGGGAAAGATCTGGGTAAGGCTGATCGCACTCGAATCGTGCCTGACCGCCTGGCTTGCTAGCATCCGGAGCGGATTCGGGCGCGTTACCACACCCACCGTAGTCTGGCGGGCAATGACTTCCGCGAGATCGTCGAGGATTGCACTGTGAGTGAAGCTCGTAGAAAGGCCGCCAAGCCCCCGCGCCTGAAGAAGCACTGGGCGCTGCGGGTCCTCGGCTGGCTGGCCGCGCTCTTCTTCGTCGGCATCATCGGCGCCGTTGCCACCTTTTTCATCGTCTACCAGACGACGAAGATCCCGGACCCGAACAAGGAGTTCGCGACCAACACCACCACGGTGATGTACTCGGACAACAAGACTCCGCTGGGCTCGTTCTACGAGCAGAACCGGCACACGGTCCCGCTGGCGGACGTCCCCAAGCACGTCCAGGACGCGGTGATCGCCGCCGAGGACCGGACCTTCTGGACCAACCCGGGCATCTCGCCGTCGGGCATGGTGCGGGCGGCGTGGAACATCGCCAACGGTGAGCAGTTGCAGGGTGGGTCGACGATCACCCAGCAGTACGTGAAGATCATGTACCTGACCCAGGAGCGCACGGTCTCCCGGAAGCTCCAGGAACTGTTCATCGCGACGAAGCTGAGCCGGCAGCAGGACAAGAGCAAGACCCTCGAGGGCTACCTGAACACCATCTACTTCGGTGAGGGCGCCTACGGCATCTCCGCCGCCGGCGACGCCTACTTCAAGCAGCCGGATCCGGAGAAGCTGTCCGTGCCGCAGGCCGCCTTCCTCGCGACCGTGCTGAACAACCCGACGCTGTTCGACATCGACGACAAGGATCCGCGCACCCAGAAGCGGATCATCGACCGGTACCACTACGTCCTCGACGGCATGCAGCAGATGGGCACGATCACCGCTGCCCAGGAGACGAAGTACGCGAACAGGCTTCCCGCGATCACCAAGAAGGACAAGAACAGCCGGTACCAGGGCCCGAAGGGCTTCCTGCTCGACATGGCGCGCAGCGAGCTGCTGCGGCTGGGCTTCGACCAGGACCAGATCAGTGGCGGCGGCCTCAAGGTCACGACGACGTTCAACTACAATCAGCAGAAGAAGATGGTCAAGGCCGCCCAGGACGAACTGCCGGAGAAGCGCGACAAGCTGCACGTCGGGATGGCCACCGTGCAACCGGGGACCGGTCAGCTGCTGGCGATGTACGGCGGACCGGACTTCCTCAAGAGTCAGCTGAACTGGGCCACCACGAGGGCCCGTCCGGGCTCGTCGTTCAAGCCGTTCGCGCTCGCGGCGGCGCTCGAGGACGGCAAGTCGATCTACGACACGTACCAGGGTGACAGCCCGATCGTGGTCCAGGGGCTCAAGCTCGGCAACGAGCTCAACCGGGACTACGGCGAGGTCAGCCTGCTGAAGGCGACCGAGCAGTCGATCAACACCGCCTTCTACGACCTGGTGGACAACCAGATGGACCAGGGGCCGGAGAAGGTCGTGGCCGCGGCCGAGGCGGCCGGCATCCCGGCCTCGAAGACCCTCGAGGGCGACAAGAGCAACCCCTCCACGGTGCTCGGCCCGGATGCGTACGCGTCGCCGGTCGACATGGCGAACGCGTACGCGACGTTCGCTGCCGGTGGCAAATACGTGCCGCTGCACACCATCAAGGAGGTCCGCGGACCGGACGGCAAGGTGCTGTGGTCGGAGACGAAGCTGAAGTCGAAGCAGGCGTTCCCGCCCGAGATCGCCAACATGGTCAACTACGTGCTGCAGGACGTGGTCAAGAAGGGCACCGGAACCGGAGCCAAGGAGCTCGATCGTCCGGTCGCCGGGAAGACCGGCACCGCCGGTGGTGTCGCGCTCGAGGACCGGAAGAAGAACGCGGAGTGCGACGGCTGCAAGGAGGGCACGGCGACGCTGACGTCATGGTGGACCGGGTACACCCCACAGCTGTCCACGTCCGTGCTCTATCGGGCCGGCAACTCCGGTGAGTCGGACCTCGACCCCTACAGCGACGATCCGGCGTTCTTCGGTGGCAACTGGCCGCTGAAGACCTGGCTGGCCTACATGACGGATGCTCTCGACGGTGTGGAGTCCGCGGACTTCGCCGAGCCGGACGAGGACGCGATCAAGGACAGCCCGACCCCGACGTTCACGCCGCAGACGCCGACCATCACGCCCCCGACCAACACCCCACCGCCCAACACCCCGTCGAACACCCCCAGCAACACCCCGTCGAACACCCCGAGCAGTACGCCGACCAAGACGAAACCGACGCGTACGCCGATCTGGCCGACGATCCCCACCGGCCAACCGCAACCGACCAACACCCCGAAGAACCCCGGCGGCGGCCAATAGCTCCGGCGAACGGCACCCCACCCGGGGTGCCGTTCTCGTTTGCGGCAGTTCGGCCGTGGCAGCGTCCCCAGTGGAACGGATGGGGCACGATAGGGGGGTGACTCGGGCGGACTGTGGTGTGCGGTGGTGCTGCCGTGTTTGAGCGGACGGCTGCCGACGAGCCGCAGCGGTCCGGGCGGGCGCGGCGGGCCCGGGTTGATCGGGTGGGGTGGCAACGGTGGATGCCGACCGCGATGACGCGGGAGGTGCTGGGGTGGTGGTTGGTCACCCGGGCCGGACTGTTCCTGCTGTCGATCTCGGCGCCGTTGCTGTTCAACCGGGGGACTGACTACCCGAACGTCTGGCATGCCTGGTTGCAGTGGGACGTCTGGCATCTGAAGGCCGTCGCTGAGTTCGGGTACAACCACGGGGAGCCGTCGGGCGCTCCACTGGCGGCGTTCTTTCCCGGGTTCCCGGTGCTGGTTCGGATCGTCAGCTGGACCGGGATCGGATACGTTGCTGCGGGCATCGTCGTGTCCGCGGTCGCCAGTGCGGTCGCGGGCGTGTACCTGGCGCGACTGGCGCAGTACGAGTTCCCGGAGCTCAAGGGAATCGGTCCGAACGCGGCGATGATCTGGTACGTCGCTCCCGTCGGCGTCTTCCTGGCTGCCGGGTACACGGAGGCGCTGTTCTGCGCGTTCGCGTTCCCCGGCTGGCTCGCGGCACGGCAGGGGCGGTGGGGCCGGGCGGCGATCTTCGTCGCGCTCGCGTCGACCGTGCGGGTGTCCGGGATCTTCCTCGCGTTCGCGCTGATCGTCGAGTTCGTCACCTCGAAGAAGCGGGACTGGCTCTCGCTGCCGTGGCTGGCGCTGCCGGCCGTCCCCGTACTCGGCTTCATGGCGTACCTGAAGCAGATCCACGGCTCCTGGTTCGCCTGGCAAGAGGCGCAGGAGAAGGGTTGGGCGCGCGAGTTCACCTGGCCGTGGACCTCCCTGGTGCACACGTTCGAGGCCGCGAGCAAGGGCCACTTCGCCGCCGACCGCAGCGACTGGACCTGGATGTTCCGGGCCGAGCTGGTCGCGCTGCTCATCGGCCTGCTGCTCCTCGCCTGGCTGCTCTGGCGCCGCTCCTGGGGCGAGGCCGCCTGGGTCGCCGCCACCGTCGGCGCGTTCTGTACGTCGTTCTGGATCTACTCACTCACCCGGGCGACCCTGCTCTGGTGGCCGCTGTGGATCGGCCTCGCCGTCGCGGCCCGCCGAAAACCCTGGCTAGGCCGCCTCTACCTCGCCCTCGCGATACCGCTGGCCGCCATCTGGGCCGCCGGCTTCTTCACCGGCCGCTGGTCCGGCTGAGTAGTTCTGCTCAGGTACGCCGTTCGTCGCACGCCTAGCGTGAGGCCATGGACAGCTGGGGGCGGTCGATCGGCAAGGTGGCGCTGCAGGCGGGGTTCGTCGGGGTGGTGGCGGGCTTGGCGTACGGGCTGATGCTCCACCTGCAGGCGCCGCTGTGTCCGCCGACCGCGACGGACTGCGCGGTCGACACCTGGGGTGTTCTGTTCGCCATCCAGCTCGGCGGAGTCGCGATGGCGCTCGCGCTGCCGGTGCTGGCACTCCGCGCGAGGCTGGGCTGGGTGGTCGCCGCCGTGGCCACCACTGTCGTGCTCGCGCTGAACCTCGCCTGGTTCCTGGCGACTGCCGCGGACCTCACTGTGTCCGGCATGTGGACAGTTTCGGGCAGAGGCAACCCCTGACCTGGCTCGAGCGTCGTTAGGGATGAAGGGGTGGCAGTCCGGGCGGGGACCGCCACCCCTCATTAATTTCCGGCGGAACCTTTCAGGGGCAGGCTTCGCCGGGCAATCCTCAGACGGTCAGCCGTAGTTGCGGTCGATCGACTGTGAGGGGGTCGGGCTCGGCTTGGTCTCGGCGACGCGCTTGTCGCTCGGGTGTGTGCCGGGTTCGACGCCCTTCAAGGTGCCGAGGAGCTCTAGCTCGGACAGCGTGACGCCGTCAGCGCCCGCCGCCGGGGTGAACACCAGGCGGTACTGCGTGTAGGCCTTCGGCGATGCGACGCTGAAGGACCGGGTGTACGACGCCCACGCCCAGCTCTCGCCGGTCCGGCGATCCACTGTCGACCACGTCGTACCGTCGTTGGAGCCTTGCAGCACCCACGCGGACGGCGCCGTACCGGTGGCACCGCTGGTCAGCGTGTACATGCCGACCGGCCGGCCCTGCGGCAGGGCGACGGTGACGGTGGACTGCGCGCCGGGCAGCGTGACTTGGGTCTTCGCGTCGTTGTCGGTCAGCGCGGTCACGTCCGCGTCACCGGCACCCACCACGGCGCCCTCGTCGGACGTCGAGTCCCGCCACGTCATCGGGTCCTCGCCGGGGGTGGTGATCGACGGCGGTGCGTCGTTCCGGCCGGTGCCCCACGTCGACGGCTTGTCACCCATCTCGAACTCGATCTTGCCGCCGTTCGCGATCAGGTCGTGCGGCAGTGCGGTCGACGTCCACTTCTTCCCGTTCACCCGGACGCTCTGCACGTAGATGTTCCGAGCGTTGTTGCCCGGCGCGCTGATCACCAGCTTCTTGCCGCCGGCCAACCGCACCGTCGCCTTGGTGAACAGCGGCGACCCGATCGCGTACGTCGGCGACCCGACCTGCAACGGGTAGAACCCGAGCATGCTGAACAGGTACCACGAGGACATCTCACCGTTGTCCTCGTCACCCGGGTACCCCTGCCCGATCTCCGAGCCCAGGTACAGCCGGGAGAGCACCTCGCGGACCTTCTCCTGCGTCTTCCACGGCTGACCCGCGAAGTCGTACATGTAGGTCAGGTGGTGCGACGGCTGGTTGCTGTGCCCGTACTGACCCATCCGTACGTCGCGGGCCTCGAGCATCTCGTGGATCGTGCCGCCGTACCCGCCGGGGTGCAGCGCGTCCTCCGGCGTACTGAAGAACTCGTCGAGCTTCTTCGCCAGGCCGTCGCGGCCGCCGTAGATCGCGGCCAGGCCGGCCCCGTCCTGCGGGGTCGAGAACGCCATGTTCCACGCGTTCGTCTCGGTGTAGTCGTGACCCCAGTCCTGCGGGTCGAACAGGCTGGGCGAGTAGCCCCAGACGCCGTCCGGGCCCTTGCCCTGGAAGAAGTTGATCGCCGGGTCGAACAGCGTGACGTAGTTGCGGGCCCGGTTCAGGTAGTACTTGTAGTTGTCCAGGTACTCCTGCTTGCGCGGGTCGCTCTTCTTCGCGGTGTCGTAGAGCTTCTTCGACATGTTCGCGATGCCGAAGTCGTTGATGTAGCCGTCCATCGACCAGCTGAAGCCCTCACCGGTGGTGTTGGCCGTGTAGCCGTTGAAGGTGGACAGGTCCATGCCCTTGCGGCCGACGTTCTGCGACGGCGGCACGACGGACGCGTTCTTGAGTGCGGCGTCGTACGCCGCCTGGACGTCGATGCCCTTGATCCCCTTGAGGTAGGCGTCCGTGAAGGCGACGTCGGACGACGTACCGACCATCAGGTTCGCGTAGCCGGGGGACGACCAGCGGGAGATCCAGCCGCCGTCCTTGTACTGCTGGACGAACCCGTTGACCAGGTCCGCCGCCTCGTCCTGGGCGAACAGCGAGTACGCCGGCCACACGGTGCGATACGTGTCCCAGAAGCCGTTGTTCACGTACGTCTGGCCGGCCACGATCTTCGACCCGGTCGTGGTCGGCGTGTCGGTGCCCACCTTCGGCGACGTCGGCGACGCGTAGGTGATCACCGGCTTCGACGCCGTACCGGTGTTCTCCGAGCCGTTGTTCGGGTAGAGGAACAGGCGGTACAGGTTCGAGTACATCGTGGTCAGCTGGTCGGCAGTCGCACCCTCGACCTCGATCGTGCGCAGCTTGGCGTCCCACAGCTCCTGCGCGGCGTCCTTGACCTTGCCGAACTTCGATCCGGCCGGCAGCTCCAGCTCAAGGTTCTTCTTGGCTTGCGCGGTGCCGATCAGCGAGGTCGCGATCCGCAACTGCACCTGGGTGACCTTCGGGTCGAAGGAGAAGTAGCCACCGACATTCGCACCGCCGCCGTTCGACAGCTTGCCGGAGGCAACCACCTTCTGGTCCACCACGCCGTACACGAACAGCCTTCCGGCGCCCGTGGACAGGCCGCTCTTGATGTCGCTGAAGCCGGTCACCACACCGGTCTCCGGGTCGAGCGTCAGGCCACCGCTGTTGTTCACGTTGTCGAAGATCAGCGACGCCTGGCCGGCCGGGAAGCTGAGCCGCATCATCGCGGCGTGGTCGGTCGGCGCGATCTCGGCCGCGTTGCCGTTGTCGAACGTGACGCCGTAGTAGTACGGCCGGGCGATCTCGTTGTCGTGGCTGAACGACCAGGCGCGGGCCTTGCGGTCCGCGGTCGGGGTCGCCGCCGTCGACGGCATCACCTGGAAGGTCTGCCGGTCACCCATCCACGGGCTCGGCTCGTGGCTGATCGACAGCGCCTGCATCGTCGGCTTGTTCGCCTCGTTGTTGCCCTTGGCGTAGTCGTACAGCCAGGACGTGGAGCCCGCGTTCGTCACCGGGGTCCAGAAGTTGAAGCCGTGCGGTACGGCGGTCGCCGGGAAGTTGTTCCCCCGTGAGAAGCCGCCGGTCGCGTTCGAACCGCGGGTGGTCAAACCGAGGTCCGACGGGTGCTTGGCCGCGGTCTTCTGGGCCGCGCGGTCGGGGTTGATCGCGGCCGCGATCCGGATGTCGTCGACCCAGCCGCGGAAGTCGGCCGGCCCGGACGGCTTGTCGTACCCGATCAGGATCCGCTTGATCGTCTTGCCGGCGGCGACGCTGCCGAGGTCGGCCTCGACGTTGTTCCACTGGTTGGTCGACAGGTCCTTGGCGTCGCCCTGACCACGCGGGCTCAGTTCGAACCCGTGGTGATCGCGAGCCTTGAGGTCGCTCAGGTACGTGCCGTCGGAGAACGCCAGGTCGAGGGCGGCGTACGTACTCGGGTAGCTCAGGTCACCCTCGACGTGCTCGGGGAAGATCTTGTAGGACAGCCGGGTGTCCTTGCCGACCTTCAGGTCCACGTCAGAGATCTTGTTCCAGGTGTAGCCACGGCCCTCGGCTTCCTGGTGGCCGGCGTACCGGAACGACTTGACGCCGGTGAAGCCGACCCGGGCGCGGGCGTTGTAGGCGCTGGTCGGCCCGGAGTCGAGCCGCGACTCGGCGACCGGGCCGGGCGGCGGCAGCGGGGCGCCGTTGGACAGGTACCAGTCGGCCAGTTGGACGATGTTCTCGCCGTGGTTCAGCGTGACGTCCAGCTTGAAGAACTTGTACGCCGTCTCGTTCGTGAAGCTGTACTCCTTGGTCTGGAACCGGTTCTCGAAGCTCTCGCCGGTCCGGGTGTCCAGCGTGGTCCAGGTGGTCCCGTCGTTCGAACCGGAGACGGTCCAGTTCTGCGGGTCGCGGCCGTCGGCGTCGTTGGCCGAGGTCAGCGCGTACTTGCGGATCACCACCGGGGCCGAGGTCTCGTAGACCAGCCAGCCGGTCGGCTCGAACACCAGCCACTTGGTGAACTTGTCACCGTCGGCGGCGTTGGTGGCGATCTCGCCGCCACCGGTGTTCTCGCCGTTCGCGGTCACCTTGGTGACCTTGTCCATCTCGCTGCCGCCGATCCCGGTCGGCGTCGGGCCGCGAACCCCGTCGGTCCGCGGCTTCCCGTCCGGACCGGTCTCGACGGCATCGGTATAGCCGGGCTGCGGTTGCCCGGGCTCGAACGAGGTGAAGAACGAGGACCCGGAAACCACCGGTTGATCCTCCGACGTGGGTGAGACAGCATGCGCTGGCGTCATGGAAGCTGACATTGTCACAACGAGCCCTAGAGACGCGACGAGCCCCAGTGGGCGGCGGAGATCCATCTACGCTCCTTGCACGGCCGGACCGGCGCGACAGCGCGAGCTGTCCGCCAGTGGGTTACGCGGCCCCGATGACAAGGTTGTCAGCCCGCGCCCGGGGTGATCCTGCCCATCATGATCACCCGCGGTCAAGGGTTCGTCGCACACCGTTCGCCCGTGTCTTGCAGTTGGTCTGTGAGCGGTAGGTTGAAGCACATGGACGAACGTGTGCTGGTCACCGGGGCGGCCGGGTTTATCGGACGGGCCGTGGTGGCTGCGTTGCGGGGGCGTGGGGTGGCTGTGACGGCGGTGGATCGGGAGCCGCCGGATGCGTCCTGGGACGAGGGTGTGACCGTGGTGACCGGGGATTTGGCGGAGCAGGAGGTCTGTATTTCGGCCTTCGAGACTCGGCCAACCGCGGTGGTGCACCTGGCCGCGTTGACGTCGGTACTGCGGTCGGTGGATGCGCCGATGCAGACGTTCGCGCAGAACGTGACGATCACTCAGGTGCTGCTGGAGCTGTCGCGCGGCAGTGGTGTGGATCGGTTCGTCCTCGCCTCGACCAATGCGGTCGTCGGCAACGTCGGTACGTCGACCATTACCGCGGACCTCCCGCTCCGGCCACTCACGCCGTACGGCGCGACCAAGGCGGCCTGCGAGATGCTGCTCTCGGCGTACTCCGGCAGCTATGGGATGGCCACCGCCGCACTGCGGTTCACCAACGTCTATGGGCCGGGCATGTCGCACAAGGACAGCTTCGTGCCCCGGATGATGCGGGCCGCGCTGAAAGACGAAGGGGTCCGGGTCTACGGCGACGGCAAGCAGCGGCGTGACTTGGTCTTCATCGATGACGTGGTCGCGGGGATCCTGCTCGCGCTGGACAAGCGGTACGACGGCCGGGCGATCATCGGATCCGGTCGGTCGGTGTCGGTGCTCGAGATGATCGACACCGTACGTACGGCGACCGGCTGCCCGGTTCCGGCCGAGCACGTCGAGGCACCGACCGGTGAGATGCCGGCGGTCGTCGTCGACATCACCAACGACCTCGGCTACGCCCCGACGGTGTCGCTCGAGGACGGCCTGGCCCGCACGTGGCAGTACTTCCGCGCACAGTGAAGCGGGTTCTCCGAACCCACTGGCTGCTCGCTGTCTTCTTGGTGGCGGGCACTGTGTTGCGGGTTCTCGCGACGATCGCCTACCGTCCCGCGATCGTCTACACGGACTCTCAGCAGTACCTGAACAACATGCACAAGTTGAGCCCGGACCAGCTCAACCCGATCGGCTACGACTTCGTCCTGCGTCCCATGGTCGCCCTCGGCGGCCTCACGTTCGTCGTGATCGTGCAGCACGTGGTCGGACTGCTCCTGGGCATCGCCATCTACGCACTGGCCCGCCAGCTCACCGTCTACCGCTGGCTGGCCGCGGTGGCGGCCGCACCGATCCTGCTCGACGCCTACCAGGTGCAGATCGAGCAGAACATCATGGCCGAGACCACCTTCGACGTACTGCTGGTGGCGATCCTCTGGCTGCTCCTCGGCCGCGGTGCGCCCGGCTGGAAGCGCGCAGCGGTAGTAGGCGTCCTCATCGGCGCGGCCTTCGCGGTCCGCGCGATCGGCATGGTCCTGATCATCCCCGTCGTCCTCTACCTGATCGTGGTCGGCAACGCCTGGCGCAAGCGCCGCATGCACCTCGTACTACGCACTGCCGCAGCCATAGCCGGATTTGCGGTCGTGTTCGGGGCCTATGCGACCTACTACCACGCGGAGACCGGCCGATGGGGTTTCACCGGCGCTGAGAACCAGGTGCTCTACGGACGGACCGCAGTGGTCGCCAACTGCGCCAAGCTGCCGCTCAACGAGGGCACGAGGCTGTTCTGTCCCAAGGAGCCGCTGGGACAGCGCCTGGGCGTGGACAAGTACGCGCACAACCACTACGGCGATCCGAACTGGCCCGGACCGCTGCCACCCGGCACCACCAAGCGGGAGCTGGCCACTGAGTTCGCCCGCCTGGTCATCCGGCATCAGCCGCTTGATGTCACGTGGGCCGCGCTGAAGGACTTCGCGAAGGGCTTCGCCCCGACGCGGACCACCTCGCCGGACGACGTGCCACTGGACCGCTGGCAGTTCCAGCTCGCCTATCCGAACCTGCAGGACCCCAACACCGCCAAGGCCGCGGTGAAGTGGGGCGGATCGGAGCCACACGTCGCCCACGGGCCGGCTGTGATCCTGCGCGCGTACCAACTGCATGGCGGTTACACCTCTGGAACCCTCCTCGGGCTCTACGCCCTGATCGCCCTGGCAGCGGTCGCAGGACTCGGCCGTGCCAAGAAATCCGGCCTCAGATCGGCCGCCCTGCTCCCGCTTGTGTCCGGTGTGATCCTGTTGCTGGCCTCGGCAGCCTTCGAGTTCTCCTGGCGCTATCAGCTGCCGGGGCTCGTGTTCTTCCCGCTCGCGGGCGCGATCGGCCTGCGGGCGATCCTCGGCAAGGACCAGGCCCGGCCGGCGATGGCCGACTACCCGGACACCGTGGATTCCCTTGCTGTGAAGGACTTCGGGAAACCGAACCTCGCGCCTGTCGTCGTGGTGATAGCCGCGTACAACGAGGCCGGCGGGATCGGTCCGGTGCTGACCGACATGCCGCGCACCTGCGCCGGTCTGCCCGTCGACGTGCTGGTGGTCGTGGACGGGGCCACCGACGACACGGCGGAAATCGCCCGCAAGCATGGGGCTTTCGTGTGTGTTGCCCCGAGCAACCGTGGTCAGGGTGCCGCGCTCCGGCTCGGGTACCACCTCGCCGCCGAGGGAGGCGCGCGGTACGTCGTGACCACGGATGCGGACGGGCAGTACGACAACGACGAGCTCGACGTCCTGCTGCGGCCGATCCTGGACGACGAGGCCGACTTCGTCACCGGGTCACGGCGGCTCGGGGCGGAGGACGCGGACAGTCGGCTGCGGTGGGTCGGCGTACGGGTGTTCGCCGTACTCGCGTCGATCCTGACGCGGCGGAAGCTCACGGACACGTCGTTCGGGTTCCGCGCGTTGCGGGTTGAGCTGGCGACCGCGGTGACGTTGCGCGAGCCGCAGTACCAGTCGTCGGAGTTGTTGCTCGGGGCCCTCGCGCTCGGTGCGCGCGTGGTCGAGTTGCCGATGACAATGCGGCGCCGCGGCGACGGGGCCAGCAAGAAAGGCCCGGGCCTGGTGTACGGCGCGAACTACGGGCGGGTGATGACTACGACGTGGTTACGGGAGTACGTGCTGCGGCGGGGTCGGCATTCGCGGGCTTGGCGAACACGAACCGATCGAACAGCAAGAACTTCAGGATGAACAGCACGCCGTAGGTACCGAAGTAGGAGCCGGTCACCAGCAGGGTCTTCCACGCGTGTGAGTCGATGCCCTGGACCAGGTGGCTGGTCACCGTCGTGACCAGCGCCGCAGTCGCGGCCGTGCCGATCACGATGATTGCGTAGGGCAACAGCTGTCCGCCCCGGCCCCAGGCCCAGCGGCGGTTCATCACGTAGTTCGGCACCGCGCCGGCCAGCCAGGCGACCAGCGTGGCCACGATCGCCGCCGAACCGAACCAGTAACACAGCGCGAACGCCAGCTGGCTGACCACGGTGGCGACTACGGAAGAGGCCGAATACCTCGCCCACAGCAACCATCGGCCCCGGCGTGGGCCGGAGCCGTTCCTGATCCTGGTGAGCAGACGCATCGCCGCCTATTCTGCACCCCCGCGCCTGGCGTACGCCTCCCGGCGGGGATTCTCAGCCGATTGCCAGCTAATCAGTGGGGCTGATCACGTTACTGGAGTGGGTACTCGGGATAGGAAGGACTGTGACAGCCAATGTCCCACCGGAAGGCGGCCGAGCCGTGCGTGTTCTCGTCCTGGGCGGTGACGGTTACCTAGGGTGGCCGACCGCGCTGCATCTGTCCGACACCGGCCACGACACGGCCGTCCTCGACAACTTCGCCCGCCGCGGCTACGACCGTGAGCTGGGCGTGCAGAGCCTGGTGCCGATCCAGGACCTCGACACCCGGGTGGCGGCGTGGGAGGAGGTCTCCGGCCGGCGGATCACGGCGTACACCGGCGACCTGCTCGACGCGGACTTCACCTACCGCGTGCTGGAGGAGTTCCAGCCGGACGCGATCGTGCACTTCGCCGAGCAGCGGGCGGCGCCGTACTCGATGATCGATCGCGAGCACGCGGTCTACACCCAGCACAACAACGTGGTCGGCACGCTGAACCTGATGTACGCCGTCGCCGAGACGAACCCGGACATCCACCTGGTCAAGCTCGGCACGATGGGCGAGTACGGGACGCCGAACATCGACATCGAGGAAGGCTGGCTGGAGGTCGAGCACAACGGTCGCAAGGACCGGATGCTCTACCCGAAGAAGCCGGGCTCGTTCTACCACCTGAGCAAGGTGCACGACTCGCACAACCTCGAGTTCGGCTGCCGGATCTGGGGGATGCGAGTCACCGACCTCAACCAGGGCGTGGTCTACGGGCAGCAGACCGATCAGACGGTCCGGGACGCGCGGCTGGCGACGCGGTTCGACTACGACGCGGTCTTCGGCACGGTGCTCAACCGGTTCGCGATCCAGGCCGTGCTCGGCGAGCCGCTGACCGTGTACGGCGCCGGCGGCCAGACCCGTGGCTTCCTGGACATCCGGGACACCGTCGAGTGCATCCGGCTCGCGGTCGAGAACCCGGCCGACGCCGGCGAGTTCCGGGTCTTCAACCAGATGACCGAGAGCTACTCGGTCGCCCAGCTCGCGGACAAGGTCGCTGAGTGCTTCCCCGGCCCGGTCCAGGTCGAGCACCTGGAGAACCCGCGGGTCGAGCAGGCCGAGCACTACTACAACGTCAAGCACACCGGCCTGGTCGGCCTCGGCCTGCAGCCGCACCTGCTGTCGGACACCTTGATCGACTCGATGTTCGACATCGTCGCCGCGAACAAGGACCGCGTCGACCCGGCCGCCCTGCTACCGACCGTCCGCTGGAAGGGCCACCTGAAACAACGCTAACGGCGTGCGCTGACAAGAAGGGTCGGGAGGGCGGCCAGGAACCTGTCGTCCCGGCCTCGGTCCGCCTGCTCGGCGAGCCAAGCGTCGGCGTCCTCCTGGGTGATCAGCGCTTTCTCGACCGCGGCGGCTGCTGCGCCCTCGAGCTGACCGGCCATCAACCGGTGGTCCGTCACGACCTCCGTGTGTACGACGACCTCGACGTCACGGAAGCCCGTGTCGAGGAGCACGTCGCGGAGGCTGCGCGCCGCGCGAGGAGAGACCGACCGCGACTCGAGGCCCAGAAGGATGACGTCGGTCAGGTCCTGGTCAGCGCTGTCGACGAGCAGGAACCCGTAGTCCTGACCGCCGAGCACGATCCGCCCGCCCGGTCGGAGCACCCGCCACGCCTCGGCCACGGTCGGCCCGGCGTCCTCCAGGAGATGGAAGAGCCGGACCGCGCGATAGCCGTCCACCGACTCGTCCTCCAGCGGCAGGTCGTCGGACCGTGCCACGTGAAACATTGCCCCGGGCGCACGGCCGCGGGCAGCGTCGATCGCCTCGGGGTCGGTGTCCACCCCGGTCACCTTCAGCCCTTTGGCCGCCAGTTCGGCAACCGCATGGCCCGCACCGCACGCGACATCCACGCAGGTCGCACCGCGCTTCAGGCCCAGCAACCGGTACGACTCCGCCCGGAGCTCCGCTGCTCCGGGCCGCTCCTCGATCCGTTCCAGAAAGCTCATGAGATCACGCTGCAACTTCAGGTCCACCTGAAGTCAACAGTGAGCTAGTCCATCGAGACCTTGTCGAAGGAGGTGGTGGTGTAGCGGACGTCCACGCCGACGGTGTCGCCGACCGCGGGGGGTGCGACCGAGGACGGCAGGAAGAGCATGCTGGCCTGCATGTGCGGGGGCTCGGCGAACCAGCGCTGCTTGCCCTCGATGGTGAACGGGGAGAGCGCCATGCCGGCCGCGTCCAGGCTGCCCTTCGCCATCGCGATCGCCCGCTGACGGACGGTCGCGGCGGCGGTCGGTGCCTCCAGGCCGACGCCGTGAGCGGTACCGCCGGACACGACGAGGATGTGGCCGTCTCCGCTGACCCGGCGCTGCCGGTAGCCGACGCGCTCACCGCGGCGGACCGAATGCACGTCGAGCACCGTCGCCCGAACCGTCAGCGCACCGCGGTCACCGAGCCACAGCCCGGTGCCCATCCGCAGCTTCACGCTCTCGCCGATGTCGGCCAGCTTCTGAGACGGTACGTGCGACACCCACAGCGTGCCCTTGCGGACATCGAGGGCCGCCTTGGCCAACTGCTGCGCTTCCCTCAGGTTGGCCGACGTACCGCCGGCGCCCATCGGGAAATGCAGCGACCAGCCCTCGAACCTGATCCGGTCGAGCGCGTTGAGCAGCATCGTGTGCCGCAGTTCGCGGGCGCCGATACCGTGCCGCCGCATCGAGGTCATCACCTCGATCAGCACCCGGCTGCCGGCCGGGATCGACACCAGATCGGCCAGCCGGCTGACCGTGTGGATCACGTTCTTGCTCTGCGGGACCTCGAGGAACGGCCGCCACGGCGAGAGGACGACGATGTCCTCGCGCGGGTCCGGCGGCACCTCGAAGTACGTGCCGACCGCGACCGTGCGGGCGCCGAGTGCGCGCGACTCCGCGATCAGCCGCTGGTTGCCGAAGCCGTACCCGTTGCCCTTGGCGACCGGGACGATGTCGGGGTTCCACGTGGAACGCAGGTGATCACGCCAGCGATCGGAATCGACGTGCAGGACTAGGGGCATGGTGTCAACGCCGTCTCATGTAGAGGTCGAATGCGGTGTAGAGCGCCTTGTTCAACGGCAGATCCCACTCACCGACGTACTCGACGGCCTCGCCGCCGGTGCCGACCTTGAACTGGATCAACCCGACGTGCGGGTCGTTCGGGTCCAAGGTGTCGGTGATGCCCCGTAGGTCGTACACGGATGCGCCCGCAGCGAGCGCGTCCGACATCATCCGCCACTGGATCGCGTTCGATCCACGGACGTCTCGCTTGGCGGTCGAGCTGGCTCCGTAGGAGTACCAGGAGTGACCGCCGACCCGGACCCAGATCGTCGACGCGACCAGATCGCCTTCGTGGTAGGCGTTGTAGATCCGGAAGTCACAACAGTCGGCCGGCTGGTTCGCCATCGCCGAGTGCATCTTCTCGAAGTACGGCAGCGGCCGGGGCGTGAAGTGGTCCCGCTCCGCGGTCTCGACGTACAACTGGTGGAAGGCCTTCAGGTCCTCGACGCCACCCTGCGTCACCTCGACGCCGGCCTTCTCCGCCTTCTTGATGTTGCGCCGCCACAACTGGTTCATGCCCTTCAGCAGGTCGTCCGGGCCGCGGCCGGCCAGCGGGACCTGGAAGACGTACTGCGGTTGCCCGGCGGCGAATCCTTCACCGACGCGTGGCGCCTTCCAGCCGAGCGTGCGCAGCTGGCCGGTCACGGTCGCACCGGACGGCTCGATCACGTCGGGCCGGACGTCGCCGAGCTTCGGCTGCTGCCCGCCGGCGATCGCGTCCTTGATGGTCTTCGCGCCCCACCGCCGCGTCGCCACCGGCGGACCCATCCGTACGCCGAACGCCCCCTGCTGCTGCAGATGAGCGGCCAGCGGGCGCAGGTACACACCGAGGTCGACGGCGTCCCAGTCGATCACCGGGCCCTCGGGCAAGTAGGCGAGATAACGCTTCACCTTGGGCATCTGCCGGTACAGGACGAGCCCCACGCCGCGCAGTTCGCTCGGGTTCGAGGCGTCATACCAGCCGAGTGACTCCGCCTTCCACTCACTCTTCACCGCCGCCCACCCAGGGGTCTGCAGGAAGCTTGCCGACGGCTGCGTCGCGATGTACGCCGCATGCTCGTCGGCCGAGATGGTCCGGATGCTCAAGTCACTCACGGTCGGTCAGGTTACCGGCCCGGAGCCAAAGACCCTAGCGGCCCAGGTTGGGCCGGTGACCTGATCAAGCCTGTGGATAAGTCAGCCGGCGAGCAGCGTCTCCGAGATATCCCACAACCGAGTGGCCGACTCCGGATCGAGCGCGTAGGCCGCGACGCCACTCATTTCCGCACCCGTGTTCGGCAAGGCCTCGTTGTTGTCCTCGAAGTACCGGCCGGTGACGCCGGCGATCAGGGGCGAGGCAGCCAGCAGCACCGACGTCGATGCACCTTGCTCGGTGGTCTTCCACTGGAACCTGTCCCAGCCCTTCTGCACCTCGGGGTCCACGTGCCGCTGCAGCGCGGTCCGGATCCCGCCCGGCATCAGGGCGTTGGTGATGATGCCGTCACTCGCCCAGCGCTTGGCCGCCTCGACGGCGAACAGCACGTTGGCCGTCTTCGACTGCCCGTACGCCGCCCACTCCTCGTACGGCCGATGTTCGAAGTGGAGGTCGTCGAGGTGGACGTCCGAGCGCAGGTGCGCGCTCGAGCTGACCGAGACGATGCGGGCGTCACCGGCCGCGGCCAGGGCGTCGTACAGTCCGAGCGCGAGGCCGAAGTGGCCGAGGTGGTTGGTGGCGAACTGGTGCTCCCAGCCCTCCGGCGTGCGGTTGAGTGGCTCGGCCATCACGCCGGCGTTGTTCACCAGGATGTGCAGCGGGCCGTCCCAGTTGGCGGCGAACGCGCGTACGGACGCGCGGTCGGCGAGCTCGATCGGTGCGACGAAGACGTGGTTGTTGCCGGTGCTCTCGATGATCCCGGCCGCGGTGCGCTCGCCGGCGGCGGTGTTGCGGACGGCGAGGGTGACCTGCGCGCCGGCCGCGGCCAGGGCGCGGGCGGTCTCGACGCCGATACCGGAAGCGCCGCCGGTGACGACGGCCCGCCGACCGGTCAGGTCGACGCCGTCGATCACCTCGGCGGCGGTGGAGTCATGCGTGAAAGGTGTGGTGATCCTGCTCATCAGGGCTGTCCTGTTCTGCGAGCTACGCTTAAACGGAGGATCCTCCGGATGAACCCAGTTAACCGGAGGAACCTCCGGTTAACAAGTCCGCTAGGGTCTGAGGACGCCATGGAGGAGGGGGACATGACGGGCACCGGTGAGCGCCCGCTGCGCGCGGACGCCCAGCGCAATCGCGACCAGATCCTGGCCGCCGCTGCCCGGGCGTTCTCGAAATGCGGTCTCGAGGCGACGCTGGAGGGGATCGCCAAGGACGCCGGCGTCGGGATCGGCACGCTGTACCGGCACTTCCCGACCCGCGAGTTGCTGATCGAGGCGGCGTACCGGAACGAGCTGGCCGCCGTCTGCGCCGCGGCCCCCGAGCTGCTCGACAAGTTGTCGCCGGCCGACGCGCTTCGGACGTGGATGGACCGCTACATCGACTACATGACCCGCAAGCTCGGCATGGCCGACGCGCTCCGGGCCGTGATCGCCTCCGGGGCCAATCCGTACGCCCAGAGCTTCGAGCTCCTGGTCGGCGCGATCAAACCCCTGCTGGACGCGGGCGTCAGAGCCGGCGACATCCGTCCCGACGTCTCGGCGGACGACGTCCTGGTCAGCCTCAGCGGCATCGTCCTCGCCGCCGGTGCCAAACGCGACCAGGCCGATCGCTTGGTCAACCTCCTGCTGGACGGGCTCCGCCACCGACCTTCGTAGGCTGACCCGGTGCAGAAAGTGGCGTTGGTGACGGGATCGGCTTCGGGGATCGGTGCGGCGACGGCTCGGCGGTTGGCGGCGGACGGGATGACGGTCGCGGTGCATTCGCGCAGCAGCCGGGAGGCCGGGATCGCGTTGGCGGACGAGCTCGGTGGGTCGTACCACCAGGCTGATCTCGCCGACGACGCCGCGGCGGCCGAGTTGGTCCCTCAGGTCGTGGCCGAGCACGGGCGGCTCGACGTACTGGTGAACAACGCGGGGATCAGTTGGCCGGTGCCGCATGCCGAGCTCGACGGCCTGACCGCGGACGACTGGCGGCGGCTGCTCGACGTCAACCTGATCGCGCCGTGGCTGCTGTGTACGGCGGCCCTGCCCGCGCTCCGCGAATCAGGCGGATGCATCGTCAACGTGACCAGTCATGCAGGCGTCCGGCCGAAGGGAAGCTCGGTCGCGTACGCCGCCTCGAAGGCCGCGCTGAACCACGTCACCAGGCTGCTGGCCGCCGCCCTCGGACCATCGGTGCGCGTCAACGCGGTCGCGCCCGGTCTGGTCGACACACCCCTGACCGCCTCGTGGACCGAGGCCCAGGAGTTGTGGAAAACCGCCAGCCCGATGCGCCGAGCGGCTCAGCCGTCGGACGTCGCCGACCTGATCTCCGCCCTTGTCCACAACACGTATCTGACCGGCGAAGTGATCTTGCTGGACGGCGGCCTGAACCTGCGCTGATTCTGTCGGTGCCGCCTCCTACGATCGCGGGATGTCTTTGGGTCGGGACTTCCGCCGGTTGTGGCTCGCGTTCACTGTCAGCGCTGTCGGATCGGCGGTCGGCCTCGGTGCCCTGCCGCTGATCGCCGTACTCGCTCTGGACTCCAGCACGTTCCAGGTCTCGATGCTCGCCGCGCTGTCCGCGATCGGGGCGGTGCTCGGCGTGCCGATGGGTGACTTCATCGAGCAGCGGCGGAAGCGGCCGGTGATGATCGCGGCGGACCTGGTGCGGTTCGTCGTACTGATCTCTGTTCCGTTGGCCGCGGTGTTCGACGTTCTGACGTACGTCCAGCTGTGCGTGGTCGGCATCGTGCAAGCCGCCGCGATGATCGCGTTCCAGTCGGCGAGCGGTGCACATTTGAAGGCGCTGATCTCGGCCGAGGGGCGGGCCGAGGCGAACAGCCGGTTCGAGCAGACCAACTGGATCTCGCTGAGCATTGGTCCGGCGATCGGCGGTGCGCTGGTCAGCCTGGTCGGCGCGACCGCCACGCTGGCGGTCGATGCGGTGTCGTTTCTCCTGTCCGCGATCGGCGTCCGGCGGATCGAGCAGCCCGAGCCGACGCCCGTACGGCGGGACGGGAAGGCGGATGTGACCGCCGGGTGGCGGTACATCCTTGGCCATCGCGGACTGCGCGCACTGTTCTGGAACTCGCAGTTGTTCGGCGGGCCGGTGATGATGACAGTGCCGCTGCTGACGGTGTTCATGCTGCGTGACCTCGGCCTGGCGCCGTGGAGCTATGGGTTGTTCCTCGGTCTCGCGTGCCTGGGTGGCGTGCTGGGCGCCCAGTTGGCGCCTCGGCTCACGCGTCGGCACGGACTGCATCGGATGCTCATCGTGTTCGGCATTCTGCGGGCTCCGTGGCTGCTGCTCTTCCCGTTGGCTCCACACGGTCTGGGCGGCTTCGTGCTGCTCACTGCGGCGGAGACTTGCCTGCTGGTGGCCTCCGGTGTGTTCAACCCGTCGTTCGCGACGTACCGGATGGACGTGACCGAGGACGGGTTCATGGCCAGGGTGGTCGGTGCGTGGTCGATCAGTTCGCGCTGCGTGCAGCCTGCCTTGATGGCGCTCGGTGGGGTGCTCGCGGCGCTGGTCGGGCTTCGCGGCGCGCTGTGGGTCGCGGGTGGCTGCTGTGCGGTGAGTGCCGCCGTACTGCCGTGGCAGTCTGCTAAACCAGCCCCATTGCCTGAGCCAGTCTGACCTGGCTGCCCATCGCCCCGCCGTCGGCCTGGGCGTCGAGGTAGCCGGCCGCCTGGTCCGGTGGCAGGACGAGAACCTCGACCACCTGCTCGCCGTCGTCGGGGTTGGTCGGCTGTGCGTCGACCACGACGTCCGCGACGACGGTGGCCCAGTACGAGATCGGGTGCGGGAGATGTGGACGGTACGGAGCGGGCCGGCCGTGCTCGGCGCGGTGGGCGCCGAGCCACGTCAACGGACCGGTCAGCCGGGCACCGGCCTCCTCGAGGAGTTCGCGGTGGACGAGTTGCTCGATCGTCTCGCCCGGTTCGCGAGTACCGCCGGGGAGGAAGCGCCAGCCCAGATCGTTGCTACAGACAACGATTCCGCCGTCGGCGCGGCCGACCACGTGCACGTTGCTGATCAGCTCGTCCGGCGCGCGCTCGGTGGAGTACCGGACGTCGAGCTCGCCCCAGGCCCAGTGGTCCGGCGCGAAGAGCTCGGGGAACCGCTCGGCCCAGGTCTGCATGCGCGCCATTGTCTCCCTGCGCTACCGTCGCCCCCATGGCGCCCTCGGAACCGGACCCCGTGCCTGATCCTGAGCGGGCTCGTCGTACCACTGCGCGGTTGCTGTGGTCCGCTGCCGGACTCACGGTGCTCGTCGGTGTCTTCCAGCTCTCCGGCATCCTCAGTGGCGCCGACGGGTACGACGTACTCGCCTGGGTCGGCGTGGCCGTCGCGGGGATCTGCCTGCTCGCGCTGGTCGTCATCTACAGTGCGTGCGCCATCGGCCGTCTCACCTTGCGCACCCGGGTGCTCGGTCGAGTCGACGTCTTCCAGCTCACGACGATCCTGCTCCTCGTCGCGATCGTCGCCGGCGTCCTGATACCCACGCGGAACAGCACTGGGCTTGCGCTACTGCTCCCGTTCGGCCTGACCTACTGGCTGCACAACCTCGAGCCGACTAGCTCAGGTGCGCCCTGAGGTAGTCGATGTCGGCCTTCTGGCCGTGGTCGGCGTTCGGCGTCTCGACGACGACCGGAGCACCGGCGGCCTGCACGACCGCGACGATGTCGGCCGGGTCGATGTGGCCCTCCTCGAAGTTGCTGTGCCGGTCGGCACCGGAACCGAACTCGTCGCGTGAGCCGTTGGCGTGCACGAGGTCGATCCGGCCGGTGATCGCGAGCACCTTCTCGACGATCGACGGCAGCTCTTCACCGGCCGCGTGGAAGTGACAGGTGTCGAGGCAGAAGCCGACGTTCTCCAGGCGGTCGTTGCCGGACGACTGGACCGCGTCCCAGAGTCGCGCGATCCGGTCCAGCTGACGCGCCATCGCGTTCTCGCCGCCGGCCGTGTTCTCGATCAGCAGCGGCACCGGGAGCTCGGCCCGCTCGATGCACTTGCGCCAGTTGTCGAAGCCGGCCTCGGGGTCGTCCTCGTCACCGACGTGCCCGCCGTGCACGATCACGCCCTTGACGGCGATCTCGGCGGCCTTGTCGAGGGTCTGCTGGAGCAGCTTGCGGCTCGGGATCCGGATCCGGTTGTTCGTGTTCGCCACGTTCAGCCGGTACGGCGCGTGCACGTACAAGTCGACGCCCGCGGCGGCGGACCGCTCCCGCAGTGCCTCCTCGCCGTCGGCGTACGCGAGCTTCGGCGCCTTGTAGTCCTGCGGGTTGCCGAGGAAGAACTGCACCAGGTCGGCGCCCCGATCGGCCGCCTCGGCCAGCGGGTCCTGCTGATCGACGTGCGCACCCAGCTTCACAGTCATGACCCCACCCTAGAACCGTCCACCGACATTTAGGTTAGGTGTGTGCCTTGCGGGCGGCCGAACCACCGACTGGAACGCTTTGGTGATTCCTGAGTGCTGAGTGGTCGTTCGCGG